>MDLB01000052.1 GCA_001730085.1 PVC group bacterium (ex Bugula neritina AB1)
GTGTATCTGCTCCAAAAAGAACTGCTGGATGACCATTGATTCCACTCTCAGCATATGTAGGTTGCATAGAAAGCGTATTTTGAAAAGCATCATGATTATTTGCTGACCCTGATACATCTTTCCAGAGGGATAGTGATTCTCCGTCCGAAGGATTTGTAGAAATATCTCCATCTCCGTCAATATTTCTCGCATCCCAATGAGAGATCAAGTTTCTTGGAGAAACTTTTCCAAAGCGAATATTCCCAGATAACTCAGGAGGAATAGATGTATACTCATCTGAAACGCCAATCATAAAAGAAGGGGCATCTGATTGGCCATCATGCTGAAAAGAGACCCGACCATCTAAAACATTTTGTTGAGTGAAAGAAGATACGTCTTTCTGGTCGAGTTGAAAGCTTCCTCCTGTGACTTGATCAACCTCTATTATCAAGTTTTCATCAGAGGAGTTTGCGTCGACAACATTGATAAACTGTTTTGTAATGAGTAAGGTTTCGCCTTGATTTATTCTAAGCGAAGCTTCTAATATAACAGGGTTTGTGGTAATGATATCTATGATGTCTACTTCTTCGACGTCTAAACTAGCTAGGTTTTTTACAGCGCCTTTTTGTATAGAAACTTTTAAATCCTTCGTAAGGTCAACACTTTCTTTTAATTGAATATTTAACTGATTTAGAGCATTTGGGTTTATAAAAATAGATTCTATTTCAGAAGCCGCTATGTTAGAACCGTCACCATTTTCCAATATTATTTTAGAATAAATATCTTGATCAGAAGGCAAAAGAAGGTTGTCATCAAAGTTAAGGCTGATTTCTCTTTTTTCTGGATTGAACAAATAATCTTTATAGACCGGACTTGTTAAATCTATGGATAGATTGTTTGACATTTGCTTTAAGAGATTTCCATTGGAGTCTTTGACATCTATATAAAAATCAAAAAAGTCTTTGTCATTAAAAGTCGGACTATTGCTTTGATCATCTATGCCTAAAGTGATACTCCAAGAACCATCTACCGAAGAGGTTGTTTGATATGAGTAAGATTGTGAGTTTAGCGTGAAGGTTAGAGTTATATTAGAATCTCCTTTGGCGAAGCCTTCTATTACAGGAGCTCTTACCCCTTGAGTTTTAGCACTTGTGATATAGCTTTTTTCTAAAACTTTGGTGTCGGGAACAAGAAATAAGATATCTTTTTCAGCATTCAATCCTGTTTCATTTTTAACCGCATCTTTTTTTATAGACAAGAGGTCTCCTTCTATCACAGAAGCGTCTGTTCCATAAGAAATGGTAAAAGACTTGGAGAACCCCGAAGATGAATCTTTCGCTTCAATCGTAGCGGAACTTCCTAGATCATGGCCATTATTGAGATTTAAATCACTAATATCGAGATTAGAACTTTCTATCGGTTGAGAAAATTGTATCAAAAACCCGTCATCTTTCATTTCGTCTTGATCAAGATCTAAAGCTTGGATCGATTCAAAAGCCGAACTTCTAGGAAGGTTAAGGGTGGCGAGTTGATGAGTTAAGTTATCGATAGATTTATTCTGATTACTATCTTCTATGTGTGAGCCGTCTAAAGAAATAATATTCGACTCATTTACACTGACAGAAGATCCTAACTGAAGGATAAATTCTTTTGAAAAATTTGTATTATTATCGAGACCTTTTTTGTCGGTGCTTTTAATAGTCGCGCCTTCTCCCCAACTGTTTGTGTCGAGAACAAAAGAGTCTAAGCTTAACAAGTTTTCGTTGATACCTTCGGAAAAGTGAAAAATAATTTGATCATTTTCACTATATAGTTGGTTTTGATCGGCATCAAAAAAATTCAAGATTTGAAGAGTAGGGGGGACGATATCTGGTACTGCTAATTCAATATTGGAATCAAGTGTTTCACCTGTATCTATTTTTAAATTTTCCTTTTTAATGACGAAGGCGTCTCCATTACTAATGTTTGTATCTGTTCCTAGAATGATGCGAAAATCATGAGCATAATTATTATTTACATTAATGGCTTCGAGGTTGGCATCTTGTCCAAAAGTTTTTTGGGTGTCGACGAAAAGGATTTGGTCTAAGGTGAAATCTTGTACGGAAAAAGCATCTTCAAACTGGATAAGAAGGGAGTTGTCTTTGACCCCATTTTTCATTGAAGGGTCATCTTCAGCCGAAATGTGTGTGGAAAAAGAAGTTGTTTCTTTTTCATTAAGGATCTCTAATTTCCCGAGAAAACTCTCTTCCACGCCCTCATTGTCTTTTATATTAACCCTAAAGTCATATTCCTTTTGATTTTCATAATTGGGAGAGAGGGTCAAGAATAATTGACCATTTTCAGGGTCAATCCTCAAAATACTGTTGGTAGATTCATCTAAGGAGTAGGAGATATCGGCATCTGCTGCGCCATAATTGTCAATAGCTTGAAAGTCATAGATAAAGTTATCCGTAGGAATATTTTCGTTGACCTGTAAGGTCCCTATGGGTGGCATAGAAGGGCCTGTATCATCTTGATTGAGTACTGTGATTTCTAGGGCTTGGGTTCTGTCAAAAATCCCATCATAAATAGCTTTTATTTCGAGTTCGTAGGAAGTTTTTGTTTCATAGTCGGGAGAGGCTTTTAATGATAACTCTCCTGTTTTAGGGGTAATATTAAAGGCATCTGCGTCAGGACCACTTAGTTCATAGGTGAAACCCTCACTATCTTCGGCTATATTTTTGCCATAAACTTTGGGAGTGTAAAGAGGTTCAGTGATATTTGTGTTTTCAACAATACTCACTTGAGCACTATCTCCTCCTGAGAATAAAAGAGGGTTTTTTGTATCAAACTTTTGCAGAAAGTCTGTTTGGATATAAGCGTCATTGGAGTTTCCATAGCTATCTAAAACTTTTCCAGCTTCTATTTGAATTCCCACAGAAATATTTTCGACATCGTTTGGAGCTTCAGGAGGAGTGATTTGTATTTCCCATGTTTGTCCATCTTCACTTACTGGAGCTTCGATAGACCAAAGAGAAAGATCTAAGGCATTTTGATTTGAATCAATCAGGATGATATCGTCTGCAAGTAAACTTTCGATACTGTGGCTGAACGTTACATTAAAGGTGACCGCTTCATAGGCGAACTCTAAATCTGTTGAATCAGAAACATTAACAACCGTCGGTGCGGAACCATGGACATCGATGATCACTTCGGATGGGAGCCCTTTGTAGTCATTTTCTCCGATATACCGGATGGAGGTTTCTCTTTTACCATCTTGAAGAGAAGATGAATCATTTTTTAAATGGATTGACTCGATAATGCTTTTGATTTCGTCACCGGTGAAAAAGGAGGAATCTTCTTTTGCTATATTTAAAGAGGCCTCAGTGGAACTATATGTATAGTTAATATTTGGAACACTTCCTAGGGTTATTCCTACTTCTGATTGATCTGAATTCATCAATAAATCTTTTTCAAGAATAAGGATGTCATTATTAAGATCGAAGCTGTCTTTTTTAAACGTAAATGATATTGACTTGATATCTCCCTCTGAAGGTGCTTGTAAATCTGAACATAAAGGAACCCCTTGACTAATCAAAACCTTGTTAACGTTTTTAGATAAAAAACGTTGAGAGTTTTCTTCGGAGGCGTTTAGATCAACGGCTTCCAATTGATTGATATTGATTTTTAATAAAGTTGAATGTTTTTCTCCTTTACTATCTAAAGATACAAGATCTACGTAATAAAGTTGTTTTTGTTGATAGTTTGGCTGAGATAAAAAAACAAGAGACCCGTCTTCATTTATATTGAAGGAATTAGCATCATCGCCTTCTAAAAGGTATTTGCCGATAAAGTTTGTAGACGGAGGAGATAGGGTGTAAATAGCTTCATCGGTAGTTATATGCTCAGAAATATCAATACTGTCGGTAAAAGATTTGGGTTGTTTAATAGATATCTGAAAAGTAGACTCGCTCACGGTGTTTATTTCGTCATAAATACGTTTGTTCAAGGTCTCCCCCTGGAGACCTGTTGAGATGCGTGACAAAGTTTCATTCAAAGGGCTTTTTGAAGATTCTTCCAATGCAGAAATCGCAGCGAGAACTTTCCCATAATCGTTCGTTTCATTATTAATGATCCCCTCTTTATCAATCAAGGGGATGATAGGGGAAGATAAAATATCTGTATTTTCTAATCCTAAAGCTGTAGCTATTTGCTTGTTAGCAGAAAAGATAGCCTCTTGAGGGTTATTTTCTGAAATATCTTTGATTTTATCTACAAAGTCTTTATCAGAAGACTCTATCCCCAGAGATAGAACGGCGAGTTCTGTTAAAGGGGTTATGTTTACCGTTTTACTTTCACTTTCATTATTAACGTAAATCATTGACCGTATAGGGGAAGAAAGGTTTTTTGCTTGCCCGGTTGCTTCATCCATATAATCGGGATCTGTCGATGTACCTGTGACCTCTAATAAAAGGCTTCCCTCATAATCCGAAGGAAGTTTTACTCTATAGTTACCAGAGGGATCGATAGTTACATCGGAGATTAAAAGCTCTCCAGACTTATCATAAATATTTAAAGTTAAGCCGTGCTCTTGAATCGTTGGCCCTAAAACTATTGTTCCTGAGACTATTTTGGATAAGAGAGCGGCGGGCATATTGGCAAAAGTAGTGACAAGTGAAACTAAGCCTCCTGCACCAAGGAGAGATAGGCTTTTATCACTAGGCATCTCAGTTGATTCAGAGTGAGTTGATAGAGAAGAGTAGTCGCTAGAAGAAGCTTCTAAGTTTTTTGTGGAAGGAACAAAAGAGCAAAAATTATTAGAGAAGTCCATTTGTTCATTAAAGTTATCCCAGACGTCACTGTGACCAAATGTTTGAAAAAGACTTTCTTTTAAACCATAGGCATAAATAAGGGTTTCGTCATTTTGATAAGGCTCACCGAGAGGAATGTTTGTTGAATAGACATGATATTCATAATCAGAATAAGAAAAAGTTGAAGGAAAATGAATAGAAGAGTTCTTCTCTGTTCCAAAAAAGTTTTTTAATATTAAAAATAGATCATTAGAAAAATGAATATAAAGATGATTATTTTTTACGGTTACAATAAAAATGCAGTCTTTATCTATAGCGGCAGATTCTTTGACGAGATAATACTCTGTATTTTCTTTTACAGTAATGGATGTTTTGCTTGTGATTTCGATTTTCTCTACATGTTTTTCTTTGTCATTTTTTATAGATAAAAAAAAGCTTGAAGAGGGGGCTTTATCGGGTATCATTTTCATCAAAATATTCCTTTTTTTACATTTTTAAAGATACTCTTTCGGTATACCTAAGAAGACTTTTATTTCTTTGTATAACGTCTATGAGGTATTTCCTAAAAATCTCACTATGTTAATAAATTCTAATAATAAGTAACTTTTAACCTTTTATTTTTTTAAAAATCAAATCAAAAAATTTATATTTTTATAAAAAAATCTTTGTATAATTTGAGACTGTTGCCAAATGCCTCACAATCTGTATTAATGATTTATTCCGCAACAGTCTCATTTTGGAAAAAATCCATATGTGTGGGGGATATGAACTTTTTCCAAATGCAACTTCTTTTATTGTTAAATGATAAAGACATCTTGAGATGTAAAATCATCTAAGTTCAATGCATTTGTGCCTAAACTTTCTAATGTTAATATTATTTCTGGGGAGGAGAAATCAGCTCGCCCATCGGTATCTATTTGGATAGTAATATCCTTGCCAACACCAGCGTCAACAACTTCACAATAGGAGGATAGGTCCGCAGCATTATCTACGGTTAATATTTCTGAAAGGTCGATTCTGTCAGTTTCGTTACCCCCTAAAGAAAAGTCTGTGATAGTGTTGTTCCCATCCAAAAGAGAGCTATAGACGTAAGTATCTATTCCTCCACTCCCTGTGAAAGTGTCATTGCCTTCAGAGAAGATAAATGTATCATTCCCAGCGCTTCCTTCTAAATTGTCATCTGAACTCGTTCCATAAATATAGCCAGAAAGAAGAAGATCGGTTTCTCCTTTATGCTTTATTGTTCCCTCATGACTTTCAGTGCTAAATTCAAAGTTTCTTATTCCAAAAGAGGCTGTCTCATGAGTGTTTCTATATTGTAAGTTTTGCAAGAGAAAGTCTACGGCTGTTTCGCTTAAATAGACATCGGTTGTGGGGGTAAAGTCGATAGAGAGGTTTCCTGCGTCATTATTGACAGAAGCTTCAACTTCAATATTATCGTTTAATAATAGCTGAGCACTTTCTTCATTTTTAATAAGGAGACTTGAACTATTTAAAAGCAAAAATTCATTGTCTGTATCGACTATATTGGAAACCTCGATAGATACGCGATTATACATCGAGTCACTAGAGCTTTCGATATAATTTTCGAGATCCACGAGATAGATATCACGAGAAGAGGCGCCATTAAGCTGATAGCTAAAATCATTCTCATCTATCACAATGATTTCGACACTTTGTGTTCCCTCGATATTCTCATTGTAGATGGCTTTGATTTCAACATTATAGCTGTCTTTCATTTCGTAGTCGGGAGACATCTTTAACTTTAACTCACCTGTGGCCGGATCTATATCAAAGGCACCTGCATCATTTACACTGAGTTCATAGGTGAAATCGGCACTATCCGCCTCTATGTCTTTCCCATAAACTTCGGGAGTGTAGAGAGGGGTAAGAACCTCTGTATTCTCAAGAACACGCACTTGAGTGTTATCTCCTCCTGAGAATAAAAGAGGGTTTTTTGTGTCAAATTTTTGCAGAAGCTCTGTTTGGATATAAGCTTCATTCGGATTGCCATAACTATCTAAAACTTTGTCAGCTTCTATTTTTATCCCTACAGAAATATTTTCGACATCGTTTGGGGGAGTCACTTGCACTTGCCATGATTGTCCATCTACAGTTATTGGGGTTGAGATAGACCATTGGGTAGGGTCTAAGGGGCTTTGATTGGAATCAACCAAAATGATATCGTCTGCAGCTAAGCTTGTGATGCTGTGAGAAAACTGCAAGGTAAAAGTCACATCTTCATACGCGATATCTAAGTCTGTTGAATCAGAAATATCAACAATAGTAGGCGAGGGACCACGGACATCGATGATCACGTGGGAGGGGATCCCTTTATAGCCATTTTCTCCGATGTACCGGATGGATGTTTCTCTTGCCCCAGCTTGAAGAGAGGCTGAATCATTCTTGAAATCGATTGACTCGATGATACTTTTGATTTCGTTGCCCGTAAAAAAAGAAGAATCTTTTTTTGTTATATTTAAAGAGGCCTCAGTAGCATTATAGATATAATTTATATCAGGAACACTTCCAAGAGTTATTCCCACTTCTGATTGATCTGAGTTCATGAGGAATTCTTTTTCAAGAATAAGGGTGTCGTTATTAAGATCGAAGCCATATTTTTTAAAAGAAAAAGATATCCCCTTGATATCTCCCTCTGAAGGTTCTTGTAGCTCAGAACACAATGGAACCCCTTGATTGATTGCTTCTTTATTAACCGCCTTAAATAAAAAGCGTTGATCATTTTCTTCTGAGGATTTTAGGTCAACGGCTTCTAATCCATTGATATTGATTTCTAAGAAAATTGAATGTCTAGAGTTTTTATCATCTAAGGTGACAAGGGTTAAATGATAAATCTTTTTGTCTTGATGGTTTGGCTGAGATAAAAAAACAAGAGCGCCTTCTTCATTTAGATTAAAAAAAATGGCATCAGCTCCTTCGAGAAGGTATTGGTTATCAAAGCCTTGAGAAGGAGATTCTCCTTGATTAATATTAAAGAGGTGAGCCGCCTGATCTCCCTCTAGAAGGTATTGGCTAGCAAAGCCTTGAGAGGGAGACGCTATATTATAAATAGAGTTACTTATATCAATATGTTCAGAAATATCAATGGCGTCCGTAAAATTTTGGGGTTGACTGATAGAGATTTGAAGAAGAGCTTCAGTCACGGAACTTAGTTCTTCGTAGGTGCTTCTATCCAAGGTATCATCATGAAGACCTTCGGCTATGTGAGATAAAGTGTCTTTTAAATCGTTTCCCAAAGACTCTTCTAAGGCAGAAATAGCTGCCAAAATTTTACCATACTCATTAGTTCCACTATGAACATTACCATATTTATCGATTAAAGTTATGATAGGGGAAGATAAGATATCTGTATTTTCTAACCCTAAAGCTGTAGCTATTTGCTTGTTAGCAGAAAAGATAGCCTCTTGAGGGTTATTTTCTGAAATATCTTTGATTTTATCTACAAAGTCTTTATCAGAAGACTCTATCCCCAGAGATAGAACGGCTAGCTCTGTTAAAGGGGTTATGTTCACTGTTTGGTTTTCTGTTTCATTGTTTACGTAAAGCATAGAACGGATAGGGGAAGAAAGGGGTTTTGCTTCTCCTGTCGCTTCATCCATATAATCTGGACCAAGAGATGTATCCTCAACCTCTAAGAGAAGCGTACCTTCATAGTCTGAGGGTAGTTTTATATCATATTTACCAGAGGGGTCGAGATCTATATCTGACATTAAAAGATTGCCGGATTGATCATAAACATTTAAAGACAATCCATGGTCTTGAACAGTTGGGCCTAAAATGACGGTTCCTGTAATGATTTTAGCTGCAAGGGCAGGAGTAGAAACGCTTGCAAAAGTTCCAATCATAGACATTAATCCACCCATTCCAAGAATAGAAAGGCCTTTTTCATCATGGCCTGTATATGTCAATTGATTAGGATCAAAGCTTTTAGGGTTTGAGGCAGAAGAAGGCATAGCGTCTATGTCAGGAACGAAAGAGCAAAAATCATTCGAAAAATTCATTTGCTCTTGCAAGTCGGCCCATAAATCGGTTTGACCGAATGTTTGGAATAAGATTTCTTTTAGCCCATAGGCGTAGATAAGTGACTCCCCATTTTGATATGGGATTCCCGAAGGGATGTTTGTTGAGTCTAGATGGTACTCGTAATTCGAGGAAGAGAATGTTGAGGGTAAAAGAAAAGAAGAGTTTTTACCTGTGTCAAAAAAGTTTTTCAAAATTAAGGAGGTGTTATCTGAAAAATGGATATGAAGATGATTGTTTTTTATTGTTACAATAAAATTACTGTCTTTATCTAAACTTTTATCTTCTTGTAGGATTTGATACAGATCATTTTTTTCGACATCAATCGATACTTTATCGGAGATTTTGACTTTGTCTATCTTGTTTTTTTCTCCATTTTGTATCGATAAAAAAAATTTTGAGGAAGATCCTTTTGGGTTTTTGAAGCGCATCTCAATATTCCTTATTTTAATAAAAACTAAAAAGATAATATGTATAGATTAACGTTTAACATTTTAATTTTTAAAAAATCAAATTTTATTTTTAACATTTAAACGCATAAAAAAAAAGATTTTGCCCTTGTGTTTTATATGGCAATTATTATATATAATAAATTGCTTTAAATCTATTTAAAATACTTATATATATTTTTTTTAATCATTAATTCTTTTAAAAAATAGATATAAATTTTTTTTCAAAATGAAAAGTTATTTGAAACAATAATAATAAATTTTAAAAATTATTTGTTCAATTTAAGTCTTTTTATTTTTTATTTTTAAATATGTTTTTTTATAGTTTTTTTCTTATAGAGTGAGTAGAAATTTTATATGTTAAGACTTCTGCACAACATAAAAAAAATAAATATAGAAACCTCTGAAAAATAAATAAAATGGATGTAAAAAAGGAAAAAAATCAAAAGAAACTGAATGGAAGTCTAAAATATTGATATAAAATGAAATAGTAACGAAAGAAGGATTAGTTAATGGATTGTATTTTGATATAATTATTGGCATTAAAATTAATTTGTTAAGTTAAAGACATGGAGATCATTCTAACCGCTTTGTTAAGATTAAAGCAAATGGATTTTAAAAGACATTGGCCTAAGACTTTCTCAGAAGAAATATAAGAAGCTCTCTTCATATTAAAAATTCTTTTCAAAATGCCAAAGGATTGTT
>MDLB01000053.1 GCA_001730085.1 PVC group bacterium (ex Bugula neritina AB1)
TAAAACTCTTAACTTTTTTCATTCACACAGTTTAACATAGGCTCTATGGAAAATTAAAAAATATATTAAAAACCAAATCTCTCCACATTTTTAATATCTGTGAAAAAGACTCTCATCCTCCACCTAAAGGAAGAGGTCTTCTCGGCTTGAAATGATAAAAGTTTAGCGCTAAAACCTTTTGGAGAATTTAGAAAAATCAGGAGAACGTTTCTCATTAAAAGCATCTCGCCCTTCTTGAGCTTCTTCCGTCATATAAAACAACATGGTCGCATTACCAGAGAGTTCCTGTAACCCTCCCTGCCCATCACAGTCAGCATTCAAAGCTGATTTTAAACAACGTAAAGCTAAAGGGGAGTGCTCCAAAATCCTTCGGCACCAACGGACTGTTTCATTTTCCAGCTCTTCATACGGAACAACCGCATTAACCAAGCCCATATCCAAAGCTTCCTTAGCAGAATATTGCCGACATAAAAACCATATTTCTCGAGCTTTTTTTTGTCCAACAATCCTAGCCATATAGCTCGCACCAAATCCCCCATCAAAAGAACCAACCCGAGGACCTGTTTGACCATAAATAGAATGCTCTGCAGAAATCGTCAAATCACAAATCATGTGAAGAACATGACCTCCTCCAATAGCATATCCGGCAACCATAGCTATAACAGGTTTAGGGCATGTTCGAATAGCTCTTTGGAAATCTAAAACATTTAGATGAGTTCTACCTTCGTCATCTCGATAACCAGAAACTCCTCTTATGCTTTGGTCTCCACCTGAACAAAAAGCCTTCTCTCCTTGACCTGTCAAAATGATCACGCCAACACTTTCATCATATCTGGCGTCAGCCAAAGCGTCCATCATCTCATCGACAGTTTGAGGCCTAAAAGCATTCCTTTTTTCGGGCCGATTGATAACAATTTTCGCGATACCTTCTTTATCAGACTTATAGTAAAGGACATCTTTATATGTTTTTTTTTCTATCCATTTAACTTCTTCATTTAAAGTATTTTCATCTTTATTCACTTTTGAATTCCCACCGTTGATTTATTTGTCCACTTTTAAAAAATTTTTAAGGATTTTTACATGCTTTTCTGGTTGCTCCACATGAACATTATGACCACACTTTTCCACTATATACAATTCACATGAAGGAATAATTGTCGCCATTTCTTTACAAAATGTCAAAAATTTATCATCTTCACAACCAACAATCAAACAGGTATCACTCTTGATATCTTTCAAATTTTCCCACAAAGAAGGCTGCGCCCCTGTCCCTAAACATCTTAAGGACTCTGCCACCTGCAAAGGGTCATTCTTCAATCGTAATTCTAAAAATTTTTCAAATAAATCTGCTTTTCTTTTGATTGATTTAAAAAAAGGTTGCTGATACCATTTTAACAAATATTTCAAAAAAACATCTTTTTCTTTCTCTATTTGCTTTGCAATATAGCCATCGTTTTTGACTCTTTCTAACCTACCTTCTTCTGTTTTGAGACCTGGACAAGAGCCTTCTAAAATCAAACGAGAAAACCGTTCTGGTCTTTGGAGTAAAACTTGCAAAGCCAAACGCCCCCCCATAGAGTAGCCAAGCAAATCACACTGCTGTATATTTTTTTCATCCAAAAAGCGATTAACAAACATAGCAGCATTCGGTAATGAGTCATTTTGATTTTTGATCATGGGTGTATCCCCATGACCCGGCAAATCAATCGCCAAACAGTAGTACGTATCAATCAAGTGAGGAATAATACCTTCCCAATCTTCTTTATTGGCCAAAAAGCCGTGTAAAAGAATCAATAAAGGCCGTGACGGTTCACCATAAAATGTATGTCCTAAGTTCATGTCATATCTACCTCTATCAAAATTCTTTGTTCATAAATCTGTGCCTGTTCATATATTTCTTGAAAACTTTCAAGAGTTTGTACTTGAGCATAGTCAATATCAAAGGACACTGCAAACTCACGGAACGTGAGCGCATGTGGTGTTTGATAAAGTTTCTCATACGTTTCTTGATCCACCTTATCACGGATAGGCAATTGTTCAAAAATTCCACCCCCGTTGTTATTCAAAACCACAAAGCAGAAAGATTTTTCAAAATCTTTCAAGTGTTGTAAAGCATTCAAATCATATAGAAAAGAAAGATCCCCTATGAGTAATGTTAATGGTTTTTCGTGACCTTCAGCAAAACCTAAAGCCGTTGAAACTATTCCATCGATCCCACTTGCACCCCTATTTGATGAAATAGAAATATGTTTTTTAACAACAGGAGCGTGCCGATCCATGTAGCGAACAGCCAAGCTATTACCTACAAAAAGAACTCTTTCTTTCTTTGAAAAATCAAGTAAAGATCTCACCACAGAAATCCCCATATTGCTCAATTTATCATATTCTTTTTTGACAGCGATTTCCAAATCACGGTTCTTCTTTTTCCATTTTTTTAGTGAAGAATCGTCTTTATTTTTTTTTAATGAAGAAGCCAATGCCTGACAAAACAAATGTGGCTTTGCCAAAACATGATGTGTCACTCGATTATGAACATCATACCGATATGGAGCAGGAGACACATAAACACATGTTTCAACATTTTGAGCCTTAACCCACTTGTGAACTTCTTTAGAGACAAATCTTTGGCCAAAAAAAAGAAGTTTTTTTGGGGAAAAATTATTATCTTCAAATAAAAGTTTTTGGTAAGAAAAAAGGATATGTGAATGTTCCGGACGCAATCTCAATCCAGACAATAAATCTGGACAGATCGGCCACTCTAGAGTTTCTGCTAATTTTAAAATGGCTTTTTGATCTTGTAAAGATATACCCGAACCAACAAAAATAAAGCCCATTTGATCTCCAAAAAAAAGATCCGAAATATCTTTAGGCAAAGATATTTTTTTAGAGACCGATACGACTTCTTTCACAGAAAAATTTTCATCGGTCTTATCCGAAGGTTTTAAGTCAGGCTCCAAAGGCTCTCTCCAAGCGCAATTAATATGCACAGGACCTGCAACCGGTTCTTGTGTTAAACGAAAAGCTTGAGCAACAGAAGCATTCAAATAGTCGCCATGAGTATATCCTTCATTTAAGGAAAGATTAAGAAAATGTCTAACATGAGAACCGAAAAGGTGTGTCTGATCGATAGTTTGATTCGCACCGCAATGCATTTCTTCTAAAGGTCGATCTGCTGAAATAACTAAAAGAGGAATAGCATCCATAGAGGCTTCTATAACCGCCGGTAAAGTATTCGCTAAAGCGGTGCCAGATGTCGTCAAAACAGCAGCTGTTTGACCTGTAGCCTTCGCCCAGCCTAGAGCTCTATAAGCAGCCCCTCTTTCATCGAGATGGTGTCTTAGTTCGACCTCTTTATGTTCCATAGCTTTAAGCAATAAAGGGGTCAACCTGTACCCCGATCCAAAAACCATGAATCTCACAGAATGGTCAACAAGTGTCTGAATGATCTGCTTAGCCCAATTATCCTGCATCAAAAAAACTCCTATCAATAAAATCTATCAGAACTTTCCTAACAAAGTTTCTTTCAAATAACTTTATAGTATTTTTCAAGCTTTGCCATTGCGTTGAGAACGTTACAACATACCCTATATGTTGTATTTTGCAACACTCTCACTTTAAGAAAAAAGATTCAAAAAATGAGAAATTTTATTTTCAATCTCATCCCACTCTTCCTTCGAAGAAGATTCCTTCAAAACCCCTCCCCCCGAAAAAAGATAGGCTTCCTTATTTTTCACCAAAGCGGATCTAATGGCTACTGAAAATTCCACTTGATCCAAAGACACCCAGCCTACTGGCGCGCTGTACCAACCTCTTTGTCTCTCTTCACATTGATTTATAGTCTCTATCGCTAAGTCCGTTGGGATGCCTCCAACCGCCGGTGTCGGATGCAACATTTGTAGCAATTGATCATCACTGACTTTTTCTTGAAGAATACCCTTTATCTTCGAAAAAAGGTGTTGGCTATACGGCAACTTCATAAGGCCCATTTTTTCATACACATCTAAACTATCTGTGAAAGGGCTAAGAACTTTCAAGAGGTGATCCAACACATAGTTATGTTCTTTCATATCTTTTGAAGAGTTCAATAAGTCTCTCGACAATGAGCTATCTTCTTCTTTTGTTTCTCCACGAGCTCGTGTTCCGGCTAAGGCTTCCGTTTCTAACGATCTTCCTTGTCTTTTGTACAGACGCTCCGGACTTGCTCCTAAAAAAACAGCGTTTTCTTCAAACTGAAATGCAAAAAAATAAGAAGTGCCGGCCTTCGCCCTCAACTTATCCAAAATATCAAAACCAGGTATTTTTTTTTCAAAAAGAAATTTTGAACAACGGGCCAAAACAACCTTTTTCAAGGGAGATTTCGACATTTTATTGATCGCAAACTGAACGTTCTTACACCACTCAGTTGACTCAGGGTAATCGAAACGTTGATAATACTTTTCTTGTGATTCATGTTGCTCAGCTTCTAAATCCCACTCTATCTTGCTAAGAATAGTCAACGCTTCTGACTTTTTATTTTCAAAAGAGGATAGAGTTTTTCCCCAAAGGTTACATGCAAAATAAAACCCCCGTGAAGAATCTGTAAGTTCGAACATAGGTAAAACGAATCGGGCTTTTAAAAATCCTTGCCACAATTCAAAGTCTTTCTCTTTCGTGGCCTTTTCATCAAAAGGGAGGCCTCCAATGTATCTTTGGTGTGGATATTTTTCATTAAGCCTTTCGCGCAAAAAACCCAAATGATTACCCTTGTTAGTTAGTTCATCGAAACAAACTTCATCTGAAAAACCTACCGCTCCAAGACAAAAAGAGTCGTCACGGTTTTTCCAATATATTTTAGTCCATGTGTTTGATTGCTTTTTAAGCCAATATAGAATGTCGAACCGAGGGAGTTTATATTCAACTCTTTCAGCCTTTTTCCCTCGATATTGAAGGGCTTCGATTTCCTGTTTAAAAACCGTTAACATCTCTCCAGTCTCTAACTATGCTTACGTTTTCTTTGCACAATAGATGCTCGCTACACCGAAAGTTAAGGGATAAATATCAATATCATTAAAACCGGCGTTCTTAATCTCATTAGAGAACGCCTCTCCATAAGGAAAGTCTTCTACAGATTGATTTAAGTATTGATAAGCAGACAAAGAACCTGAAATCCAGCCGCCTAGCTTGGGCAAAATATGTCTAAAGTAAAACAAATAAATTTGCCTAATAAGTTTATTGTTAGGCAAAGAGAACTCCATTATCAATAATCGCCCGTCTTCTTTAAGAACACGAAACATGCTACTGATCGCTTTTTTATAGTCGGGAACATTGCGGATACCAAAAACAATCGTCACGACATCAAACGTGTTATCTTCAAAAGGCAAGTTTTCAGCATCAGCAATATCAAGATTTATACTTTTTGAAAGTTTTTTTGCTTCGACCTTTTGTTTGGCTCGACTCAACATTTCTTTAGATAAATCAACCCCCACAGCATTGATAACTCTCTTATCCTTCTCGAAAGCCATCAAAACCATATCTCCTGTCCCTGTCGCGACATCCAAAAGATATTGGTCTTTCTTATCCGAAAAATGTCCCAAAAGCTTCTTTCTCCAACGTTGATCTTGTCCTAAAGACAATAGGCGGTTCACCAAGTCATAACGATGCGCAATCCTGTCAAACATGCTCCATACCGGTTTTCTTTCTCTCATTTGACTACACTTCTATTTTTCGTTGAACAAGCTTGAACCTTCGGCATATCAGCTGGAGGTAAAACTTCTGAGCGCACCTTCACTTCAGAATCATCCCAATCGACAGACAAAATACGACACTCATCTATAAAACTGTCACGTCCTGTATACAACTGTAAAGCCATTTGCAAACTTCTCCACTGCATGTAATGTAAAAAAGAATCTTCATCAGACAACTGCTGTTGATTTCCCCCCCAAGGGATCGCATCAAAAGGTGTTTCCAAAATCATTTCAACGGAACAACCTCGAAAATGTCTAATAATTCTTCTTGAAGAACCAATTTCTTTCTGACACGTATCTTTATGAAAGTCAAAAAAAAGCAGTTGATCTTTATTATTTAAGCAAAATTCAACGATAGCCCTCGTATCACGACACGGCATAACAAGTTCTTTCCTTAAAATTCATCATTTAAAACTCTTGTTCAAAGATGATTTCAGAGTGTTCAAAATGTCTCACACCCTTCCTTGTTCTTTAATTATACAACTAGAAAAAAATATGAGCTCCCGCGCAGCAATAAAGTCTATCGAGCCCTTACGCAAGACCCTCATAAATATATATAAAATAAAAAGGCTGTGTAAAAAGACACAAAATCATTTGGAATACTCTATCATTTTTCTTTTTTCAAATCCACTCATCTTTATGTTTGAGTATCGGAACATTAAATCAAAACTCTCGATAAAGATTTTTTAGAAATTTTTAAAAAATAACCATATCGAAAAACTTGCAAAATACCCCATAGGCTTTCTTCTCCGTGCTTAATAATAAAACTTTTTTATTATTAATCTACTCTTAAGAAAAACACCTCGGATATTTCTAAAAAACTGCATTCTTTATAGATATAAAACCGGTTCGAAATTATAATTATTACAATTAAAAGTACTCTAATGGTTCAATTTATAAAGAGCATGTGATATTCTAAAGAGCTTTCAGAAATCTTATGCTATAATCTGATTGTTATTTTTGATTCGAAATAGGTGAAGCTTCGAGGGTCTTTTCCGATACGCGCCTTTATCTTTCAAAAAACTTACCAATAATACAATTATATTTTTAATATTTATTTTATAAAGGAGTTATACTTTGATGATTCAGAAAAATTTGAATTTGGGACTACTCATACTACGTTTGGGGTTGGGTGTACTTTTTATTTTTCACGGTTTCCCCAAAATCATTGCAGGGCCTGCATCTTGGCTCTCTTTAGGTGGCGCTATGTCGAGCCTCGGGATAAACTTTTTACCAACTTTTTGGGGATTTCTAGCTGCCTCATCTGAGTTTTTCGGAGGAATCTTCTTAGTCCTGGGTCTATTTCATAGAACAGCATGTGCTTTCATTTTCTTGACCATGTCTGTCGCTCTATTAAAGCACATCAATGCCGATGATTCTTTCAGTGTATATTCTCACTGTTTAACTTGTGCCATTTTTGCATTGGGTCTCTTTTTCACAGGCTCATCCTATGAAAATTTTTCACGCTCTTTTAATAAATCTTCAAAAACAATGAGAACTGGTAAAGTGAAACGTGTTCTTCGGAACAAAGGATTTGGGTTCATAACAGATATGGACGGCAAGCAAATTTTCTTTCACCAAACAGCAGTAGTTGGTACCCGTTTTGAATCCTTAAAAGACGGACAAGAAGTGTCTTTTCATGTAAAACATACACCTAAGGGACCTAACGCTATAAATGTTCGTCTTCAAGATTAAGACTTTAATAGCTCATTAAAGGATAGGTACATCGGGGATGAAACTTTTACAAAACTTACGAAAAAAGTGGCAACTTTCTTACTTTGACTTTTTTGCCGTACTCCTAACATTTGCATTAACGGGAATGTCTGTGGTTTGGCTTAAAAAACCTATTTTAGATACAGTTTTACCTATGGGATCACCCTCATGGGTCAAAGTCATTGCCTATCTTTCTTTGATTTTACCTCTGTATCAGGCTTTGTTGATCCTATACGGAACACTTTTAGGCCAATTCTCTTTTTTTTGGGAAAAAGAGAAAAAGTTTTTAAGATTTTTTTTCCGTTGGTACAAAAAATAAAGATCATTGCAAAATAGATAAACTATTTTGCAATGATCTAAATTTAAACAGAAAAAAAGAAAGTGTCACAGATGTCTTTAGAAAAAGCAACATTCGCAGGAGGATGTTTTTGGTGCATGCAAAAACCCTTCGCCACCCTTTCCGGTGTAAAAAAAACACAGGTAGGATATATGGGAGGCGAAACAGTTGACCCTACTTATGAATCAGTCTCATCTGGTAAAACAGGTCATGCAGAAGTCATAGAAATCATTTATAACCCTGAAGAAACTATCTATACAGACCTCCTCGATGTCTTTTGGAAAAATATCGACCCCACTCAGATAGATCAACAGTTTTATGACCGTGGATCTCAATATAGGACAGCTATTTTTTATCACAATACTGATCAACAGAAGTTGGCTCAACTTAGTCAAAAAAAACTGTCAGAGACAAACATTTTTTCTAAACCTATTCAAACTCAAATCCTTCAAGCTTCCAGTTTCTATCCAGCAGAGGTTATTCATCAAGATTATTATAAAAACTTCCCTTCACATTATAAAAATTATTATCAAAACTCTGGACGTGAAGCTTTTTTTACAAAAACATGGGATAAAGACCCCCTTTAAATCATGAGGACTACTTCTAAAACCAAGTTGTTATACAACTGGGGAGGTTCCTCTGCTCTAGAGTCTCATGTCATCACCCCTCCATTTCAAAACTCTTTGTCAAAAATATTAGATACGGAA
Source organism: PVC group bacterium (ex Bugula neritina AB1) (assembly GCA_001730085.1). Classification (GTDB taxonomy): domain Bacteria. The sequence continues at coordinate 8,481 of MDLB01000053.1, forward strand.
GTATCCTTAACTATTAGAGGTCAAGGCCTCAACTATGGGGATGCTGCTTTATATCACAAAACTCTCTCAACACATTTCTGGGATAAAATTATTCACTTCGACAAAGATCTAGGCCTCATCAAATGTCCATCAGGAATAACCCTCGATAAAATTTTAAGATTTATTGTCCCAAAAGGTTACTTTCTACCTGTAACCCCAGGAAGCAAAAATATTTCTTTAGGAGGAGCTATCGCCGCTGATGTTCACGGAAAGAACCACCATCATGATGGGAGCCTCTCTTCTTTCATCACCTCTTTAACTATACAAACCTCTGCAAAGGTTAAGACCTCTGCGCGACTATTGGAAAATTCATTTTTAACTAACAAAGTATTTTTTAGGACTATGAGTATTAAAAACAGAGAAATATTCTAATAAAAGGATAGGCTTTTAGCAGTAAGTTGAGCTAAGGTTTTATCATATCCAATATATATAATTCTATAAAAATAAAATTTTATCTTTAAATTAGCAAAAGTTTGATCAAAAATATATCTTATTTTAGAGATAGATCGATTATCTTTTTTTCTTCTTCAGTAAGAGCTCCCTTCCGAACAGCTTTGTGAATAATTTTATCTTTTATTTTATTTTGTTTAAAAATTTCACGATTTTTCTTACAAGCAAAGTCTTTATCTTCATAGACAACCTTGCAGGCAAGAGATTCTATCGTTTTTGTTAGTTGGTGCATTTCAGAAACGTTCGCAGAAGTAATGTGCGCTTTTTGAATAAACCCTTCTTCATTTACCGATAAGAATCCTTTGTATCCAAAGTGATATTTGTGGGCTTTTTTTAACCACCTTGCATCAGGGTCTTTTGAATAAATAATATTTGCAGTTTCTTCAGACTCCTCTTTTTCCTGTCTATCTTTCTCTACTTTTTCAAGCTCTATACTTTTCCTTGGCCTAGAAGAAGACTCAATAACCGTTGCATCTACAATAGCTCCTTCACAATCTTTTACGAACAATCCTCTATTCGATAATTGCTCATTGACTTCTTTTAAAATCTTATCCCATAGCTTATGTTCGGTAAGTTTATTTCTAAATCGACAGAGAGTTGTTTCGTCTGGATAGTTATCGTCAAAATCTGTAAACATTATAAAATCAAGCCTTAGACGCAAACTTTCTTCTAAGTTCGGATCACTTAGGCTATACCATTGACATAAAAGTATGGCTTTAAACATTTGCAAAGGGTTATATTGCCTTTGGCCTCCTAGGTCCTTGCCTTTTTTATAAAGTGGACCTAGAGTTTTTTGAATTCTTGACCAGTTTAAAAGTTTTTCTAATTTAATAAGATTGTTATTTTTAGCGATACGTTGTTTTGCACTTAACAATAAAAAAGACATTTTTTTTTATTCCATATTAATGCAATTAATTATTAATAATATACATTCTATTATATATTATCTAGCCATTATTTGATAGTCTTTTTTAAGCAATAAATTTATGAAAAATTAGATCTAGCCTATTTCTTTTGAAATTGAAGTGGTTGTGCAGAGGTCTTA
>MDLB01000054.1 GCA_001730085.1 PVC group bacterium (ex Bugula neritina AB1)
GCAAGAACCCCTAGTTGCTAAGAAAATAGCTTAGTAAATCTAGGAATCACCTTCCTTTAGGTAGGTGAGGATGTCAAAAAGAAACCACCGCACAATGTAGGATATGTGTTAAAATACTGCTGTCGGTGGATACCAGTTGAGACTGCGAATAACTCGTTAGCCTTTCTCGAGAAAACCCGATTTTGAAGCTTAATGGAGATAGTTTTTAACCTTCTCGATGGAGCAAAAAAGCGCTGTCAGGATTATGAATCAGCTTTTTCTTTGGTTATAAGGAGTTGAAGCTGATATCAATTTGGGACCGCTGCAAAAGACCTCAGCTGCTTTATTGGAAGGCTTTCTCGAAGCTTGTGAGGTCTTTTGTAGCGATCTTTCAATTGCAAAATCTTTTTATAAAGAACCTCAAAAAACTTATGAGGTATCGAGGCAGTGACCTCAATGAAATTAAAAAAACCTTTCAAAGATGCGCTATGTGAAAATTTGCATGGGTTTTGGTGGAAATTGGAAAAGTATTTTTTTAAATTTGAAGGAGACAAGTGAATGTCTGTTGAAAAACATAAACTGGTTTATTTTTTTGGTGAAGGTGGTACAGAAGGGGACGCGTCGATGCGTGAGCTTTTGGGTGGAAAGGGTGCTAACTTGGCTGAAATGACTAAGTTAGGTGTTCCTGTGCCTTCTGGTTTCACGATCACGACAGATGTTTGCGGTTATTACTATGAGAATGGCAGACAGTATCCAGAAGACTTGAAATCACAGGTTCTCGAGAATATCCGTAAACTTGAAAAAGACATGGGCATGAGCTTTGGGGACAACAAAAACCCGCTATTGCTTTCCGTAAGAAGTGGTGCTGCAGCATCGTTACCAGGGATGATGGACACTGTTTTAAACTTAGGTCTTAATGATGAAACAGTTAAGGGGCTCATCGCTAAATCCGGTCACGAAAGATTTGTTTGGGACTCATATCGTCGTTTTATGCAGATGTTTTCTGATGTGGCTATGGGTGTTGATCATCATCACTTTGAAGCAGAATTAGAACTTTTAAAATCAGAAAAAAATGTAAAAAATGATTTAGACCTTTCTGCGGAAGATATGAAAGCTCTTGTTGAACGTTACAAAACGGTTTATAAAAAACTCAAAGGTGAAGAATTTCCTCAAAACCCTGAAGATCAGCTTTGGAAGGCGATTGAGGCTGTTTGTGAATCTTGGAATAATGATCGTGCGATCGCTTACCGAGAAATGAATGGTATTAAAAATCTAAAAGGAACAGCTGTTAATATTCAAGCGATGGTTTTTGGGAACATGGGAGAAGACTCTTCAACAGGGGTTTGTTTTTCTCGTGACCCCTCAACGGGCGAGAATGTTTTTTATGGTGAATATTTGATCAATGCTCAGGGAGAAGATGTTGTTGCAGGTATAAGAACGCCTCGATCTATGACAAAGGAAGCTTCGTGTGCGTGGGCAGCAAATAATCAGGTTTCTGAAGAAGTAAGGCTTCGTGATTTCCCTTCTTTGGAAGAAGTGATGCCAGAAATATTTAAGGAAATCGTTAGAATAAAAGATCAGTTAGAAAATCATTACACAGATATGCAGGATATGGAGTTCACTGTTCAACAAGGAAAACTTTACTTCTTGCAAACCCGCCGTGGAAAGAGAACAGCTCAAGCCGCGATCAAAATAGCTGTGGATATGGTTAACGAAAAGCTTATAACAAAAGAAGAAGCTTTGTTGCGCGTTGAACCTGAAGACTTAGATCATTTATTACACCCTGTTTTCGACCCAAATGTTTCTAAAAATGTTTTAACAAAGGGGCTTAATGCTTCTCCAGGGGCAGCGGTTGGAAAAGTTGTTTTTAATGCGGAAGATGCGTTGCAAGCTAAGGAAGAGGGTATACGTACCATTTTAGTAAGAGTGGAAACATCTCCGGAAGATATCAAAGGGATGGATGCTTGTGATGGTATTTTAACCGCAAGAGGTGGAGCCACAAGTCACGCTGCTGTTGTTGCTAGAGGTATGGGTAAATGCTGTGTCGCAGGATGTGGAGATGTTTTGATTGACTACAAGTCTCAAACATTTAAAGTTGGTGACAAAGTTGTGAAGAAAAATGACTTTATTTCCTTAAATGGATCAACCGGAGAAGTTATTTTGGGAGAAGTTCCAACAATTGAGCCGGAATTATCTGGAAACTTTGCGACTTTGATGAGTTGGGCTGACTCTATCCGAAAACTAAAGGTGCGTGCGAATGCAGATACCCCGAAAGATTCTAAAGTTGCTAGAGATTTTGGTGCAGAGGGTATAGGTCTTTGCCGTACAGAACATATGTTTTTTGAAGGTGACAGGATTACTAGTGTTAGAGAAATGATTTTATCTGACACACTTGAAGGTCGTGAAAAAGCTTTGAGTAAGCTTTTGCCTATGCAAGAAAATGATTTTTACAATATCTTTAAAGAAATGATTGGATTGCCTGTCACGATCCGTTTGCTTGATCCTCCTTTGCATGAGTTTTTGCCTCATACAGAAAGTGAAATCCGTTCTCTTAGTGAGGCGATGAGGCTTCCTTACCAAGTTTTAGCAAATAAAGTGGAAGCTTTGCATGAATCTAACCCCATGTTAGGTCATAGAGGCTGTCGCTTAGCGATAACTTACCCTGAGATTTATGATATGCAGGTTTCTGCGATTATGCGTGCGGCGATCCGCTTTAAGAAAGAAACAAATGAGGACATTATCCCTGAAATCATGATCCCATTGGTTGGAAAAAGTGAAGAGCTAAGCATTCTTAAAGCCAATGCAACGAAAATCATTGAGGCGGAATTGAAAGCTTCTAATATTGAGTTGAGCTATTTGATTGGAACAATGATCGAGGTTCCAAGAGCTGCTGTTACAGCTGATAAGATTGCTGAATCTGCAGAGTTCTTTTCCTTTGGGACGAATGATTTGACCCAAATGGGATGTGGTTTTTCTCGAGATGATGCTGGTAGCTTCTTAAAGGAATATGTTCGCAAAGATATTTATGGGGAAGATCCTTTTCAATCTTTGGATCAAGAAGGTGTCGGAGAGTTGATGAAGATAGCTATGAAAAAAGGTCTGAGTGTCAACAAATCTCTCAAAATGGGTATTTGTGGAGAACATGGAGGAGAACCTTCTTCTATCGACTTCTGTCATAGGATAGGTCTCAACTATGTTAGTTGTTCACCTTTTAGAGTTCCTATTGCTCGCTTGGCTTTGGCTCAAGCAGCTATTAGGAATGACTGATGGAGTCTTTGTTGACTCATATTTTTCTTTATATTGCCTCTGCGGTTGCTATTGCGATCGCGGGGGTTTTTCTTGTTCGATCTGGAGAATCGTTAGCTACAAAGTGGGGTTTAGACCATGCTTGGTTAGGGAGTGTTTTGATCGCTGCGGCGACATCGTTCCCCGAGCTCGCAACCTCTATAAGGGTTGCTTCTCTTGGATCATACGATATGTTGATTTCAAATATATGTGGAAGTATATGTTTTAATATATTTTTACTTTCATTGGTGTGTTTCATTTTTTATAAAAAAATTGTAGTAGATTTTGATAGAAGTGTGACAAAAGCATCTTTTCTTATAGCAGGGATGCTTTCTTTAGTTATTCTTTCTCCTTACTTTCCTGTAAAAAAAACATTTCTTTCTTTAGGCTTTGAAACATGGTTGATACTAGGGCTATATTTTTTTTATATGTTTTTATCTTTTAAAAAAAATAAAAACGAGTGTGAACAAAAAAGAGAAGAAATTTCAAAAAAATATTTTTATAAAGATATATTGATTTATCTTTTTTGTGTGTTGGTTATTTTTATTGCTAGCCACTATTGTGTTAAAGCCGCAGAAGTATTTGTTTCTATAGCTGGGCTAGGTAATAACTTTGTAGGGCTTGTTTTTCTGGCTTTGGCAACTTCTTTACCAGAAGGGGTCACTGTTTTTGAAGCTGTCCGGTTAAAATCTATGAAGCTTGTCTGGGGAATAATTCTTGGAAGTAATATTTTTAACATGTGTGTGATAAGTTTGAGTGACTTTTTTGTCTCAGATAAATCTTTTATCAAAAATTTAAGTTTACAGAATCAATTTATTTCTATTTTGACACTTCTTTATGTTTTACTCGTTCCCTATGTTTTTTCAAAGTGCTCAAAAAAATATTCTTTTGACTTGAAAAAATCTTCGCTTCTTGTTATCGTGGGTTACTTTCTTATTTTATTATTTTCATTTAATTTTTCTTGAATAGATAATTTTTTGTGTGTGTCTGTACTCATGATTTGATATTTTTGTGAAGTGGCTCGTGTGTTTTTTTTGATTAAATAGATATGAGCAACTTTAGAACGATTTCAAGTTACTTTGAGTTTTTGAAAAATAAAAAGGGCTTTGTTATGTTGAATGAAGATCGCTTGTGTGAAGTCAGCTTTGAAGAGAACCTTGAAAATAATGGCCAAGAGCCTATACCCAAAGGCATGCCAGTTGATTCTGTTCGTATTTATTTGAGAGATGTTAGTCGTATTCCTTTATTAACACATGAGGAAGAAGTTGATCTAGCTAAAAAAATAGAAAAAGGTGATGAAGAAGCTCGTCTAGCCCTTATTCGCTCTAACTTGCGTCTTGTTATTAAAATAGCTAAGAAGTATGGCCGTTACGGTATGTCTTTGCTAGATTTGATTGAAGAGGGAAATTTGGGACTTATGCGTGCGGTTGAAAAGTTTGACTATAAGAAAGGTTTTCGTTTTAGCACTTATGCGGCTTGGTGGGTTAAGCAGTACATCATTAGGGTTTTTGCGAATCAAGGTAAAACGATCAGAGTTCCAGTTTATATGGTCGAATTCGTTCAGAAGTGGAAGAAAGCTGTTTCAGAACTTTTTCAAACATACGGTCGCTTTCCCTCGGATGAAGAGGTGGCTGATTTTATGGGCATTTCTGTGGAAAAAGTTCAACTCATTTCACAAGCCTCTGTTGGTTCTAAATCTCTGGATGAGTCAGTTTATTCCGATGGAATGAATATGTTGCTAGACTTTATTGAGGATAGCAGTGGGGCGAAACCTTCGGACATGATTTCTCAAATGATGAGAAGAGAACGTATGGATGACATTTTTAACGGCTACTTGACAGCAAGAGAAGCAAAAGTCGTTTCTGTACGCTTCGGACTTGTTGATGGCGTTGCTAAGACCCTCGAAGAAACAGGTAAGCACTTTAATTTGACACGGGAAAGGATCCGTCAAATTGAAAAGATCGCGATCGATAAACTCAGGAAAATGAATGAGAAGGATGTTAACGAACTTTATGAAATCAGTCGAACAGAAAATGAGTGACATTTTTTGATCAACTAAGACTGTCTTCTTCTTGATTAAATTCTTGGATAAGATCAGAAATATCTTTTTGTGCCGATCGGGATGCCATTTTGCAAATAAAGATCAAAACGGAGTGTTGCCATGAGTCTTCCAAACCAGATATCAAGCCTGTTTTAATATTTTCTTCTGCTTGTAACCTTTCTAAGTAGTATGATCGAGCAACTTCTAAATCTCCATCGTAAATATCGAGGTGTTTTGTGTGATTCAAATATTTCAAAGAGGGGAATCGAATGCCTCTTATTAATAAAAAGTCAATGGTTTTTTGTTGTATCGAATAAAGTTCAAAACCTTCGAATTGAGGAAGACTGGGAGGTAAAATGATCGAAGGTTTTTCGACATCAATATGACCTTTCCTTACGATTGTTGTGTTTGGGTGAATCGATGAAGAAGCCAAAAATATATAAGGTAGCTGAGTTATAGAGTTCATAGATAAAGGCGCAATCCTAGGACGAATGATTTCTGTTTGTTCTAGGGCTTTTTTCCAAAGGTTATCATCTTGCATCACTTTCTCCTTTTCCATTTTATATGTTCTAATGGTCTCAATTCTACTGCGAAAACACCGTTCAATAAAAAATATGACATTTTTTCATGAGGGTTAGTCTATATTGGAAAAAATCTAAATGTTATAAGTTCTCTTCAGATTTTTGCAAAATACTTTACTGCTTTATTAAAAAATTCCATATCTATAGCGGCTATGATTGTTTTAAATAATACATTGTTGTAAAACGTACTTTTCATAGAGCATATGCGGTATTTTGTAAAAACTTCCAACTCAAATTAAAAGAGGTCAAAATCAAAAGCTCAATGGGATCAATCCGGTTAAAGGTTTATAACAGTGAGATTGATCTAGTATTAGAAACCCTCTGATTGACGACAAAATCATGAAGTATCGTTTTTATTTAATGGGTTTATTTGAAGGACTTTCCTTTTTGTTTTCATTTTCATTTTTGACTTGAGAAACCAAATTGTTTTTATCAGAGAGATTTTCGGTATTGTTAAAGGTGTTACTTATAGCTGTTTGATCCTTATCAACAGGTTTAAAAGATTCATTGTATTTATTTAGAACAAGGTTACCTAAGTCAAACATACTTTTATATAAAGAATCATTTAGTCCTTTCTTTAAATTCTTATAAAATTCATCTAATATGCGTTTTTTATCGGGGCCCCCTACATTTATATTAAGATCTTTGGAAACAATGATTTCTGCTGTTGAATGATCATGATGCCATAGAAATATAGCTATATCTACTATCTTGGGGTGAGCTTTTTGGTAACGTTTCAATAGTCCAATGGCTCCTCTTGCATCTTCATTGGAAGCTTTTTGTGTTATTAAGAGGAGATGTGCACGTGTTTTTTGATGCACAGTTTTTGTTAAGTTTTTGATTTTACGTAGGTTTTTTTGATAAAGAACTTGGGCTCGGTCGTTCACACCGTAATGCAATTCTTGTTGAGATTCATCCACACAGCCCGCAAAGAGTAATAGGAATAAAATGAAAGTGTGAGGCAAGGTTAGTAGAGAAGTTATGTTTAATATTTTTTTTGATTTCATGATCCGATTCGCTTTTTAAAAAATGATTGTTTTTACTAAAAAAGTATTTGAGTAAAGTTGAAATCTTCCTCAAATCTCATATATCATTTGATATGTTTTACTTAGGTATATAGAGATCGTCGACAAATACTGCATAACCATTCTTGTTGTTCTTTTAAAAAAAATTGTTATTTGGAAAAAAGCTTATATTTATTGGGGTTATGAGTTTTTTTCGAAATAACAAATTGTTGTAAATTTTCTTTCAATAAAGCAGAAGAGGTATTTTTCCCAAACCCCCCTTAGTAAGCTCCTTTTTATTATTGTCCCCGGGGTGATTCGAACACCCGACACGCAGTTTAGGAAACTGCTGCTCTATCCACCTGAGCTACGGGGACGATGTATCAAACTTAAAAATGTGATAAAGTTAAAATTTCTGCACCACTTTATTAGGATTCTTTTCGTTTTTTAGTTTCTTTTATCTGTAATCATACATGAAACTTATATTTTCTTTTCCTTGTATTATAAAAATAATAAAGATTCAAGAATGGTGTGTATAGACTTCGAAATGAAACCTTTTATAAAGCCAAAATATACATTACAATGCATTATAATAATTTAATATGAAAAAAAATACAAATTTTTTTTATATTAAGTAGTAAAAAATTATAACACGGAAAGTTTTTGCGCGTCAAAGAGAGGAGAGATCTCTACGAGGTGTTCTTTGGGATAGATTTGAGGTAAAAAATATTTTAGAAAGATCTTTTAAAATTTTTCTATTGAAACTCTTTATATTGAAACCCTTTCGAAATACTTGCTAGGCCTTATTGGAGAAACTTTTACAATACCTTTTTCGTTTAATATGAAAGTTTTCTTTGTAGGCATGTGAAGATTTCTTTGATATTGTGAAGAAATTTCATGATACAATTGGGTCTCGAAAAGCCTTACATAACCCTATAATATACTTTGTTGATTTATTATTCTTGGGCTTGAATTTATGTAGAGTTTTTTTTTTACTTCATAAAGAAGGTATGTTGGAATTTCTGTGAATATTTTTATAGATTCATAGAAATGCTTGAGAAGTTACTCATATGCTTTTTTTGAAGGAGTTTTTATAGAGATCTTTTAAATAGTGAAAGGAATTTAAATCTATGTCTGTTGTTGTTTTGAATCCCGAAAATTTTTCAGGTGAAGTTTTAGATACGGATAAACCTGTTGTTGTTGATTTTTATGCGGAATGGTGTGGCCCATGTAAAATGGTTGGACCTGTTATAGAAACCCTTTCCGAAGAGTATGGAGAAGAAGTCAAATTTGCAAAGCTTGATATTGATCAAGGACAAAGCTTAGCTGCTCAATATGGGGTCGCAAGCGTTCCTACTCTTATCCTTTTTAAGGGAGGAGAAAAGGTTGATCAATTAGTTGGAGCTCATCCTAAAGGGCGGATCAAAGACTTTGTTGATAAATCAAAGTGATTGACGTATGATCCCTGACTTTTTTGTGACTGGAACAGGTACAGATGTTGGAAAAACATATGTATCCCAACTTTTATTAAACTGGGTTAGTTCTTTTATTGATGAAGTTATTTACTATAAGCCATTAGCTACTGGCTGTGAAAAAAGTGATGGAACTTATTGTGTGCCAGATGAGGAAGCTGTTCTTTTGTATGCTTCTGATAATATGCCACAAAAATCGCTTAAAACACATGTAGGCTTGTCTTATGAGGACCCTTTAGCACCCTATGCCATTGATAGACATCTGGCTGAATCATGCAACAAAGATTCTTTGATTAATCAATATAAAAATATGGCATTTGGTGAAAAAAAAACAGTCGTAGTTGAGGGTATAGGGGGAGTTGCGGTTCCTTTATGGGAAAAATACCTTGTGTCTGATTTGATCAAAGATTTGGCTTTGCCCGTTATTTTGGTTGCTCAGGCACATTTAGGTACTATTAACCATACTCTATTGACTTTGGATCATTTAAAAAGTAAAGGGATAAATGTTTTAGGATTTATCCTTAATCACTCATCAAAAAAAAAGGATATGTCTGACTTGACCAATGCTGGAATCATTCAGAGCTTTTCACAAACTCCCTATCTTTTCACCGTCGAATATGGACAACTGGCTTTTAAAGAATCTCAATCCTCTACTTTAAAAAAGGTTTTTTCTGGTGATTTTTTTCAAAACATTTAGAAAATTTCGGATATTATTAGGTGTGAGAGTGTTCGAAAATATCTCATATGATTTATTGAAAGAACTTTTACAATCGTTTGTTATTTCGAAAAAAAATCTTATACGCTACTTTGCAATATTCTCATTATATTTACTTTTTTTCTTAAGCGTTAATCAAGTTCAAGACATTTGCGCTGATAAGGTCTACGATTTGAGATCGATTTATTTTATTCAAACGATAGACTCTTTTAAAAAAGGTCGTCTTATGGAACATAAAATATGGATGCATAAAAACAAAATCCGGATGGAATATATCCGTGAGGGTAAATTTATTGTGGATATTATTAAGGGTGAAAAAATCTACACATATTTCCCTTCTAAGAATGTTGGGGTTGTGAGACCTTTCGTTAAAGATCAATTAGATAATTATCAAATAAAGCCAGAAATGATCCAGTCAGCAAATAAAATGATGGATTATTTGACGCTTATGCAAGCTCAGATCGTCGGAAAAGAAAATATAAGAGAAAAAAGGTGTGATATTTTTCAATTCAAAGATCCTAAATCTAATGAAATCAATACTTTATGGCTAGATGTTGAGAGAAAGATACCTGTAAAATCACAATCCAAAATATCTGGTGATATTATAACTATTCAATATAAAAATATTCAATCAGGGCAAAATTTTGATGAAGATATTTTTACTGTTCCTAGTGATGTCAGATTAAGAGAGTTAGTAAAAAAAACCAAATAAAAGAAACACATTAGTATTACTAGAGTGATTTGTACTCAATTTGTACCATTTTTTGTGTCGAAATTCTCTTTTTAATAGTTCGTTTATTTTCATCTATATACCATGAACGAACATCTTTATTTCAGATATATTTAAGAAACCTCTGCACTAAAATAAAAAAAGTATAAAAGTTAAGACTTTAAAGAGAAAAAAATACATAAAATACATATGAATATAGCTATAATTAAAGTAAGACCTCTGCGCTACTATTGAAAAACTATTTTTTATGTAACAAAGTATTTTTTTGGGACAATGAGCATTAAAAATAGAAAATATTTTAATGAAAGGAAGAATTTTAAAGGAAAGTTAGGAGCTTTTTCAGTAGAAGCCCCCTCTAATATCTTAAAAAGATAAACCTCTAACAGCTTTAAGAAGATTTAAGCA
>MDLB01000055.1 GCA_001730085.1 PVC group bacterium (ex Bugula neritina AB1)
GGCTACAGTGCAAACGCTGACCGTAATGCGGGGCGTAATATCTTAGAGGCAGGGCATGCCTTGTTAGCTTGTGGAGAAAATCCGTTAGGAATTTCTATGAAGCAAGAACCCCTAGTTGCTAAAAAAATAGCTTAGTAAATCTAGGAATCACCTTCCTTTAGGTAGGTGAGGATGTCAACTCTTAAGGATTTAAGAAAATCATTGTGACTCTTAAAATTTAGACTCTTTCTATCAGATACATAACAAATATTTAGCCGCTGTAAAATCTGTTTTACAAATGAAAACTCTTTATCTCGATTTATTGCATCGGATTCGAGTAAAGCAGAGAAAAAGTCTTCACATCACTCTTTCTGAGCGCTTTTCCCAGAAGCATGGGATTTTTCAGGAAGATTTTTCTAAAAGCCTATAAAAATATTGAGCAATAACATCTCTATTTTTTATAAACAAAGATAGTTGACCTCTAATCATCGACGCCCCAAAACCTTGAGTTAAGTCTAGACTTTCTGAAACACAGGTACATATCTTTAGACATTTGTTAAAAATATCACCCGACGTACGAGGGGTTTCCTCCAAAGAACGAGCCCAGTCTTTTAATTCATCTGTGTCATTTTTCACAGCTATCATGAGTTCTAAAAGTTTTTGTATTGTTTCCTGATCCATAGATCCTTTGAGGCTTATATTTGTGCAAGAACCTTCTAACTCGTTTTTCAATTCCCTAAAGTTTTTACGAAAAATATTTAAAAATTTCACGATTTTTTCATCATTCACTTTATTTTCTCGTAAAAAAGACTCCAAATCTTCCGCTCCATCTATCTTCATTAGTTCTTCAAAATCTAACTCTTTTTCTTTCTCTACCAAAGATTTAACAAAATCAATCAATTTCCTTTCAGTATCGCTATCATTAGCTACCCTATATACTCCTTCACCGTGAGATCCTTCGTTTGCAATATCTTGCATTGAGGATTCACTCGGGTTAGAACTATTTTTCTCTAAAAATCCGACTTGATTAGATTTATGACTCTCCTGTGGATCATTTTTTTGTCTTTTACCTACGAGTTTATCCCAATATTTTTTTAATTTTTTTTGATAAATAAACCTAATGATGGGAAAAGATGAAAAAAGAAAAGCTAATGATAAGCAACTAAGACCTATCAAACTAAGAGTGTTTCTTGTGATAAAAATATGTACAAAAACACACGCCATTGTTATAACAAAAAAGACAGAAGCTTGTATGAGAAACATTTTTAAGATTTTTTCATGCTTATGATTTTTATATCTATGATTCATAGAGCTCCTAAGCTCATCGCTTTGCAAAAGAAAGCTTTTAGCAAAGAGAAAAAAAGTCACGAATAAAAAATATCCCACTATAAACAAAACTAAAAGAATCAAAAAAAATAAAGGGTTTATGGGTAGAAATTCAGTAAAGATTTTCGGACAAAAAAATATCCCAGCAAAACAAATAATCACTATTTGAATAGAAATAAGAGCGATCATAAAAAACTTTTTATTGAATAAAAAACCTTTTAATTTGGATTTTTTTATTCTCTCTGGGGATTGCTTTACTAGAGACAGTGGAGCATCTTGGAATATGTTTTGCATCGTTTCTGAATTAGAAAATGTTGCAGGAGCTAAAGATATGGAATAATCATATAGAAAAAAAGCCATAAAAAACTGCATAAAAATGATCGAAAATATACTTTTTTTCATACTCTATAATCTCTCCAATAGATTTTTATTAAAAAAAATAAAATCTTGACAGCATTGAACCGTTACAGAATAATTAATTCTAATAAAAATAAAAATCAAAGTCAATATAGAATGAAAACAAAAAATATTAAATATTTATAAGTTTATTTAAAAAATATCTTTGAATTCCTTAAAAAATCCTAGTAAAAATAGCTTTTCTTCTTACTCCTTCGAAGGAAGAGTTCCAAATCGCAAAGCGAAGGTAGTCATCTTTTTAAAAGATTTTTTTAATCTCCTGATCAACTCAAGCATAACTACACATTCGAATATTTTTTTATTTTTAATCAAAACAGAAAGAATATTATAAGATAAGAACATTGCAAAGTAGCATATAAAACTTTTTATCGCTCTTTTAAAAAAAAATTTATTGGGACGAAAAACCCGTAGTCGACTACGGGTATGAACTTTTTTCGAAATAATAAATTTTAAAATAAAATTCATAGATATCTAGAACATTGGAACATTGCTAAAAAGTTTTTTTAAATGCAGAAATGAAATTTACAAATAAGAGACCAATATCATTAAAAAAAACACGTGAAACATTAGAAAAGTTTCACGTGTTTTCTAAAAAGTTTTTCAGGATTTTTAATCCGACTTCTTGGCTTTTTTCTGGGTGAAACTGCAAGCCATAAGTCTGTCCACTTTTGAAAGCTGAACAAAAAGGTTTCCCGTAGTGCGTTGTAGCTAAAATCAAACTCTCATCGGTGATTTTTACGTGATAAGAATGAACAAAATAAACATAAGGAGTCTCGGGCAAATTTTCAAAAATAGGATCTTTTTTAGATATATCTAAGCTATTCCAACCCATGTGTGGGATTTTCAAGCCTTCTGAATCAAAAGAAAATCGTGTCACTTCACCCTTGATAAAACCCAAGCCAACGTGTTCACCCATTTCATAACTCTTGTCCAATAGCAACTGCATCCCCAAACAGATACCCAAAATTTTTTTACCTCGGACAAAGGCTTCCTTAAGAGGTTCAATCATCTTTTTCTTGTGCAAAGAAACCATCCCATCCTCAAAGGCTCCAACACCAGGTAATATCAAGCAATCTGCCTCATGTATCGAAGAAGCGTCTACAGCTAACGAACTTTCATATCCCAAAAAAGTCAAAGCGTTTTGAACACTATGAACATTACCCATGTCGTAATCAATGATTTTAATATTCATCGGCATCAATCCAAAACACCTTTGGTCGAAGGGATCCCTGTCACTCGTGAATCAAAAGACATGGCCATCCGCAAAGATCTTGCCACAGATTTGAAAGAAGCCTCATAAACATGGTGAGCATTCTTACCTTTTATCATATCTATATGTAAATTTAAACCCATCCGGTTACAAAAAGCTCTCCAAAACTCTTCCAAAAGATCTAAAGAAAAGTTTTTGATCAAGTGATCTTCTGTTTTAATATTGTACAGTAAATAGGGTCTTCCAGAGATATCAAGAGCGGTGTTAACAAGAGCTTCCTCCATGGCTAAAGAAAAATGGCCATAACGAACAATTCCTTTGCGATCCCCTAGTGCTGATTTAAACGCATCCCCTAAACAGATACCTACATCTTCAACTGTGTGATGATCATCTATATCTGTATCTCCTTTAGCTCGCACTTTTAAATCAACAGCACTGTGTTTGGTTAAAGCGACAAGCATATGATCAAAAAAAGGAACTGTCGTTTGGATATCATGAGACCCCGTACCATCTATATTCAAATCGATAGAAATCTGCGTCTCTTGACTTTCTCTTACAATCTGACTTTTTCTTTCAACACAAGGATTTTTCACAAAAACCTCCTTTTCTAAATAAATTAGATCCTCTCACTTTAAAAAGCGTAAGAATTCTTTCATTTCTGCATCTCTTCCGATCGTTACACGTAAATTACCTGGGAACCCACTAAAATAACGGACGTAAATATTTTGCTCTTTCAAACAAGTGTATAGATCAAAAACAGAAATATCTTTCCTTTCTATCCAAAGAAAGTTCGCATGAGACGGATAAACTTTCCAGCCCAAATCTAATAATTCTTGGGTAAGCCATTCACGTGTCTGCTTGATTTTTTCGATATTTTTATCCATTAGAGTTTTAACATCAAGTGCAGCTAGTGCCAATTTCTGAGTAAATAGATTAATATTATACGAATCTTTCACTTTCATGAGCTGTTCTATCAAGACTTTTTGCCCATAAGCCCAACCCAGTCGGATGCCAGCAAGACCAAAAGACTTGGACATCGTTCTCAAAACAACCACATTATCACATTCATCCACAAGAGATAGGCAATTGTCGTCGGCAAAATCAACATAGGCCTCATCGATAACACATAAGCCCGAGAAGGCATTCGCCCATTCGCGCATTTGAACCTTTGGGATCATTGTTCCAGAGGGAGAGTTAGGATTAGCTAAAAATAAAACTTTCGCATCAACAGAAGCAACTTGATCAATCGTCAAAGAAAAATTTTTATCAAAAGGGATTTCAACCACATCAACTTTTTGGATTTCTGCCAAAGTTTTATACAACACATACGTAGGGAAAGGAAATGCTACCTTCTGACCCGGCAAAACACAGGCCCTCATCAACATCGTCAAAAGTTCATCCGAACCATTCCCTATTAAAACTTTTTCAGGTGAAAGATCATATGTTGCAGCGATTTTCTTTCGCAGTTGCGACGCATCAGATGAAGGATATTTCCGAAAGTCAGATCCTTTTATCTTTTTTAAGGCATCCATAACAGCCTGTGGTGGATCATACGGAGACTCATTGGTATTCAACTTTATACATTTTTCATCTGAAGGTTGTTCACCTGGAACATATCCTTCCATCCCCCGGATATGTTCACTAATAAATTCTTTCATACAGACTCACTTTTCTTTTTTTTCAAACGGATTTCCATCGATTGAGCATGAGCTTCTAAGCCTTCGAGACGAGCAAAAGCCCCAACGCCTAATGCCACTTTTTCAAAAGCTTCCGGTGTATAAGAAATCAAACTAGACGTTTTTAAAAAGCTCATCACGCTCAAAGGTGATGAGAATTTTGCGGCTCCACTTGTCGGCAAAACATGACTCGGACCTGCCCAATAGTCTCCTAAAGGCTCAGGTGCATATCGCCCAAGAAAAATAGCTCCAGCATGTTTCACCTGGTCAAGCAAAGACTGGGGATCGTCAATCATTAGTTGTAAATGCTCTGGAGCTAAGGCATTCACAATTTTTGCTAGCTTTTTATCATCTTCCACAACAAAAATCCCCGCATGATTTTCCCAAGATCTCTCAATGATTTCTCTGCGCGGCATCTCTTTCATTTTTTTTTCAAAACTCTCTATCACACGCTCGGCATAGTTTTGTTGAGAACAGATCAAATAAGAAGCAGCAAGCGGGTCATGCTCAGCTTGAGACATAAGGTCACAAACAACCCAATCAACAGGGGTTTTTTCATCGGTAACCAACATGATTTCACTCGGACCTGCTATCATATCTATATCAACAAGGCCAAAAACTTCTTTTTTAGCTAAGGCCACGTAGACATTCCCTGGGCCAACAATTTTATCAACAGGCTTTATCGTTGATGTCCCATAAGCCAAAGCTCCAATAGCTTGAGCTCCACCAACTTGATAAACTTCATCCACACCGCATAAATCACAAGCATAAGTTATCGCAGGGTGAATTTTACCTTCATGGGTCGGAGGAGAAACAACAACAACCTCTTTAACTCCAGCTATTTTAGCGGGAATAACCGTCATTAAAACAGTAGATATCAAAGGGGCCGTTCCTCCTGGGATATACACCCCCACCCTATCCATAGGCGTATATCTTAAACCTAAAGACACACCTTCTTTTTCATTTAAAACATGCGAAGAGTCAGGCAATAGAGACGATTGGTATTCTTCGATATTTTGCTTAGAAGACTTCAAAATATTTTTCATTTCGTCTGAAAAACCCGAGCCTTTATGATAGTCTTTGGCAGGAATTTTCAACTTATCAGGAGACAAAGAAACCTTATCCCACTTCAAAGTATTATTGATAAGTGCTTCATCACCTTTTTTCTGTATATCTTTCAGTATATCAAGAACAGCTTCTCTTTCCTTTGTGAACATCGTTATGTTCCTGGAGGAAAAAGATCCTAAAAGCGCATCTGTTATCTCGTTATGTTTGAATAGCTTCACACCAAACCTCTCACAGGAAGACTGTTAAAAAATAGTGTAACTTTTTCTTAGGGCATCTACAGGTCTTCTTCTTATTTTTCAAAACCATTGCCCGCATAAACCACATTGCTTCCAACAAAAAAGGTGGTTTATTTTATAGTAACCTCTTTACCTCTTGCTCTTAAAACAAAAAGAACCTTATTTAACATAAAGTCTTATAAAAACGATTTTGGGTCTCACCAAAATTTTAAGCAGAAAAAGCCTCTAAAGTAATGGTTTTAAAGTCCTTCAGTAGAGTTGGAAAATATTTCACATCTTTGCATCCAGCTTGAGCAACATTAGGCTTGCCGCCCCCTCCTCCTCCTGCATGTTTAGCTAATGCTTTAACAATCCGACCTGCGTGCCATCCCAACTTAACTCCGTTTTCTGGAACACTCACGATAATCTGTGCCTTGCCTTTTACATTAGCAAAAATCAACAAGACCCATTCAGGTTTCCGGGCTCTAATCGCATCATGAAAACTTTTTAAAGCATCCTTATCTTGTAAATCAATGACCTTTGCCCAAACAGACATCTCTTTATAAGAAAACACATCATCTTCCAAAGGGCGAACATCACTCAAAACCTTCTGAAGGCTCATTTTTTTAAGGGCAGACTCCGAATCTTTAAGCTTCTTTTGTAAGTCACCAACTGTTTCAAAAATCCGGGAAGGCTCGACTTTAAGCAAGTGCTTCAAGTCAAGAACCTGTTTTTCATACTCATAAAACTTAGACATGGCATCTTCGCCTGTCACAGCTGTTATACGTCGTATGCCTGCTGCGACCGAAGATTCACTCAAAATCTTAAAAAAACCTATGTCTCCGGTTGAGAGTACATGTGTACCACCGCACAGTTCTTTGCTAAAATCTGCCACAGAAACAACGCGAACAAGATCCCCATACTTTTCATTAAAAAAAGAAAGCGCACCTTCTTTTTTTGCCTCGCTCAGCGAAGTCTTTTGAGTACCAACAGCTATGTTACTCCATATGATATTATTCACTTTTTTTTCTATGACACGCAAAACATCTATAGGAATACTTCCCATGTAGTTAAAATCAAAACGTAAATGATGTTCTTCAACCAAAGATCCCGCTTGTCGAATATCTTCGCCTAGTTCTTTTTTAAGAGCACTTTGCAACAAGTGTGTGGCAGTATGATTATTCATCAACTTTAAACGTCTTTTTTTATCGATCTCTAATGTAACGATACTCCCTTCTGGGATATCAATCTCCTCGGAACAAATATGAGAGCTAATTCCTTCAACAATCTGCTTTGTATCGCAAACTTCATATTTATTGCCATTAAAGGTCACAAAACCTTTATCCCCTGCCTGCCCACCCGACTCAGCATAAAAAGGTGTTTCATCTGTAACAATATAGGTCTGTTTTTCAGATAAGTCTTTGATAACAGCTAAAACCTTTGCTTCAGCTTCAAGATTCTCATAACCAAGAAAAATTGTTTCACCATGATCCGAAAAGACTTCTGACATTTTTTTCAAAATATCAGCCTTTTTTTCACCTGTCCAACCTTGCCTTGCACGTTTTTTTTGATCATTCATCAAACTTTTAAAAGAGTCTAAGTCCAAAGAAAAGTCTTTTTCTAAGGCAATATCCGACAACATATCAATAGGAAAACCATATGTATCGTACAGTTTAAAGATAACCGGCCCTGACAATCGTCTGGTGTCTTCATTTTTTTTGAAAATATCTTCTAAAAAAGCGCCACATTGATCCAATGTTTTCTGAAAGCCTTGTTCTTCCAAAAGGATAATATCTTCCACACGCTTTTGAACATCTATCAAGTCTGGATAAGCGCCTTTCATGATATCAACAACACAAGGGACCAACTGATGCAAAAAAGGCTCTCTTAGATTAATTTTTTCACCAAAGCGGTATGCTCGTCTCAAAATACGTCGCAAAACATAACCTCTTCCCTCATTAGAAGGCATCAAGTCTTCAGCCAAACAAAACGTCAAAGCCCGCACATGGTCAACAATCGCATGCATAAAGTTATCGGTCTCGACTTTGTGAGAATAATTTATCCCACTCAGACGGGAAAGCTCTTCTATGAGTGGTTCAAAAAGATCTGTTTGGTAATTATTCTGGATTCCTTTTTCCAAATGCTGCATCACAAATGTGAGTCTTTCCAAGCCCATACCAGTATCAATACCTGGGCAAGGAAGAGGTTGTCTATCGCCATTTTCTAATTGATCAAATTGAGGAAAAACCAAGTTCCACAGCTCTAAATAGCGCTCTCCTCCATTTTCCAAATCACCCTCTTTAACCGAAGGGTCTCGTTTCTCTCCTAAATCTATATGTATTTCGGAACAAGGTCCACATGCGCCTGATTGACCAGCAGGGCCCCAGAAGTTATCCGCATCTCCCAAATAACAGATCCTTTCCTTTGGGAAACCAACTTTATTTATCCAAATTTTAGCGGACTCTTCGTCATCTTTATAAACAGAAACCCAAAGTTTATCGACTGGCAAATTCAAAACCGACGTAAAAAAATCCCAAGCCCAACAAATGGCTTCTTCTTTAAAGTAATCACCGAATGAAAAGTTCCCCAACATTTCAAAAAAAGTATGATGCCGAAGGGTCTTACCCACCAACTCCAAATCACCTCCTTTTCCTCCTGCTCTAAGACACTTTTGAATAGAAACAGCTCGGGTATAGTCAGTAGGTGCACCCATATACAGAGGCTTAAAAGGCACCATCCCTGCGGTGGTGAACAAAAGAGTAGGGTCTTTATGTGGAACCAAATGATCACTTGCCACGTGCGTATGACCTTTTTCTTTAAAAAAATTCACATAAAGCTTTCTTAAATCAAAACTTTTCATTGAATATTTACAAACTCCCATTTTTGATACGGTTTTTAGACATTCATTATTTAACGATAATTACCAAACTCTAAATGAATATCATAATCTTTCTCTTTGATCAATTGCATCACTTCTTGCAAAAGATCTTTTTTTGCACTAGAAATCCGAACTTTTTGATCCATAATTTGAGCTTGCACTTTGATTTTCATTGCTTTGATATCTTTAACTATTTGCTTGGCTTTATCACTAGGTATACCTTCTTGAAAGGTCAAAATTTGACGTACCGTTCCGCCCTGCGCATCTTCTAATTTACCTAAATCCACAGCCTTTAAAGAGATTCCTCTTTTAACGAATTTGCTTTTAAGAATTTCGACAACACTTTTCAGTTTATACTCATCTGAAGAAGTGATAACAACTGAAGAATCTTCCTTTTTGAACTCAATATTACTATTGGAGTTTTTTAAATCGAAACGTTGTGAATGTTCTTTGTTCGATTGATTAATCGCATTAACGATCTCTTGTTGATCTATTTCGGAAAAAATATCAAATGAAAACGAACTTGACATAAATTAAACCTTTCGCATTTAAAAAAAATTGAAACTGTATAGAGATTTTTATAAATACAAAAATCTCCTCAAAGAACCTTCAAAAAGGATATGATCTATTTTACAAAGGCACTATTGTAGAATCCTTTCATTATATCTATTTACGAAACTCTACACAAGTTGGCACCTCTTACTAATCTATTTAAACAGAAATCTCATTTTAAAAAGACCTCCCAGTTTAATAGAGAAGTGTTAAGCACTAACATCAAGTCGATGATGAAAATCTATTCCACCCTTACGATTATTTAACTTATGCATTAGTACAATAAATCTAGGTTCAAAAACCATTGATGCTTCTCTAAAGCTCAAAATTTTCAGATCTCCCTTGAGTCCTCTTTTTCCTTTCTGCTTCTTAAAATATTCAAAAGTCTCCTTCACCAAATGAAAACTTCTGCACAACATTAAAAAAATAAATATTAATTAGAAAGCTATTTTTTTAGGATTATGAATATTAAAAATAGAAAATATTGTAATAAACGAAAGAATTTTAAAGAAAATTTAGGAGCTTTTTTAGTAGAAGTTTTCTCTAGTATCTTAAAAAGATAAACCTCTAACAGCTTTAAGAAGATTTAAGCATAGACTTTTAGCAGTAAGTTGAGCTAAAGTCTTATCAGAGCCAATATAACTGCTTCTCCAAAAATGAAAGCGTCTCTTTAAAGTACCAAAAGTTTGCTCAACAATGTATCTTACTTTAGAGATAGATCGATTCTCTTCTTTAGTAAGAGGTCTATTTCGGGGTCTGTCAGAAAGATTGTGTAAGTAGTATCCTAAAAGGCATGAAAGATAATGTAAATAAGGAATGCAAAAAGGAGTACTACAAATGAGAAAAACAAAGAGAAAAGGAAAGAATATTAATCCTGAACTTATAAAAGGACTTCTGAATGAAGTAGATGATCAAGATTTATTTGGTCAAGAAGGATTTTTTCAAAAGCTATAAAGAGAGACTTGCCAATGGGATTTTAGAATGAGAACTAGAGCACCATTTAGGCTATGAAAAACATAATAAATCTCCTAAAATAAACAGCAATAGACGTAACGGTCATTACACCAAATCAGTATTGAGTCACGAAGATACGCTTGCCTTGCAAATACCACGTGATCGTGATAATAAGTTTGAGCCACGCCTGATACCTAAAGGAGTAAGGCGCTTTGATGGATTCGATGACAAAGTCATTTCTCTTTATGCACGAGGAATGACAATGAGAGAAATTCAAGAACATTTATATGAAATTTATGGAACAGAAGTTTCTCCCGAATTGATTTC
>MDLB01000056.1 GCA_001730085.1 PVC group bacterium (ex Bugula neritina AB1)
CGAAAACAAGACTTGAACTTGTAATATTAGGGCATGAGCCTAACGAGTTACCATTACTCAACTTCGGAATTTTAAAAGCTTAATGTAAATGCCCCCCTTTAATAGCATCACCAAAATACAAGCAAGACAATATAAAAAAAACATACGCTTGAATAAAAGCAACAGCTGTCTCCAAAAACATCAACAAAAACAGCATACCAATTAGCACGAAGTGAATAAAAAAAGCCCCGCTACCCAAAAAAAGAGCTATCCAGCAAAAACTTGCAATAACTTTTATTAGAATGTGTCCAGACATTATATTAGCAAAAAGCCGAACTCCAAGGGCTACAAGAGGGATGAAAAAACTAATCAACTCAACAAAAACAAAAAAAGGTACTATAGCAAAAGGAATTCCTCCTGGCAGTAGAATAGAGAAAAAATGAATACCGTGCTTATAAAATCCAAGAAGCAGTTTACCAACCCAAATCATATACGATATTGAAAGGGTAATAATAAATTGAGCAGTAATCGTAAAACTAAACGGAACCAAACCGATAACGTTCCCCAAAATTAGAAAACTAAAAAGAAAAAAGAAAAAAGGTGAAAAACGTCTACCTGCATTTCCAAGATTTTCTCTCACTATAACTAGGGATGACAAAAACAAATGTTCTATTCCAAGATGAATAAAGCTTGGTTTTATGAAAATATTTATCTGCGATATATTAAGAATTTTTACTACGCCTCCTATAATAAACAAGATTGCTATACAGTAAAAGGATATATTAGAAAACGAAATATCTATGAAGAAATACGGAATTTTAATTAGGGAAACAATTTCAAATTGTTCCAAAGGAGAAAAAGTCATCAATGTAAATAAGAAAAGTTTAATAAAATTGAATTACCCCACCAATAAACACTAACAAACAAAAACAACCACACGACGTCAACAAAATGCCAATACCATGCAGCAGCTTCAAAGCCAAAGTGATGCTGTTTTGTGAAATGAAATGAGCAAAATCTAAGGAAACAGATTATTAGAAAGCAAGACCCGACAAAAACATGAAACCCATGGAACCCTGTTGCTATAAAAAAAACGCTACCATAAATTCCATCAGAAATACTAAAACTGCTCGAGGTATACTCAAACACTTGAAGAAACGTAAACAAAATTGCCAAACAAATGGTTATGACCAATGAAAAAAAGCCTTCTTTAAAATTACCACTAACAATACTATGGTGTGCCCATGTGACAGAAAACCCGGAAAGCAGAAGAATTACAGTGTTCAAGAAAGGGATCTCAAACGTGTTAAAAACTTCAATACCTATAGGGGGCCAAACAGATCCAATCTCTGGAACTGGTGATAGGCTCGCCCAAAAGAACGCCCAAAAGAACGCAAAGAAAAACATAACCTCCGACAAAATAAAAAGTAGCATACCAACTCTAAAACCAAACTGAACAGTAGAAGTGTGTTGACCTTCAAAAGTACCCTCCCGAATTACATCACGCCACCATACTATCATACTTATAAGAACAAAAAAAAGACCACTAAAAAAAACTAGTGAACCGTTAGAAAAACCATGTATAAACATAACAAAACCAGTCACCAAAAGCATAACTGAAGAAGAAGTAATAAATGGCCAAGGACTCGGATCAACTAGATGAAACGGATGCTTTTGAGAAATTACCATACTAATAAATTATAAAATAAATAAGGATTAAAACTTACGTTTATGCCCTAAGAAAGACTTGAACTTTCAACTTTGACACGAAAAGACACTGCTTTACCGATTAAGCTACTAAGGCGTTTTTTATATTAGTCCTAATAATAAGATCATATTTTTGTATTGAAGTTAGGATAGGACTCGAACCTATAAAAATAAAGTTTGCAACTTTAATGCTATACCTGAAAGCAACCTAACCAATAAAAACCCCCTAAGAAAAAAACAACAAGAAAAGCTATTGAATATTTAGGGAAAATATTCGGTTAATATATAGATTAATTTTAAGACGAGACTTTATAGGGAGATCATCGTAAAGCCTAACTATAAAGAGAGGTTGACCTAGCTTTACTTGCATAGCATAAAACTTAGGCTCGCCCTTACCCTTTCCTATTCGGAGACCTATAGACTTTCTACAAATAGGAGTTATATCTGTTAGCAATTGTGAAGTGTAACCAAAAAAATGAAATATTTGAGAAATTTTCTTGAAAAGTACTTCAGCGTTTTCTTTAGAGATTACCCTAGAACGATTAGAAACTAGAAAAACAGTTCCAAATGTTTTTACTGTTTGGTTTGTGGAATGCTGATAAGAACTCTGCAAAGTGGATTTAAGGTTGAAATTAAACCTTTTTATTTTTTGTCTATTATTTTTCATATTAAAAGAATAAATTTAAAAACTAATTGTTAAGGTACGAAAAAAAAACTCGCAGCCCAAAAACACCATATGAAGTTGTGCTTGTCGAATAACCATAATCTACAAAATAAAAAGATATAGTTTTAAGTGGTATCTTACCATAAAAGAGCTTCTTAACTTGAGATTTATCATAAAAGTTAATCCGCCCTCGAACTTCTATTCTAATACCCAAAAAGTTAGAATTAGATGAATTATACATATAAAAAAATAGTTGATCAATAAATGAAAAAAAAGCTGCGTGATTAGAAACGCTTGTAAATGTATAAGAAAAGATTTCTGAGAACAGGGAAGCACAGCACCAAAAATTACTAGTGAAACCTGCTTGAACCAATATTGAAGTGTTAAAAGACCCGTTTTTCTTAGCAAGCTTAAAAAGAGGGCTAATAGAAGGAACTGTATTTATACTTGTAAGATCATTAAAAATAAGTACTAGAGGCTTTTCTTTAAGTAGGACACTTCTGCAATGGTAGTTTACAAACTTAAGAATTTTATTTACCAAGCGTTGATTAAAAAACTTGTTATTAACATCGCTTATTACCTCCAAATAAACGACATAACCTACAGCTGAATCGAAAAAAACAACCTTGTTAGTGAACACAAAGACCTGCTTAAGTAGAGACCTAACAGCCTTTTCAAAAACTATTGATGCATTAATCAAATTCCCCGATATTATGTTTGAATTTAGTTTAGAGTAGAAAATAGAGGAAAAAAAATTATAACTCTTAAATGTTATAAACTTGTTATGCTTGAGGTATGATTTAACAGAAAGCCTCCTAAAACTACTCGTATGTGATTTACAACCCATAAATTAATTATGCTTAAATTGAATCTTAACTAGCTTAGTCCTAACAAAATCCCTAAACCTATACCCAACCATATTTGAAAAAACTTTAACCAGAATGTAATGCCTACCGTTATGAATCTTAAAATGCTTACCTACTATATACTTATGAATTTTATTTGAAAGTCTATACAACTTAACCATTAATATAAATTAAAAATTTTAAACCCCCAAGGAGAAACAGGGTTACGACCAACACGCCCTTTGCCTTCACCTCCTCCATGAGGGTGGTCAACTGCGTTTATAGCTACACCTCGTACTGTAGGCCTGTAGCCCAACCACCTAGCATGACCGGCTTTACGTTGCTCAAAAACTCTTGCCTGAGTTGTGACTTTCCCGATTGTTGCCCGACAATCTGAAGAAACGGATAGGATCTGTCCAGAAGGCATCTTTACCAAAGTTGATTGTTTTGTAATGTCAATAATCATACCAAAACAACCTCTTGAACGGATAAGCACTCCACCCCTGTTTGGGTTAACTTCTATACAATTAACAAGAGATCCTACGGGTATATCTCCTAGCTTAGAGTTACTACCGACATTAAGTGTGGGAGAGGAGTTATTTTTGTTGGTGTAGTTGTGATTAAAAACACTAGAACCAAGGCGGAGGTCCTGACAAGCAATGATAGAAGTGTAAGCTACGTGAGAAGATTGCTTCAAAATAGCTAGATTACTTTTGTTAACACGCCAAATAAAACCACAGACAATAAAAACCTTTTCTGAGGAATTTCTAAAAAAATCAATAAAATAGACCTTGCGTCGTATACCCCCTCCCCTATGATACACGGTAATCTTACCGCTATTATTTCTTCCAGAAATACGTTGAATACTACGCGTTAGATTCGATTTACATATAAACATGATAATTATTAAAATATTAGTAAAAATGAGATATAAAACAAGAAAAAAAAACAAAAAAACTCAAAGAAAAACACGAAAAGAACTGTGAAAACTAGTTGACTTAGAACATCTGGAGGTGAAAAGACAGAAGCATAAGTAAAAAACAAAAAGTAAAAAATCTTTTTATAATAAAAAAGGGTGGTGAAAGAGAAAAGCCTATAGTAAAAAACAATAAAAATCAACATTGGAATTTGAAAATTAATTGAGATAAAAAAAATAATCAAAACAGATATTGACAGATAATTGTCAGCTATAGGTAGAAAAAGACATGAAATAAACGGTAGAGTAAAAAAGGTTACCATAAAATTCCAAAAATAAGGTAGAAAAAAGTTGAAACTAAAATAAACACTAAAGATGTAAAAGCCATACGAAAAACTAAAATAAAAAAACAAAATGATAGCCTCATATTTACGCAAGCCATTACAAAAAAAAATAAAAAGGTGTATCAAATAAACAGCTATATTAAAAGACAAAGAAAAAAAAGATGCGATAAAAAAACTTATTGTAAAAAGTCGTGATGGGTCATAAAAATTTATACACCATGAAAAATTGTAATGGTAAATAAAAAAAGGCTTTATTATAAAAAAATAAAAAGAATCTATATAATAAAAACAAATTATAACGCTTATAATAAATCCCAGAAAAGAATATGATATTCGAATAAAGATTTCCTTAATAAAAATTTGAAGTCTATTATTTCTCATAGTTATTTAGATTTAGGAAAGATAGGATTTGAACCTACGTACCTCTGATAAGGACTTGGACTACAATCAAGCACAATTAACCAACTCTGCCACTTTCCTTAATAAGGTATGGATTTGTTTAGAATAAGATTTGAACTTACGACAAAAGGATTTTCAATCCTACACTCTACCACTGAGCTATCTAAACTTATTTTTTATTTTTTAGCTGACAAAAAGAATCGAACTTTTATCATTAACTTGGAAGGATAACATATTACCATTATACGATGCCAGCAAACTTAAAGCTAAATTATCTACGCAAAAAGAATAGTTAGTAAAAAAAGTTGTAATAGAAAACTTATTTAGAGGCTTTACTATAAATACTGTGTTAAACAAAAAACACATTTCTTTAAAAAGAGAAATCATAGGATCTGTAATACTTCCACAATACCCGTAAGTGAGCAAAGCGTTAACCTTTAGGCCTCTATGACGCTTCATTCGTATTTTAATATATTTAACCTGCATTTTTTTAAAAAAACCTACAAACAAGAAAAGGTTGTGACCAATAAAAACATACATAATAATAAAAGCAACTGTAAACCAAAAAACGAGACTAAAAAAAGCTATGATATCTTGCTGAGGCATCGAAAGACGAAACGAATAAAAAAATAGTTAGATATAAAAGGATTCGAACCTTTGACAAAAGATTTAAAAGATCTCTGCTCTAGCCAACTGAGCTATATATCTTAAGTGTAAATTAAAAAAGCAGTGCTTATAACTCCCAATTTAGAGCGTTAGATATCCAAACATAAACTAGGCCCACAATAAGTTCAAATAGAAAGTCTATTATAACCCAAAAGCCAAACCCTGAAATAACATTTAGATTGGATGCCCAAGGAAACAAAAAGCTAGCTTCCAAATCAAAAATAAGAAAAAGTATAGCCACCAAATAAAAATGAATTTCAAATTGATTACGAGCATTGTCAAAAGGGTCAAAACCACACTCATATGGAGAAACTTTATCATAATAAGAAGAAGAATAAGACAGAAGGCCTGAAAGAGCTAGAATTACGGATGACAAAAAAAAGGAAAGGATAAAAAACAAGTAAAGCAAGTAATATTCAGAAAAAAAAAAGGTCATAATTAAATAGATATTATATAGTAAACATTTTTTTGTTATATGAGAAAGGAAGGAATTGAACCTACAACGAGTAGCTCGACAAGCTAGCGCTCTAACCGTTTGAGCTTCTTTCCCATTAAGAAAACCTAAGAATTAGGATAGAACTACCAACCCTATAAAAACCCAAAACAGAACAAAAGTTATACCACACGTGTAAAAGTAGAAAAGAAGAAAGCTTATAAAAGTTGTTACAAAAACGGTACCAGAATAATTATAAATAAAACCTGTGTGAAAATACGAAACGTTAGAGCTAACTCGATGAATCCATTGACTAAAACCAAAAGGACCAAAAAACTCAAGAACCCCTTTTTCCACATTAGTATAAGACCATGTGTAGCAAGCTTTAAAAAAAGATTGGTTAAAAATTTCAGAAAAAAACTTATCATAAAACCATTTCTTATTAAAAAACGTATATATAGCTCTTCCTGAAGAAGTCAATTTAATTCTATAAAGTACATTTGTAAGATAAGAATAGAAAAAAAACCCTAGAAAAATACCTGAAAATGAAAATACCAAAGGAGTTATCTTCCACCTAGTTGAAATGAATTCCACGTCAAGCAATGTGTTATTTATTGGGTGGGTGAAAATAGAAGTGTCAAAAAAAGGAGTCGCTGCACCGATAAACAATTCTCGTATTAGAAATCCACTAAACAAGCTAAAGATAGACAAAGTAAAAATGCTAACAAACAAATCTATTGGAATCTCATGAGACGCCTCAACGACACGCTTGTGAGCACGAGGAGTAGAGAAAAAAACTATATAAATCAAGCGACAAGAATAAAAACACGTGAAAAAAGCCGCTGAGATACCACAAAAATATACAAAATGTGACTGCGAAGAAAAAGCAACAAGCGCGCCTTCCAAAATAGCATCTTTAGAAAAAAAACCAGAGAAAAAGGGGAATCCTCCAAGAGATAGAGATCCTACGACAAATATAGAATAACAAAATGGAAAAATTTTCAACAAACCCCCATACCTACGTATATCTTGCTCATCTCCTATAGAATGAATAATTCCTCCCGCTGTCAAAAATAGCAAAGCTTTAAAAAAACCGTGGTTAACAAGATGAAAAAAACTAATACTATAACAGGAAGTCCCACAAGAAAATATTATATACCCCAATTGTGAGCATGTAGAATAAGCAATAACTTTTTTAATATCATTTTGAAAAACGCCAATGACTGCTGCGAAAAGCGCTGTTATTCCGCCTACCAAGGAAATAAACCAAAGTGTGGTTGAAGAACATTCAAAAATTTGTGAACACCTAATCACAAGAAAAACACCTGCTGTAACTATGGTGGCGGAGTGAATCAATGCTGAAACTGGGGTTGGCCCTTCTATGGCATCTGGAAGCCAAGTATGAAGACCAATTTGAGCAGACTTACCTATAGCTCCTAGAAAAATAAACAGAGAAACAATATCTGTAAAATCCACATCTACACTAAAAATAGACACTTTAGACATAACGAGAGGAAGCTGAGAAAAAACAATTATGTAATCGACAGACCCAACCTCAAAAAACAAAAGAAAGATACCTATAGCCAAAAAAAAGTCTCCTACACGGTTCACTAGTATAGCCTTAATCCCGGCTTTATTTGCTTGAATTCGCGTAAACCAAAAATTAATTAGGAGGTAAGAGCATAGACCAACGCCTTCCCAGCCTATGAACATAAGAACAAGGTTATCAGAAGTCACAAGAATAACTATAAAAAAAGTAAAGAAAGACAAATAAGACATAAAACGACCAAAATGAGGATCCTCCCTCATGTAACCGTATGAATATACATGAACAAGAAGTGAAATTGTAACTACTAGTATCAATATAGAAACAGAAAGACTGTCAAAAACAAAACCAAAATTAACAGAGAAAAGGCTAACTGTTATCCAAGAACTTATAGTATAATATACGGTCAAACCTATAATAATAGACTTAAAAAAGATAAACCAAGTAAAATAAAATACGATAGATATATTTACAATAGTCAAAATAGCAATATAGAAACTACCACAAGTCGAACCTATAACTATCGACATGATAAAACTAAACAGGGGTAGAAAAATGATAGAGTTCAACATAAAAAATTTATAGAAATATTACAAGATGATGTAGAAAAGGCAAGGAAGGATTTGAACCTCCGAAAGATTTATAGATCTTTATTGACTTTCAAAATCAACACTTTAAACCACTCAGACACTTGCCCTTAAAATAACAATCTACGCTCTTTCTGTAGCCGACAACCGTTAAAAGAAGAATGAAATGAGAAAATATAATTAAACGAAGTTGCTTTAGGCATACTATTAATAAAAGATTGCAAAAAAGAAAATTTATAGGAACTAAAACCGTAGATTACGACACTAACACGAGGTGATTTTAGGTTTAGTGATTGAAAAAAAGAAGATAGTTTTCTCAAAAAGGCTGCGACTGATTTATCATCCTTAATATTAACGCTAGATATAAAATGAGAGACGCCAAAACTGCTTTGAATAACACAATGAACATTATTTGATTTAAACGTTAGATATGTAAAAATTTTCATCTGTTAGAATATAATTTAACGCGCCGATTCCTGCAGGTCCTTGCATTCGTTCGAGTTCGCTGACCCCTTACAGGTAGACCTTGTATAAGCCTAAGAACTCTAAGACTTTTTACAGATTTTATATGGATAATTCTAGAAGTCCGTTTCTTAAAATAAGGCTGACCGACTTCAAGGTCCCCCTTGAAAGAAGATTCTATCACCTCACATAGAAAAGTTATTTGATCTTCAGAAGCCACTTTAAATTGTGTAGATTTTATGAATCCTGTAATTTTACAGATAAGATTAATTTTATTATTACCTATGTTTGGAATGCCAGAAAAAACTTGAAAAAGATTTTTAGTTATACAGGAGTTACTTGTAAGGTATTTATACATCTTAATTTAAGTTAATAAAATGGAATAAATCTGGAAAGACCTTATATAGTTATCAAGGTTAACTTTAGATACGTGTATGCTCGAATAATAAACGAAAGCATTAGCCCGCACAACAGAACCCAAATTTACAAAATCGTCTAGAATAGGATCACCCAAAAAAAAGAAATTTGACAAATCAAAAAAAGTATACTTTATAACCTTACTCTGTTGAATTTTTACCTGATGATTCTTTACTATTATAAAATAAGAAACACGTTCGAGAAATATATAAGCGTAGCTACCCCGAATAGAAACCTTTAGTAGCAGCTCCCCAACCTTGCTGGTACTGTTTTTTTTATATCTACATTCTATAACAGAAGCTTTTTGATAAGAAAGTATCTCAAATAGATAAGCTATAAAAGGAAGAAAAGATGAAGGGTTAAACGTAGATGATTCGAAAGAAAAAACCAGAACAATACAATTAATCTCCACTGCTGTATTGGAGTTTTTCTCTAGACTAAAATCATGCTGAGATATAAGATCTTTCTGAATAAGACTGCTATTTACAAATGAAAAACGATTGTAGAACATTATAAATTAAATAATAACTTTTCTTGAAAGAGAAAACCTTATAAAATTATACTTAAAAACATTAAATGGAATGTAAGTGACAGACCTGTCAATATAAGGTATATTATACTTACCGTTAACTACTGTGACGACAGTCGCGAAGTTACCCTGTACATTCTTCAAATACATCCTAGACCCTATAGATTCTACTTCCTTCTTTGACATAAGCAAAAAACACAAAAGAACAGAACCCTTTTTAAATTTTGAATTAGATTTACTTTTTATCTTTAGTACAGACGCCACGAAAAAGTTTTTAGAAAATTGCTTACTAAAAGAGAAGGTTTTACCACAAAAACCAATACACCGGACTTGCTTAATTCCAGAGTTATCTACAACATTAACAACACTCCTGAGTTGAACCATAATATTTTATAAATAAAACTACTCCAGGTTGGATTCGAACCAACAATTTTTAAAATAAATTTTGAGATTACCGTGTTTACCATTCCACAACAAGAGCAAATAAAAATAGCATAAGTACTTAACTATACCTGAAAAGCGACCCTCTCGACTAAGAAGCCTTATAGCATGTATAGATACCCGCTGCGTTGAAAAAACCGACTTTCCTTTGGATGAAATAAGGCAACGATTCCTTACTTGAGAAAAGAAGATGACTTTTTGAAAAATAACGTGGCGAAATATAACTTTTTTAAAACGAAAAAAGTCAGAGGAAAAACCCAAACCAGAGAACAGTTTTATTCTATGCTTCATAAACAATCTAGAATAATTGCTATTTGATATTTTTGATTTCATATATTTTAATTTATAATCTATGTGGAAACTGTTAGGCTTGAACTAACTCTTAAACATCATTTATAAAAAATAAGTTTCCTTAAAAAACAACAATCCTTATTTTGAATTAGGTTAAATTAAAAAATAAAATCCCGGCGTTTATAAGTTATAGTTGAATTTTACTGATCTATCAAGTAAAGTAAGTTGTGACAGTAAAGGTAAAAGGTCGGGTTTTAAGTGGTCTTCTTATAATAATAGGTTAACTAAGTTCTTACTATAAAAAAACCTTCGTAAAAACGTCTTACATAAAAGCCACTTTACAATACCACAAATACAAAAAGTCTGTAATTCGACACTTTTCGTACGAAAAACGTCAATTAAGCATCAATTTAGGTCAAAATAATCCTCATAAAAAGCCTCGTCACAATACCACAAATACAAAAAGTCTGTAATTCGACACTT
>MDLB01000057.1 GCA_001730085.1 PVC group bacterium (ex Bugula neritina AB1)
GTTGGACACCAGTGGCCAAAGTTAAAAATATATGTTGGTCTAAATTCAAACTGATGTTTTTTTTCGCATTCAAATAGAAGAGGCTTTTGCATTCCTAGATATTCTTTAGAAAGACATCGTCCATTGAACTCTGCGGCTTTTTTTTGCATGTGATCGATTGTGTGTTTTTTTTTACACTGTGGACACCAATTTTTCACCCAACTAGAGATGGTATCCCATACATGGTTTTCCTTACAACGAAACCTCAGCTTGAACGGGTAGTACTTGTACTCTTTTGAGAGACATTCACCGCCGTTTTCTTCTGCAATCGCTTGCATATCCTCGATTGTGAGTTTTTTCCGAGAAGGAGTACAAATATAGCACCATCTGTCTGACTCCAGGATGGACTTGAGATTCAAACTGAATTTGTGTTGAAACTTGCATTCAAATTCTAGTTTTTCCTTTTGATTTTTGTAAGTCTTGGATACCAATCTTCCTTCGTTGAAACGAGCTATCTCTTGAGATTTTTTGAAGAATTTTTTTTGAGTATTGGTCATTTCGACCTACCCATGGGCGTAAAGTAGAATCCGGCAATAATCCCAATGAAGTTTTGGAAGTCCCACAGCAAACTACCCGCACTGATTTTCAAGCTTGTTTTTTCAGATAGGTTTGCGAACAGGTTTAGGAGCCACGAATTGGATTGATGAACCATAACTGTGTATTCAATTTCGGGATGAAACGCAACGTGATAGATAATAACAAAGCAATATGTACCAATAATAAGAATGGCTAATAAACGTCTAGTATATTTCGTCCAATTGTCAGCATGATCTCCATTTTTGAGAAGAGCCTCTATTCTCCGATTAGAGCTATTGAGAGTTGCAAGGCGTTCTTGGCGTTTGGCATCTAGTTGTGATTTGACAACGAAGGCTATCATTTTTAAAGCACTACCAGCAATGACATTTAGGATTGTAAGACTCATGAGGCTTCTCCGAGTTGGCTTAGGGTTGCAAAGTGATTCGCGTATTCAACGAGAGGATTATGATTTTGGGGTTGTTTCAATTCGCTTAGATTTAAATCATGAGATTCTTTGATGATCAAGAAGTTTTTAGGACTCGAAAGAATAGATTGAAATTTTTCGTTAGGGGTCCCATTTTCATAGAATTCATCTACATCTGATTGTTGATGATCGTAAAGAACATTCCCTGTAGAGGAAACAACCCTTATTAGAGTATCATCAATTGCAATAGAAATCCCTAGATTAGATTTCAAATGAGAGGCAGAATCATTGAAGACGTTAGAGTTTCTTGATTGAAAAGCTTGTTTCCAATCGATGAGATTTTTAGAGCCTTGGATAGCAAAAAGCCGTTTTTTAGATTCTAGAAGAGTTTTCTTTTCAAAGAGGATAGCATATTCGTACAAAAGGTTTTCATGTTTTAAGTTTAGATACTCTTTTACCAAATGAATAGCGAAAGAGAACGCTTCTGGATTGCTAAAAAATTCGTAAGACTCTCGCATTTCAACTAAAATGTGGGCAAAATCCAAGACTTGGCCTTCCTTCCAACGTTTTATACATTTTTGAAAAAAAACAAAAACAGAAGGGCTAGAAGAGGTATTTTCCCCATGTACCAAAAGTCTTGGTAATTTTTCCACTAACTCCATGAATTTGAAAAAAGATTCAGGGTTAGATGGTATAGAATCATTAACAAAGCTTGTATATTGGAAGTGATTTATATTTTTACCAAATATGAAAAATCGTTTACATATACGGAATTTCCTAACAACGACAGTTCCTTCATGGATTTTTTTTTCTGATTTCAATTTCACCCTATATTGGCCAAACCTGAGAACTTTTCCTTTTCGAAACGGCCAGTAGTTTGCTGACCCTATGTGACAGCCACTTATAGTTTTCCCCAGCATTACGATGTTTTTGATTTTTTCTTGTTTTAACATTTTCCACCAAGATGCAACTGTATTTTCCATAGGAGATTCCGCGACAACGATTTCATTAGAAAAAACATGTGCGGCGTTTATATAAGTTTCGTTCAGGTTTTCTGTATCGATTATGATTCGGTTGTTGTCAGACGGCATCGTAAGAGGGCTACTGAAACGATTTTTGATGATATTACACTTCCTTTTGGCTTGAACGAATGTAGCAATTTGAAAAGAGTTGGGTACTCCTGAGAAGATTTTAAATGCGTCGACATCTTTTAGAAAAAACTCATCACGTTTTTGATTATTTTTAATTTTTTTTTGAATTTTTTTTAGTCTAAGGTTTTTGGTCAAGTAATTAGTGGGGGTCCTAACCATAGCGTTTCTAATCATCGAGTTTCTCTTCACAACAACGTCGTATTCGTGAGAAGAGAGTCTTTGAAAGATCATGAGTCTTGTATTTTTCAAAAAAAGATCAAATCCCTCAAGATTATAATCCTGAGCGGCTAGAAAAGGTTCAAGCTCCATTACGGTTATAGCCATCAGATAATCTGCAATGAATTCTCTTTGTCTTTTTGATACACCCAGAGTGTTCAAGGATATGAAAACAAGCATCTCATACCACGTTGAAATAGTGATTTTTAGGCAATCCCAGCAATCTTCTTTAATTTTATTCTTAGACAGTTTTTCTTGAGCTTTTTGAGCATTTTCAAAAAGAGAATCAAACATTTTCATATACATTTCTTTGAGAGGGGGTCTTTCATAGTATAGAAGTTTAATTTCTTCAAAACAAAGTCTTGAGTATAATTTAATTTTTCTGCAGGAAAACACGTTTTGAGCGGATGAGGCTTCTTCATTTTCTTCTGAGATAGTAGGAGTTCCAGAAGAAGAGCTTTGTGTTTCCAAAGAAGAGTATTCACGATTCAAAGGTATTCTTGAAAGGCCTGAGCTGGATACTCTTCTACGTTTTTTTTGAGAAGAGTCACTTTCATTAACCGATGTTAGTTTTTTAAATTTGACATCGATTTCAGAAGGGGATTTAGTAGAAAGTGTTTCAAGTTTTTCGTATATGTGAGGAGTGTGGGGAGATATAAAATAAATCTTATTTTTTAAGTTATATTAAAAATATTATTAAATCATAAATATTGTCTATTTTTTTTGTAATTTACTTATCTTTTTTACCTAAAAATATTTTACCTTTACACTTTTTTGACGAAGAAGGAATTATGATTAAAGATAATATAATAAGTTTAGTATTGTCAATGAGAAGAAAATTTTGCATTATATGGTCTATAAGTTCATCGATAGGGGCTATTTCGACAGCAGGTATAAATATGATTGGGAGCTGGATTGTTCCTAATCTATAAATAGAGTAAACCCAATCACAATTTTCCAAATTTACTCTATGCTCAAAATAAAATCAAAATAGAGTTGATCAAAGACCACTCTCGTGGGGGTTGGGCTAAGCACATCGATTGAAAGCCTTAATCTATTTTTTCTTCCAGTAGTTTTAGCTGAAAAAACAGTCACTCAAGCTGATCTATTGATCTCGATTTAAATTCAGAAAGATCGAGGAGTAGAAGTAAAAGAAGGATCGAGACTGTCTTGGATGTATCTGCAAATGCGTCAGAAGTCCCCCTTTTTTGAATTTAATCCAGTTTTGAGTGTTATGGAGTCAAGAAGATTCCTTTTCAGATATATCTCAAATCAACCTAGAAGGTCAATTTTTAGGTATAGACCCAATAAATTCAGAAGACCTCTTAAATCATAATAGAATGTTAGCTATAAATTCAATAAACCTAGATTTTGATACTAAGGTCAAAGAAAGTTCTTAAGGAGCTTTTTTATAAAAATCATTAAAAAAAATCTTGATATATTCACAGTAGTAAAAAAAAGGAATAGATTGTGCCTTCTTAAACAGTTTGAGAGAACTTTTGCTCGGACGAAGGGCTAAAATAAGCGTCAAAACCCATGCAAATGTTTCTAATGAAAAGTTTGCCTAAGTCTGTTGTAAGAAATGTATCTTTATCTTTTATTAAAAGCCCTTCTTCTACACATTTCTGAATATGCTTTTCTTCTTTCTTAAAATACTCGTTAAAATCAACTTTGAATTTATTTTTAAATTCTATTGTATCGATAAAAAAGTGACACATAAAAGAATAAATCACCCAGAAGCGGATTTTATCATCTTTCGTTAAAATCTTCCCTCTTTCTGTCGGTAAAATATTTTCTTCCAAGTTCGATCTATATGTTTTTAAGTTTTTATGATTTTGCACAAAAGTGTTTTGCAAAAAACCTATCGATGAAACGCCTAAACCTATAAAGTCTTGGGTATGCTTCAACGTGTATCCCATGAAGTTGCGATAAAGTTTTTGGGATTCAAAAGCTTTGAACATTTCATCGGTTTCTAGAGCAAAGTGGTCCATCGCTATCCCTTTGTAATGATGATCGAATAAAAAATCACGGGAAGCTAAAAAAATGTCTATTTTTTCTTCTGGAGAGGGCAACGTTTTAGGGTCAATAAGTTTCTGTTGTTTTTTTAACCAAGGAACATAAGCAAAGCTGTAAAGAGCGATACGATCAGGAGACAATGAACAAACGTGGTCCACCGTATTCATGAATGTTTCTTTTGTTTGAAAAGGAAGGCCGTAGATCAGATCAAAGTTGATCGAAACATAAGACAAGGCTCGACAAGTTTCAAAAAGATCTTTAACCAAAGAAAAAGATTGCACACGATTTATAGCTTTTTGTACATCTGTATCAAAATCTTGAATCCCCATCGATATACGATTAAAGCCTATTTCTCGATAATAGCGGAGTTGCTCTTTTGTGACTGTGCGAGGGTCAACTTCAATCGAAATCTCTCCATCTAAACTAATATCGAAACTTTCTTTTAATCGGTTCCAAAGACGTTCCATTTGTTCAATTGTTAAGAAATTTGGGGTTCCACCGCCGAAATGACATTGTAACGCGACTTTCTTTTTTGACAAATTTTGATCGATCAGATCCAGCTCTTTGATAAGAAGGTCCACATAGCTATCCCCTACCGATTGATGCCTTTGAGTGATTTTCACATTGCAAGCACAAAAAGTACATAGCTGTTCACAATAAGGGATATGTATATAAAGAGATATCGAAGAGTCGTCTGAAGTCATTTTTTGAAGAGCTTCTTGATAGCTTTCACTAGAAACATCCGAACTCCAATGAGGAGCTGTTGGATAGCTTGTATAGCGAGGACCTTGTATATTATATTTATTGATTAACTCTTTAGTTAGCTCAACTTGATGCATAATTAGAGGGTTCTTTCTCAAAAAGACTTAACCGTTTCGACAAAAACTTTAACATGTTCAGGGTCCATATCAGGGAGCAAGCCATGTCCCAGATTCACAATATAACCTTTAAAATTTTTCATTTTTACAAGGTGCTCATTAACTTTTTTTTCTATGATTTTAGGTGATGCATAAATAAGTGCTGGATCAAAATTCCCCTGCAAAGCTACAGACTTATGAATCGTTTTAGCCATATCTAACATAGGACACGTTTCATCTAAACTCAAAACATCTGCGCTGGTAGGCTTTAAATGTGGTAATAAAAAATGAGAACCTTTGGAAAAGACAATGACCGGAATATTTTCAGGGTTGTCTAAGCCCTTAATGATTTTCTCTATATAATAATAGGAAAAAGTTTTCCAATCCTCACAAGAAAGGTGATTTGCCCAAGATTCGAAAATTTGGATAGCATCTACCCCTGCTTTGATTTGATTGTTCAAATGGGCGATAGTTGTTTCACATAGAACGTCCATGATTTGTTTTAAGAAAGTCGGATTTTCAAAAATCATAGATTTTATAACTTGAAATCGTTTTTGGACATAGCCCTCCACAAGGTATGCTGCAACTGTGAACGGTGCTCCAGAAAAACCAATAAGCGGAGTATCACCTAAGGACTCTTTCGTGTATTTGATAGCCTTATAAACATATGAAAGATTTTCGATCGCTTCATTTTCTTTCCACTGCTCAAGGTCTTTAGGGTTCCGTATGGGCTTATCAAAAACCGGCCCTTTGTTTTCTTCAAAACGCAAAGGAGATCCCAGAGCTTGTGGTATCACCAAGATATCTGAAAAAAGGATCGCAGCATCCATCGCGTAACGTCTGATGGGTTGTAAAGTCACTTCAGCTGCTAATTCTGGATTTTGGCACATCGATATGAAGTCATGTTTTTCTCGGACACGGCGATACTCCGGTAAATATCTTCCAGCTTGACGCATGATCCAAACAGGTGGGCGATCATCATTCTTTTTTTCACAAGCTTTTATAAATAAACTTTTTTTTTGCATAAAAACATTAACCCATTTTTTTTAATTTTATATATTGAAACCGTCGCAAAATATCGAATAAGGTTTCTTGTCGGTCTTTAATAAAGGAGGTTGTCATTTAGGTGAAAGCACACATCTAGTGACGATATGAACTTTTTTCGAAATAACAAAGTGTTCTAAAATTTCTTTCAAGAAAACATCTGGGATAGTTTTAAACAAAATTATTTTAACATCGTAAAAAAATCATATCTTTTATAAGAGTGAATAATATTAGATTTCTTCTTTCTGGAAAAGTTTATATCCACGACGAAAAGATCACTTTTGTTAAAACAACAGTTTTTTTATAGAACTCCAAGAAAATGTACCTTATATTTAGAAATAGCTCCTATGTATCGTTATATTGTACAAAGGTTTTGAACGTGTTGCAAAGTATTTTGAAAGAAAAGTATCTACGGATAGATCTTTCCTATAAAACTTTTTTACAACCGATAAGTGCTGCTCTTAAAAAACTATTGAGGTAACTTGTTCGTTAAAAATTTACAATCAGGATAATTAGAACATCCCCAAAAAGTACGTCCACGTTTTCTTGAAGACTTTTGAATCAACTCTCCTTCACACGTCTCTTCAGGACATTTCACCCCCGACTTTATAGTAATCGTTTGAGTTTTTTTACATTTAGGATAATTTGAACATGCCCAAAACTTTCCATATCTTCCCATTTTAAGAAGCATTTCAATTTTGCAGTCTTCACATGTGGGAGGCTCTCCTAATGATTCTTTAAAACTATCATCTTCATTCTCTTCTAAGTCTCTGGTATTACGACAGTCTGGATATCCCGAGCATACTAAAAATTCCCCATATTTTCCCCACTTGATACACATCTTTTTTTGACACTTGTCACAAACTTCATCGGTTTCAACAACTTGCTGTTTAATATCCGCCATTTTTTCTTGTGCCACTTTGAGATTTTCTTCAAAAGGTTCATAAAAGTTTTTTAATAAAAGAACCCACTCCTCTTCTCCTTCGGCGATAGCATCTAATTGTTCTTCCATATTAGCAGTAAAATCAACATTAAAAAGATCAGGCATGAATTGCAGTAAAACTCCGTTAACTCTTACGCCTAGTTTAGACGGATGAAAGCGTCTTTCTATTTTATCTACATATCCACGATCTTGGATCGTTTTGATTGTGCTAGCATACGTACTCGGTCGACCAATCCCATAGTCTTCAAGAGCTTTAACAAGAGAAGCTTCCGAAAAACGTGCTGGTGGTTTTGTGAAGTGTTGCTTGGCTTCCATTTCTTTCTTCAAAAGCTCTTCTCCTATAGCAAGAGGAGGAAGCAAGGCGGCTTGTTCTGAAGAGGCTTTTTCTGAGTCTCCACCTTTGAGTTCTTTGATTTCTTTATCAACAATCATATGTCCATGAAATTTGATGATCGAGCCACTCGCATGAAAAATGTATTCGTCAGCCGAAATTTTTACCACAGTGCTATCAAAAATAGCTGCTGTCATTTGACTCTTTAAAAATTGCGCCCATATCAAAAGGTACAAAGAGTACTGATCTTTATTTAGCATATTCTTTAAGGACGCTGGGGTTCTTTCAAGAGATGTTGGTCGTATAGCTTCGTGTGCATCTTGTGCTTCAACTTTGGGCTGAGAAGATTTTTTCTTTTTCGATTTACTTTTATAAACAGGAGCCTTCGAGGGAAGAAACTTATCTCCATATTCTTTTTTAATATACTCACGGGCTTCACTTTGCGCTAGATCAGAAATACGGTGTGAATCTGTTCTCATATAAGTGATCAAACCAACCGTATCATTCCCAATATCTATTCCCTCATAAAGCTTTTGGGCAACAGACATTGTTTTACTCGCACTAAAACCAATTTTGTTAGCAGCTCTTTGTTGCAATGTGCTTGTTATAAAAGGGGCATCCGGGAATCTTTTTTTCTCTGTTAACTTAATATTTTTGACTTCGTAAGAAGCTTTTTCGACTTTTTCTAAAACAGAAAAAGCTTCTTTTTCATTGGATAAAGTCACCTTTTCGAGTTGGGCATGAAAAATTTCCGGGTGATCCTTTTTTTGAAAGTCAGCTTCAATCGTCCAAGATTCTACCGGAACAAAAGCTTTTATTTGCTCCTCACGTTCGCAAATCAATCGAACACAAACAGACTGAACTCTTCCAGCACTTAAACCTCTACCAACGCTTTTCCATAAAAAAGGGCTAACTTTATATCCAACAATACGGTCGAGAGACCTTCTAGCTTGTTGAGCATTAACCAAGTTTTGATTAAGTTGACCTGGATTTTTAACCGCATCTAAAACGGCTTTTTTTGTTATTTCATTAAAAGAAACCCTGTGAATTTTTCCAGCAAATTTTTTGGATATTTTATTGGACAAGTGCCAAGCAATCGCTTCTCCTTCTCTATCTGGATCCATTGCCAAATAGATTTCATCGACTTTTAAAGATTCAGCAATCAAGTCTGTTAGGATTTTATTTTTTCCACGGATCACAACATATTCTAATGAAAAGTCTTTATCAAGATCAATACCGATTTTATTTTTTGGAAGGTCTATCACATGTCCCATAGAAGCTTTAACTGTAAACGAAGATCCCAAAAATTTGTGAATTGTCTTCATCTTCGCTGGAGACTCTACTATCACCAAAGATTTACTCACAATATTTTTCTCCCAAATTCTATAAATAAATAATTTAAATTTTAAGTCCCACAGCTATAGAAACAACACTTAGAAATCTCGTAGAGGTTTCTCGGAGTTGTAAAAAAACATATATAAAGAAATATCTG
The DNA here is from genome assembly GCA_001730085.1 of PVC group bacterium (ex Bugula neritina AB1). Classification (GTDB taxonomy): domain Bacteria. Next base: position 9,030 of record MDLB01000057.1, read on the forward strand.
TTATCTGTTTTTTTATAAAGCATTTAGGATATCTTACAAAAATGTCATAAAAAAGGATATATCTAAATCCAAAAAAAATGCAAATAAAAAACGCTCTTGATATCTCAAAAGCGCTTGTTTGCAAATGTCTTCAATAAAAAATATTTTAAATTGGATATAGAATTTCTTAATATTTTGGAAAAAGTTCAAATTTAGCATAGAAAAATGAGCTTCTTCCAAAATAAAAAATATTTTAAAAGAATGCAAAAGAAGGGTTATGTGAAATTATGCGGAGCTTAAGCAAAAAATTTTCAAAAAGCTATTGGATCGCCATTTTTAAAAAACTCTTTACAAGCATTCTGTTATTAAAATTTAAAACAATTGATATTACTCTTTTTCAGCTAGGTCTTCTTCAGTGGGTTCTATACGCTGATCATGGAAACGGTTAGGATCTGCAAGGCCACTGTCAACATGTTCCGGATAGGTCACATAAGAGCCTTCCGCATCTTTCGCTATGATTTTGACAACATTCTCACCTTCTGTGATTTCTTTGACAACCATATCCTTGCTTGTTGCAAAAAAATTCGCTTCTTGTCCACCTTTGCCAGTATTTTTATTGACTTTATCACCAAAAGTTTGCTTTTTTGCCATTGATCTGAGTCCTCCATGTGGCATGATATAAAATTATTTAAATTTAATTATATAAAATAAATCCTATATTTATTTGAAAATAAAATCTTTTCAAATAAGGAAAAACCTATACAATATTAAAACTATCATCGCTTTAACTTTACAAAGAAAATATTCGTAAGTGTCATATTTTTTTAAAATCAACAAATCATTATTAATTTTCTTCAAATCAAGCAATGATTATTAAAATAATAATATATAATATGATTCTTTTATAAAAAATATAGCGTAAAATCTCTAAAATTTAAGATACAAAAATTCTATCACAAAATTTTTTTTTTGACCATTCTAATAGGATACCTATAAATATCTAACACCTTTTCTTTACGAAATCGCATAGGATTCCCTGCCGGATACTCTCCTGTAAAAAAAATTATAGATGACTTTTTTGATTATCCGAAAATAATCATCAAATTATTTAAAACAATAGCAATACTTGAACAGAGAAAAAGATAAAACGCCTATAAGACAATAATAGGCATAAAGATCTCGCAGGTTTTCTTGAGCGTTCACAACGTAACAGTTATGTTGTGAGCTTTTTTAGAAATAAAACGCTATTTTAAAAATTTTTTCGATAAAGTGTATGAGCTATTCGACAAAAGTTTTATATTGACTTTTTTACTCTTAATGATAATATGATTTCTTAATATTTTTCAAAAAATTCAATATAGAAATGCTTTATAATGCAATTAATTTTAATAAAAATTACTTAGCAAGTTAAAGGCAACCTTAAGTAAAAATTTATAGATAACAAGGACCTTTATATATGGGTTCTGAAACATCTTCAACTAAATACTTTACATTAGCAACTTTCTTACTGATCCCCATCTCTATTTATTTTCCTTCGGCATTCCTTTGGATTAAACCTTATGTTCAGCTTGGTATCGCGATTATTATATTAGGGGCAGGGATTACTCTAACTTTTGCAGAATTTAAAAATGTTTGGCATAATAAACGTCTACTCTTTTTAGCTCTTGTTTTACAATACACTATTATGCCTTTTTTGGCTTATGCTCTTAGCAAAATAGGTCACTTAGGGCCCACGATGATGATAGGTATGATTCTAACCGGCGCATCTCCCGGAGGAGTAACTTCTAATATAATGACATTACTATGTCGAGGCAATTTACCCTTATCAATTTCAGCAACTTTTCTTTCCACCCTCATTTCTCCCCTTGTAACACCTCTTATTGTTTTCTTGACTTTACATAAAACCATCGAAATAGAGCTTATTCCTATGATGAAAACGACTTGCATAATGCTTCTTCTCCCATTGTTTTTAGGTATAGTTATTAAGTCTATTTTTAAAGATCGTATCAAAAAAGTCGAAACAGGATTACCCATCCTTTCTTTAGTAGTTACTCTTTTAATCTTAGGTTATATCGGGGCTTCGAACCGAGATCTATTCTTAAAAGGATCTTTCGGGATACTCCCTTTTGTTGCTTTGCATAATCTTTTGGGACTCTTTCTTGGCTATATGGTAGCCAAATATTTCACGAAAGATAGAGCTAATCAAAGAACTGTTGCACTCGAAGTTGGCATGCAAAACACAGCATTAGCTATGGTCTTAGCTATAAAATTTTTTAATATTTCGGCGGCATTCCCTGCTGCTTTATTTAGCCTTTGGCACAATATTATCGGCATCAATTTATCTAGATATTGGAGTTCTTTCATAGAAAAGAAGTCAGAAACTAGCACCCGACCAGTAATAAATGACTAAGCTTTCTTCTTTCCTTCTTGATGTAGTGACTACTCTTCCTGAGGTCAAACTTTTATAAAAGAAATTTAATAAATTTATCGAATATTTTTGAAAAATGTTGATTGACATAAAAAAATAAGAAATTTTTTTAATTTTTTTATTTATTAATAATAAATATCAAAAAAATATTATAAGAAAGGAAGTCAATCTCCAGATCCTTCTAAAAAGATACATTTATTAATCTTCTAAAATATTTTTTTAGAAGATCATTTTACATAAATATTTTAGACTTCCATTCATTTTCTTTTGATTTTTTTTCTTTTTTACATCCCTTCTATCTATTTTTCAGAGGTTTCAA
>MDLB01000058.1 GCA_001730085.1 PVC group bacterium (ex Bugula neritina AB1)
ATTTGTAAAAAATTGTGAAGGAGCCATTGTAGATGCAACAGTTATTGAATCTTCTTCTAGGCCAAGGAAAAGTATAGTTGTACAGAGGTCTTAACATTTTTAATGTTTCTGAAGCTCAACGTCTCGGACATACTAGATTAAAAGTCTTATCTATGGTAAGGACACAAGCAAATAGAAAAATATATATGATTTTAAAAAAAAACTAATCTATAATAAAGTTTATTTTATAAAACGTATTTTTTTTTAGGATAAAATTGATTAATGAAAGAAAAATTAAATATTTATTTTAAATATCTTTTTTATAGGTCGATACCTGCTTGTACTATTATATGGGGCATACATTTCTCATATCGTGGTGACTTCACAGTTAATTTAAGACGTTCTGTGCTGATTTGGATGGCTCTATTTATCTTTCAAGATATTAATAACTACCTTGAAAAAAAAGAAAAGGAAGAAAAGGAAAACTTACCAGCTCCATCCGAACCCCCATCCTCCTGATCCAGACCCATATCCACCAGAATAAAAATTATCATCCCAGCTAGAAGAATTATAAAGACTTGGAATATCTCTCATTTTAGAATCCCATCGATCTTCATCATTAAGCCTATAGTTACTCATATCTACTTTTTCAATATAATTTTTTGTTGGAATGGATATGGGGGTAGATTCTAATCCGATAGGAAAGTTTGTTCTGGGGATTGATATATCTGTATTTATATCTTTAAAAATATCACTAGAAGTATTTATTTTAGGATTAACAATTTCTTCTTCTACAGTAGTAATCTCTTCTGCGTTTGTATCGAGTTCTTTTTCTAACTCTTCTTCAGTAACAACGTCTAAATTTTCAATAGGAGTCTCTTCTGCGTTTCTATAGAGTTCCTTTTCTAATTCTTCTTCAGTAACGACTTCATAGAGTTCCTTTTCTAATTCTTCTTCAGAAGATATGCCTAAGTCTTGCGATAATCTCGAATACACGTATTCCTTTAAAACTTCCAAATCTTCTGAGGTTTCTTTTAAGGTCAAAAACCCTTTCAAAGGCAAAGACATAATCGAAGAATACCATAAATCTTTAAAAAGAAACGACCTCTGACCTTTATTAAATCCTATTTAAAATAAATCTAATCAGGTTTAAATTTAATTATCTAACCAAGAATATATCTGATAATCCATATAAGTTATATAATTTTTTGATATAAAAATTACCATTAACTTGCTATTAAATTACGGGTATTTTGACGTCAAAATGCCTGTATATTCATATTCCCATTAATCGAAGATCACCCCTACGCCCTAAATTCGAAGAAGGCTTTTTTTATCAAAAAGTTTAAAATCGTGCTATTTTAGAGAATAGGGATGAACAACGTTCATTTTAAAAATACTCTTATCATCTCTCTTTATCTTTTTAGATATCAGACCTGTTGCTTAAAAATTTAAAGTCTTCATCTTCTTGATGATTCTAGCATTCTTTGCTTTTTTCTCTTCTTTTTTTGCTTCTTCCTAATTTTTCTTTTACTCTGCGCATTTTTTGCTTCTTCCTCTTTCTTTTGCTCCGCGTATTTTTTGCTTCTTCCTCCTTTTTCTTTTTCTCCGCGCATTTTTTGCTTCTTCCTCTTTCTTTTGCTCCGCGCATTTTTTGCTTCTTCCTCTTTCTTTTGCTTCGCATCTTTTTTTAATGCTCTCTTTCCCTTTGCTAAAGTCCTAGATATCTTTGAACGAGAGTTTGAGCCTCGTCCAATGCTATAAATTTCAGAGCTTAAGCCAAAACAGACAAAGAAGATGATAGATAAAATACTTATTGACTTAGATTGTTTATTCATATAATATCTCCATTTTAACTCTACAAAAAATATATTAAAAAGATATATAATAGCATTTATTGATAATAATATGCAAATAAAAGTTAAGAAGTATTAGTTTTATATGTTTGAAACAAATGGAAAAAGAAAATCTTGATATTTAAAGCTTTCATCAAGTAGAGCTTATCCTCACTTATACTTCTATACGTTAAGAAAGCAAAAAACTTTTTGAATATTTTTCCTTAGAAAAAAATAATAATAAGGAGAAATGGAAATGAATAAGAAAAAATATAAATCAAAAGAACGGTTAATAATTGTACTTGAGAGAATAAAGGGGAAGGTACTCTTGGGGGAACTATGCAATCAATATGGGATTTCTCAACAAACCTATTATAATTGGAGAGATCGACTGCTATCTGAAGGGGCTAAAATTTTTTCCTATGGAGGAGTTGATAGTGAAAAAGAGGTTCTAAAACAAGAGCTGAGTCGTCTAAAGGAATATTTTAACACAGAAGCCTCTCATCCTCTACCTGAAGGAAGGGATATTCTCGGCTAAAGTGGATCAAAAGAATAACTTAATCTATAAAAAAATTCACCTTTAAAATTAATTCAAAATAGTTTAAAATAATTAAAATTATAATTAAAAATAAAAAAAAACATTAAGAAATATAAATATGAATAAATTTTTCAATTTTAAATTAATTACTATATTAACATTTTTTTCGAGCTCTCTTGCTTGGGGTCTAGCTCCTGAATCAGCTATAACAACAGAGCCTTTTAAAATAATGAATCTAAAGCCAAACCATTCCTCTCTTAGTTTAGTTTCTACTAACAATAAACTTATCTCAAGAAGTTTTTATAAAACTAATGACACCTCCAACTTATCAAAACTACCACCTATAGCACCTAAAAACGATAAAAGCTCACGTGATTTTTATAAAAATCAATTATTAGATTCAAAGGATTCTTATGTTCTACCCCATCCACCTCATTCTAAAAACCCGCAACAAGGCTCGACCTTTTTACAAAAACCTTCTAATCTAAATACAAAAGTAAGAAACAAAATAAATATACGGAACAGACAACCTCTTCATGAAAATTCACAACCTTCTTCCTTAAGATCTATTAAACCTGGAGTTTTAAAAAATCCTAATTTACATCAAACACCCTCTTCAAAGTTACCTAAAATAAAAAGGAGCGATCAAGATATTGAAACCGCTACCTCTCCTATATCTTCTGCGTCATCTAGCTTGTCTGAAATATCTAGCTTGTCTGAAATATCTAGCTCTTCAAGTGTTAAACCTTTCTCTTTCTCCCGAACTCAAACACTTCTTGGGACGAATGCTTAAAAATCAAACAAACAAGATCTTTATATAAAGAACAGAAAAATCACCTCACTATTTGGACATAAGTGTAGATTTATGATTGACTAATCCACATATCTTAGTTTAGAATATTAGCTTAAATATTTTTTTTATGGGCTGGCGTAGCTCAATTGGCAGAGCAGCTGATTTGTAATCAGCAGGTTGCGGGTTCGAGTCCCATCGCCAGCTCCATGTGATTATTTATTTGAAGATCATTCGGTTTTACAAATATGAAGCCGGCCCAAAGATCTCAAAAATTGCATCTTTTTTATAGCGAAAATAAAAAAAAATTCCTATAAATACTGATTATTACTAGGGAGGGTTACCCGAGTGGCCAAAGGGGGCAGACTGTAAATCTGCTGGCGCAGCCTACGGTGGTTCGAATCCACCACCCTCCACCATTAAAAGTTAGTAATATTATGATAAGCATAGGTCGTTGAACAGTAATTCAAAATTTTTCTTGGTGTTCTTTATAAAGAATTTTACTATTTTAAAAACACCCCCCATTTGCAACAAATATGAATTTTTTCTCAAAAAACAGGTTCTTTGAATAAAGCTTCTATAACTTCCTCAACACTCTTAAATAAAGGATTTAATAAAATAATGAGGAATACGAATGTGCTTGAAGAAAAATGTCTAATCCTTTACACTTCTTATCCAGAAGAAGAAACAGCACAAAAAATGGCGGCTTCCTTGGTAAAAAAAAAGTGGGTTGCCTGCGTACATATCTACCCCAAAGTAAAATCTGTATATACATGGGAAGAAAACCTAGAAATCTCTGAAGAATCTACGGTTTTTTTCAAAACTTTTTCTTCTCATAAAAAGAATGTGGAAACCTTCATCATCGATAATCACCCCTATAGTTGCCCAAGTGTTTTAAGTTTACCTATCAGTTCTGTCAATATTGACTACCTGAGCTGGATGAGAGAAAATCTAAGCTCTGATAATTGAAAGACAAAAATGAAAGGTTGTTTTTTTAGTGATTGCTAAACGTCTCCTACTATATATCTTGTTTTTTCAACAGGCATTCTTACCTTCTATGCTCCAAGGAGCTGATCCTCAGCAGCCAACAAAAGTTTCCTGCTGGATAGATGATTTTTCTATGAAACAAAACATATTGTACTCGCCTCTTTTTATAAATTTTTGGCATATGTTTCAAACAAAAGTCATTCAAGAAAAACCTCTATTTTCAAAGCCGATAAAAAACTTTCAACGTTTAGAGCAAAGCTCCTTTCAAAAAAACTGTTTCCCTAAAAAAACATCCATGACCAATATTTTTTTAGGCTACCGCTTGCAAAGTCTTTCCGAAACATTTGAAAAAGAGCGAGAAAAAAAAATCAATATTTCTCTTTCTCCTTTGAGTCAACAATTGAACCCTTTAGATGTTCTCGCATATATGGGGCTAGGTCGACTGATTAACCTTTCAGAGTTCTCTTTTAGCGAAAGATCTTCTCTTTTTTTTCAAGAAAATAACTCCTTTACCCCTGTACAAAGCCTTGTTCTAGACTATGACTCAAGTTTAGGTGAGTCCCCAATGAAAACCATTCACCTTATAGAATACAATAACCCTGATGACTTTATCATTAATTTACGCACAAGTGATTCAGAAGATGAGATGATTTTTGCTAAAATCCCACCTCTCCGAACGTTTCGCAAAACAGTCGAATATGTATTTTCCAGATTTAAAAAAAATCACCAAAAAATGTATTTTATGCCTGGGGATCAATTGGCCCTACCCCAAACATCTTTTCAAATCACCTCCTCCATCCCATCTATGGAAAAAAACCCTTTGAAGAATAAAAGCAAGGAAAATTGGTTTTTATCAAAAGTTATCCAACAATATAAAATTGGATGGGAACTGCTTTCTCGAACAAAAAGCAATTCCTCCTCTTCTAAGCCTTTTTTAACAAAAAATATTCATATTGAACACTATAAAATGAACTCTGACCGAAAATTTATTTTTGATAAGCCATTTCTATGTATTTTAAGAAAAAAAAACACAGAAAAACCTTACGCGATACTATGGATTTATGACACACGTTTTTTTTACAAAGCTAATTAAACTTTTTTTATGTTACATTTCATCACATACTTAATATTCAGAACCATCAAATTTTTTTTAAAAAAACTACCTTACTTTTTGAACCGAGCATTCGGCATTTTTTTAGGAAAAGTCTCGTGGAAAGTCCTTAAGTCTCGTAGATCATATGTTATTGATAATCTTCGAAAATCCTCTCTTTTTGATCCTAACCACCCGGAGGAAGTCGAAGCCATCGCAAAAAAAGTTTTTACAGAAGCGGGCATTACTTTAACAGAGTGTCTCTGCTTAGAAAAGTTCACTAAAGCATGGAAAAACCGTCTTTCATATGACTTAAAAGACTTTGAAAACGCAAAAAAAACAGCTAAAGAGAGAGGCCTAATCATTGTGGCCCATCACTGGGGCAACTGGGAATTACTATCTATGGTTTTATCGAAAATTTCCCCCAACACCTTAGCTGTCGGTCAAACCATCAAAAACCCTTTTATTAACTCTTGGGTAAAAAAGATGCGTGAAAAATTTTTCACAAACGTTTCGAATAAAAAAGATTTCCTCTCCCAAGCCTTAAAAACTTTGAAAAAAAAGGGACTTGTCACTATCTTGGTCGATCAAAATGCTGGGGACCACGGCATACCTATCTCTTTTATGGGAAGAAAAGCTCAATCTTTCACAACTCACGCTATTCTTTCTATAAAAACAAATGCCCCCTTACTTCTCGTATATAATCAAAGAGATAAAAATGGGTATCATACGGTCGATTTTTCATTAATGATTTACCCAGAAAACTTCTCTTCAGCAAAGGATAAGAAAAGTGCTATCATAGATATGACACAGTTATGTTTAGACTCTTTGGAAAGTAAAATAAAAGAAACCCCCGAAAGATGGTTTTGGTTTCATAGGAGATGGAAAATATAAAACGCATATTAATCATGATGCCAAATTGGCTAGGAGATGCTGTTATGGCACTTCCTCTTGTACAGCTTTTGAGAGAGACTTACCCTTCTGCCTTTTTGGCCATTTTAACCCCTGATCACTTAGAAAAGTTTTATACCTTTCAGCCTCATATAGACAAAGTTATCCCTTGGAAAAAAACAAAGTCTATCAAAGGTACTTTTCAAATCGTCCATAAATTGAACTCCTTAAATTTTGACTTAGCCGTTCTATGTCCAAACTCTTTTTTTTCAGCCCTCATCATAGCCATGTCTCGTATAAAAAGAAGAATTGGCTATGATAAAAGTTTTAGGAAATTTTTATTAACTGACCACTTACCCTTTCCTAAAAAAAAGAAGAAAAAACATCAAACACGTCTATTTATAGCTCTCGGTTTGGCTTTATGGGACAAACCGGAAGCCCCTAAATTTTCCAATTCTGTCACTATTCCAGAATTTAATAAACAGTCCATCAAGCTATCCCTAAAGAGGAATCACAATATCGAAGCTAAAAGTGGTTTGATTGGCTTGGCTATTGGTTCGGCTTATGGTCCGGCAAAAAACTGGTCAGTCGAGCGTTACCGGCAATTAGGTTTAGCTTTATACAAAAAATATAACACACGGATTCTTTTATTAGGAACACAGAAAGATCATGATAGTGCTCACTTTATGGTTCAGCACCTCGAAAATGTTTTTATTAACCTTTGTGGTCAAACAGGTTTAGATGAAGTTCAATCTTTATTATCTTTATGTCGTGTTTTCATTGGAAATGACTCTGGATTGGCACACGTCGCAGCTCTTTTAAATACCCCCTCCATTGTTATTTTTGGATCAACTTCTCCTTTTTTTTCACAACCTTTAGGAAATTCTGTTAAAATTGTTTATTCTGGGGTCGATTGCTCCCCTTGTTTCAAACGGACTTGTCCTCTTGGAACAATGGAATGCATGAAATCAATAAAGGTTAAACACATTATGGAAAAAGTGGATACTTTGATGAAAGGATCTATTAAAAAAAATGTCAAGCTTAAGCGTCATCCTTATAACCTACAATAATGAAAAAACTTTACACCCCTGCTTGAAAAGTGTTGCTCATATCGCCAATGAAATCATTGTTGTAGACTCCGAAAGTTCTGATAAAACTGTCGAAATCGCGAAATCTTTCGGAGCCAAAGTCATTATTCAAAAGTGGTTGGGATACTCTAAACAAAAAAACCTGGCATTAACCCATGTGACTTCTAAATGGGTTTTATGGTTAGACGCCGACGAAGTTTTTCAAATTCGTCCAAATACAGACTTGATGAAGCAATTGGATCACCTCTCACATTTCGCAGGTTTCAAAGTTAAACGACGCACATTTTTTTTAAACCGATGGCTCGACCACTGCTTGGGCCATGAGTATATCATACGTCTATTCAAAAATCAGGCTGAACACACCTTTGTCCAAACACCAGTTCACGAATCAGTTCAAATAAAAGGCTCTTCTCAAATATTAAAAAGCGTACATATTGACCACTATTCTTATGAGAACCTGAAAAGTTATTTGAATAAATCTATCCTTTACGGTGACCTTTATGTCGAAAAAGCCCTTCAAAAAAATAAAACCATGAAGACTTTTCGCCTATTTTTTGTTTTTCCCATCCGCTTTTTAAAGCTTTATATCTTAAAGCGCGGATTTTTAGACGGAACAAGTGGACTAATTTTTTCTATGATGAGTGCTGCCCACGATTTTTATAAATACTCTAGACTATGGGAAGAAACTCACAAGGTTGACTAATGCAAAATTTTAAACCAGATGTATCGATTATTATAATCAACTATAATTCCGCAAAACTTTTAGAAGAATGCTTAAGATCTATCGATGCATCTAAAACGTCATACACGCATGAAATCCTTATCGTTGATAACGATTCAAAAGATAGCTCTTACTCTTTCGCAAAGAATAGACCTGATACAGCTTGGGTACAAAACCCAAAGAATTATGGGTTTGCTAAAGCTTGTAATAAAGGTGCTCGACACGCCTCTGGGAACATCTTGATATTTGTAAATGTCGACACACATTTTTTACCTGATAGTTTAGACCAACTTGTTTCTTTTATGACAACAAATGAAAATATTGGGGCCTGTGGCCCAAGATTTGTTAATCAACGAGGAATATCTCAAAATAGTGTCGCAAGATATCCATCTTTTGTGAATATTTTTTTTAATAAAAGACTTCTACAAATATTTTTTCCGAAAAAATATATCAATAAACATAGAAAATATTCAGAACCTTTGGATGTTCAAAGTTTGATTGGCGCTTGTTTCTGCATCCGTAAAGATATTTTTAAACAACTCAAAGGCTTCGACGAAGCCTATTTTTTTTATATGGAAGAAACAGATCTATGTTGGCGTTTACATAACCGAGGCTACCGCATCGTTTACTTATCGAATATATCCGTTTTGCATCATCTAGGACAAAGTGCAAAGAAAAAGCCGCTTGCCTCCCGTATCGAATATCATAAAGGCCTGTACCTTTTCCTAAAGAAAAAAGGATATTCAGAAGCTTTTTTAAAACGGATCAAAAAACTTTTATGTATTCGCTATGCAATAGATATACTAATAAATGGCCTTATCTCAAAAAAAGCTAAAACTTATTGGGGCCTTCTTTTTTGGCATTTACAGAAATGCCCTTCCTATAAAGGACTTTCCTTTTACCTTGAGTCAGAAACAAAACAATCAAAAAGATGCGATTCTTGGGCCTTTAACAGTAATTCATCCCTTCCGAAAGCTTTATTACAAAGAATCGAAACAGATATCATAGATGGAACCCTTTATTCTGGAAAAACGTTAAAAAAAGGCACCTCCCGATCGGAAGAAATGATTCAAAAAGATTTTTTCCACGAAGGAAAAACATACCCGCTTTTATTCCAAGTTAAAAAATTCCAAACTCTTCGACAAAAAATCTTATCTTTATTCATCAAAACACAAGCTTTTAAAAGTTGGAAAATGGCCCACACCTTAAAAGCTCACGATCTCCCAACTTTAGACCCTTTGATGTTGGCAGAAAAAAAAGACTCCTCCCTTATAGAAAAAACTATCTTCATAACAAAATACTTACCAAAAGCTCAAAAAACGGAGACTTATTTAAACGATTTTGCGAACAAAAGTCTCTCTCAAAAACGTCAAGAGATAAAGGCTTTCGCTGATTTTATTGGACACTTACACAATAAAGGGTTTCACCTCAATAACTTCAAATTGAAAAATATGATTGTTGATACCCTAGACGACTCCACTCAATTTTATATCTCTGACCTATATAAAGTTAACTTCACTAAAAAAATATCTTTAAGAAAAGTCATCCTATGCTTTTCTCGTATCTACTTAGAACTTTTTCATAACGTTTCTTTAACAGAAAAGCTATATTTTTTAAAAAAATATAGCGATAAAAGACCTTTTTTTCATTTCTATTGGAAAACCTATTTCAAAAATATTCCGCGCATAGCTACATTGATGTCTTCTGGGAAAACCCCATGGCGAAACATTTATATAATCAAAAACAATCTTATAAAACGCAAACTTCATGGGGCCTGTCTTATTCCCTACACAAAACACTTTTCTCAGCTTTACAATCTTATCCGTTCAACAGACTACATGAGCACGAAAAATATTTTAAAGCAAACAAAGAAATACCGTATTTTTCATCAAAGAGGTTTGAATGGGCCTATTTGCTGTAAGCAATTAAAAAGTCGCTCTATAAAGCATATGGGAAGCCTTCATAGAGAATGGTTAAAAACAGTACATCTCTACTCTATAGGGATCTGCACCCCTCGTCCTATCGCTTATCTGTATCGCGAAAAAGTTCTACTCATGAAATATATTTCTCACTCTTTTGATGCTGCTGATTTTTTTTATAACAAAACACAATCAGATAAAGAGAAAAAACAATTCGTGATATCCTTAGCTACTTTTGTGGGAGACTTACATTCCCATAATATTTTTCATACAGACCTCACCTCTGAAAACCTCTTACTCCAACCTTCTTCACAAAATAAATCAAAATTTTTTTTAATTGATACGGCAGATGTCTTAATCAATAAACCTTTATCGAAGAAGCATATTTTAAAAAACATCGCTCAAATCTTATCATCTTTCCCAAAAACTTACTCTTCTGCGCTAAACAATTTATTTTTTCATAGCTACCAAAAAGCAAACCCATCGATGAGTGAAACTCTTTTGATTTATCAAAAAGAACTCTATGCTCAAAAAAACTTTCTCCTCAAAAAACAAAATTATCTCGAACCTATAGGAAAAAAAATATGATCAGTGTCATTATGGCTGTCAAAGACAACCTTATTGCAACTCGCAAAGGAATAGATTCCATCCTTGCCGCAGATATAGAGCCCATAGAGTTGATAATTATCAACAATGGGTCTTTAAAAGAAACACAAAAATACCTCGAATCCATAAATGTGACACTTATTAACAACAAGGAAAATAAAGGCTGTGCCTACGCTTGGAACCAAGGGATAAAAGCTTCTAAAGGAAAATATGTATGCATTGTTAATAACGATATAGAAGTCCCTCATGACTGGCTAAAATGTCTAAAGACATACCTCACAAAAGGCCCCTATGCCTTGGTATCTCCTGCCATGAGAGAAGGAGAGCTTGACTACTCTCTTGAAGAAATGAATCAAACTTATCGGGAAGTTTTTGGAGGCAAAGTCTTTGAAGGAGAGATCCGTGGAACAGCTTTATTTGCGGAAAAAGATCTTTTTAACAAGACAGGCCTTTTCGATGAAAGTTTTCGATGGGGCAAATACGAAGACGAGGATTTCTTTATAAGATTAAAGTTACATGGCTTAAAAACAGCTGTTATTACGGATTGTTGTATCCACCATTACGGGAGTAAAACTGTTAATCAAATGAAAAAAGAACTGCCTTTTGACTTTGAAAAAATTAACCGAAAAGTTTTCTTTAAAAAATGGTGGTGGCTTTACCCTTGGAGAAAGTTCAATAAATACCGTATAAAAATGAGACACCGGATCACTTTTAAAAAAACAGGTCTTCCTTATTGAGAGCGTTGGCAACTACTACCTAAGCTTTTTTGCTATTCTTTTTTAAAATTTTTCATCTCTTCAAAAGGCTCTATCCACTGAAGGTTTGACATCCTCACCTACCTAAAGGAAGGTGATTCCTAGATTTACTAAGCTATTTTTTTAGCAACTAGGGGTTCTTGCTTCATAGAAATTCCTAACGGATTTTCTCCACAAGCTAACAAGGCATGCCCTGCCTCTAAAATATTACGCCCCGCATTACGGTCGGCGTTTGCACTGTATCCGCAAGAGACACAGTGAAATCTTTCTTGTTTTTTTCGGTTTTCTTTATCTTCACATCCGCATTTGAAACACTTTCTAGATGTGTTTCGTGGGTCAACTTTTTGCAAAATTCCACCACGCCATTTTTGCTTATACGTAAGCAATTCTACAAATGTGTACCAGCCTTGATCTAGAATAGATCTATTTAATCCTGATTTTTGCTTAACATTTTTACCAGGATTTTCGATGCTTCCTTTTGCACTTGTCGTCATATTTCTAACTTTCAAATCTTCTACAACTATTAATGCGTGGTTTTTGCTTAGTTTTGTCGATTAAAATTGTAAAAAATTGTAATGCTATACGTTAAGTCAAGCACAACTTCTTGAATAAAGGTCCTTTTGTTTACATAAATTATCGAACGCATTAGGAGTAAAATAATTTATTACAGAATGAGGGTAGTCCTCATTATATTTTTTAATAGCTCGTATAACCTCCGAAGAGGCAGAAAAACCATTGTCCCATTCATT
>MDLB01000059.1 GCA_001730085.1 PVC group bacterium (ex Bugula neritina AB1)
GCAAAGCATGCTACTCCCATGTCAATGCCGACACTGCTTTTTGAGGGGTGCACAGGATCTTCACGCTCAATCTCCGTCTGAATAGAAACGAACCAATCACCTGCATAATAAGTCACAGTGGCATTTTTGGGAGTACCTATTACTTCTTGGCTCTTGAAAAAATGCACCCAGCCTATTTTAGGAAGAAATACTTGTTTGTTTTTTATTTTGACACCTACAGGGTATCTAAATCCTGAGTCTGATTTTTTATGTTTGAATCTAGGGAATCCCCGTCCTTTGACTTTTTTCGTCAAACAATCCCAAATAGCTCTATCTAACATTTTCAACGTTTGATTAAGTGGTTGCGACGAAACCTCTTTTAAGAAATCATATTCTTCGCTTTTCTTCCAAAAATTATTTTTCCACCAGTCAAGTTCGTACCAGCTCAAAAGCTTTTGCTTGTTCTCCAGTCTTTCCTTTTGAATAGCAAGAGCTTTATTCCAAACAAAACGATTACAACCAATATTTTTCTTCAAAGTAATCTCTTGTTCTTTACTTTTTAATTTTAATTTAAATTTAAAACTCTTAACTTTTTTCATTCACACAGTTTAACATAGGCTCTATGGAAAATTAAAAAATATATTAAAAACCAAAGCTCTCCACATTTTTAATATCTGTGAAAAAGACTCTCATCCTCCACCTAAAGGAAGAGGTCTTCTCGGCTTGAAATGATAAACAACTCCCTTGGCAACTTCTTCCTTTGAAAATCCTTGCCTTCGTGCTTCTGCCTGAACAATTTCTTCAACAAGAGAAAACACAAAAGTATAAGATAATAAAACTTTTTTAAGCCTATCTATAAAAGTCTCACGACGTTCATGAGAAATACACCATAGCCCTTTCAGGAAAAACTTACGCTTCTTAATATTTCTATCATTCAAAAGAACCGAAAAACCTATAAAAAATTTTTAATCTATTAAAAAAATTAAATATCAAATTTACTTATAAGATCTAAAATTCTATAAAATATCAAAGCATATGTTCTCTTAACTTTAAGATGATACACTTAACTCAGGACTGCTTCTTAATGATTTCGACAGCTTTTTGAAAAACGATCCAAGTGTTTTCATGGGTAGGTTTATCAGAACCTATTGTTGGAAAAAAAACACCCTCTTTAATAGTATCTTTAGTGAGACCTTCCTCTCCCCAAAGTGAACTTGATAAGTCTTCTTCCTTTCCCTGATTAAAATTTAGCATTAACATATAGTCCGACGTACCAACTGCAATAACCATCGAAACTTGTTGTTTTGCAAGGGCTCGAACAAATCCAGAATCTCCTCCGATACCTCTTGGCTTATAGCATTGATCTCCGATTGCTACCGACAAGCTCCGAATGTTTTCAACACTTCTTTTAGAATTTTCAGATAAACGCTCAATAGTATTTCGAATAACAGATTCTTTATCATTGTACCCTATATCTATCGAAGGACTCCCTGCTAAAGCAACAATGATTTTATGCTTGATGTCTCTTTTTTCAAACAGTTCATCACAATATTCTTGTAGTTGATTAGCAACATACTGACGGCTCTTCTCCCCAACTGTAACCATCGCTTCTTTTTTCTCTTGTTTTGCCTCATAATAATACTTTGAATCTTTTTGAATCAGACCTGGGAAGGGTCTAATATTAAATTGCAAAATCCTGCTTTTTTTTCCTAGTGCAATAGCTTTCTCTTCTGTTAAATCTTTTCGTATAGAAATATAGGGTATCGGCTGTTTGGCAGCTCCCCTTTTTTCTAAAGGCTTACCTATCTGAGTTGTAAAATCTTTTTTCTCACTCGCCATACAAAAACTATAACCTAAATCTTGATTAACTAATTCGATATATTCTTTATAAACATTCATCTGTTCTGGTGTCAAAGAATAGTTACTTTGGCTCAAGGCATACAAATGTTCTTTTATGCGATCAACAACGGAATCTTCAATAGCATATAAGTCACAATAATCTTCATCTAAAACAAATGTTTTTTTACTAATATCAAAAAAATATTTTGAAGAACCAGCCATTGCAAACAAAGCACAATTATTCTGTAAAGCCTCCCATAAACTATTTTTCATATCTTCATCTTCTAATTGTTCGATCTTTTGAATCAGAGGGTTCAAAATGGCAGTCATCGTAACAAGCTCTGTGTTTGCTGTCACAAAGTAGATCTTCTTTTCAGATAGAAATAAATCAATAAAAATCTTTAAGTACTCATCCTTTATCGGGGTTTTATCTCCTTCATGAACAAAGGTTCCATCCACGTCACAAAAGAAAAATTCCTTTTGCGACAGATTTTGTGCAGCAACCTGTATCTCATTTTCATTAAAACTCTTTAAAAATGCAAAATTTTGAGAGGAACGATCCTTTTGTGCCATGAGATTTGAAGCATTGCTAAGATTCAAAAGGTGTTTGCTGTAGCTGCTAGCAGAAAACGAAGTAGAAATAGCAAGAGGAACAAGGGTATCAGTATATAAAAGCATCGAAAATATAATAGCTAATAAAGTTTTTTTCATGACAAAACAACCTTTCATCTGTGATTATTAACAACAGGGGTTTACCTTAAGAAGTCTTAAATTTTCAAAGAGTAATGCTAGTTAATTAAATAATAAAAGTCAAGGTTTTATTATTTAATCAATTCAATTAAAAATGTCTTTCAAATCAACCTGTAAAACCTAAAAAACTTATAAAACCTAACAAGAAATATAGTTTATTTGATAAAAATAAAAAATCAATCAATACTTTATTTTTTTAACTCAAATATGTTATAATTTATTTTGATGTTATTGTAAGATTTTTAGCACCCCTAATTTAACTCAAACGGGGTAAAAATTTTTGCAAAAATTTCAAAACTAAACACTCACAACAAGGAGAAAAGAACATGAAAAAAATCACTTTAAGTTTATTTTTTTTGGCATCCGTCTTTGGCTTAAACAACTTGGTCGCAGGCCCTTCATGTGGAGGCCACTCCTCTTCTTACTCTTTGGAAGATGTTTATGGTCATTCGCATCATAATAATGAGGATACTTCAGAAGAATCAGCTGAAGCAGCTCAACCCCAAGCAACGTTATACTAAAAAATAAAACTATGCCTTTTGCTAAATGTCTCAAGTTTTTTTAAAAGAACCTAAAAAACTGGGGATTCATTTTTCGACGCTTTTAAAAATTCTTCAAAAACGAAAAACTCAAAGTCTGTTCTAAGAAAACTTCTTATTTGCGGAAAAAGTCCATATCTCCTACACATATGGACTTTTTCCAAATAAGAAAATATTAAAACTATCAAGAACTACATACCACATGCACTATTGGAAAGGTTTTTATAAGAAAATTTTGTGTTGCGAAAGATAGGCAAGGACTTCCTGTCCCAGTTTCTTAGAAAGTTGCGGTAACAACGTGTAAAAACACTCTTCTGCTTTTTCATCCGCCTGATCGCTGATCATTTTCAAAACGCTATGTCGAACATCCCATCGTCGACAGACTTCTACACATTTAAAAGCTTCCATGTCTACAATATCTGCTAAAACAGAAAGGTTTTCTCTTTCTTTCTTTTCCATAAGAGGCTTTTTAACACTCAACAGGGAGGCCTGAAACAAGTCATCTCCTTCAGTTCTATCTATCAGGAAAGATCTCCTATCAGAAAAAGCGGGCGAGCTCAAAAAGAGAACTTCTTTGACATTAACAAATAAACCATAGGAAAAATCACCTTTCAAAGACCCAGCTAGACCCACATTGATCACTTGACCCACATCATAATTATTAAAGAGAAACTCAAGCCTATCTTCCACAGAGCGAAAACCTACACCTGTAAGTAAGCACAAAGCTTTAGCTTTTTTATAAGGTGAATCAAACTCATAAAAGCACTTAGAAAAACGTCTCAAAGGTTTACTCTCGTCTTTTCCTAATATTCTTTTTAAGTTGAAAAGATGTCGCTTAGCCTTAGTTTCTCTCAAAAAAGGCTCCGCTTCTGGAAATGTCGCGAATAAAACGACCAGTGGAAAAAACTCTTTGCTTCTCATCTTTTTAAAACTAGGAAATGTCTAATCATAGAGGATTTAACATCGGGTCTGCCAGAAATAACAGCAGAACCTTCTTCATCAAAAGTCACGGGTTGCTCAATATCAGCTTGTATCTCATAAATCATATCTTCACAAAAACCTTTAACAATAATACGAAATGTATGAGTTCTGACCTTTATAAGGTTTTGTATTTCCCAAAAAACTCTATCGACTTCTTCATTCGACAGACACGTCTTAAGAGGCAAAATAATATCATAAATATTTTCAAACCCCTTTTTTTTCCGCTTTGTTTTAGATGAAAAATACTTTTCTCTATATGCAACAATCGCCTTAGCTGTAATATCATTTATACCTGGGAGAGCTTCTAAAACAAAGGCTGAAGCTGTATTGATATTCACACGCCCTGCACAAGACTCACTTACATTCTCCTTGTCATTCCTACACGAAAGGTATTGTAATAGCACAAAATCTTTCGCCTCTTCATCCTGTAGAATCCCATCATTATTTTCATCAAAAACAGCTTGTGATGTCACCTGTAAATAGTCCCATGGGCTTTCACCTTTATAAACATAAGGTAAAAATGACAAAGGTTTTTTTAAATCATACAACTCATCCCAAAGAGCAAAAGATAGTCTTTCTTTCCAAAAAAAGTTTTTACTCAAACCTTGACCAAAAATACGATTAGTTTTACCTGGAGAAAATCCCTCTTCATAATTTGAAGGATGATTAGACCTAGGATCATCTTTGGTAACGCTCTTATCAACCTCAACATCTAAACTTAAATCAAAGACATCCTTAAAGTCACCTTTTGACAAAGTGATTTTTTCTCTATTGATCTCAAAGTCTTTATGTTCATAAATCATATCAGGACTCACCTGTTCCAAATTTTGTAATCTTTTTGTTGTATCGGTTACAACAAGAAAAGAGTTTGGGAGTAAAGTTCTATCAGGTAAGTTGATCGTAACCTTACCCTTTTTTTTTGATCCGAAGCTCAAAGTATAACCCTTTAACTCAATCGGTATTTTATAAGGGTTAAAGATCTCTATAAACTCCCCTCCATTAGTATCTGAAGCATTCTTCTTATTAAAATAAGCATCCACTTTACTTGTTTCATAACAGACCTCGTTAATGTACAGCGATGGGGCTTTTTTAAAGAAATCAGCTGACATTTGTGGGCTATTAGATACAGCATCCCCTGTACTTATATAGCTTATTAATCGATTAAAAATCTCCACACCGTCTACCCCTTGCCCATAAAGCTCCGAAAACTTGTTTTTATGCTTACCTAGGGAAGGCAAAGATACATCGTCCTGAATACTGCACTGATCCCACAAATTCCACTGTTTTTCACCCTCTGGTGTTTGATAGAAGCTTAACCCCCAAGGGGTCAAATGATCCATCAAAAAATCGACCCACTTAGCTCTATTGGCATCAACACAAATCCCTAATTCCTGTACAGATCCGAACCTCTTTTTTTCTCTCAAAAAAGATTCCTCTTTCTCCTGATTAAAAAGAATCCCCTCGGGACAATTTTCACTCATCAGCATATGATCTAGGATAGTTGGAAGTGAAATTTGATCGGCTGATCCATTAATATTTAATTTTCCTGATAAATCAATGATCTTAACGCTAAAGTCATCTTCTTTAGTACCTTGAAACCACTTTTCATCGTTAGAAACAATAGCCATCGGATCCTTTTTAAAAAAACTATTGACCTGATACAACGTTTCGGAAAAAGCCTTTTCTGCATTTAAACGAGCTTTTAAAAGATTGTGTAGAGAAGAAGCATGTTCATTGCGTAGAATCGTATATCGCATGAAAGAAAGACCCATGCTCAATATCAAAACAAGAAAACCTAATGTCAATATTAAGGCAATACCTCTTTTATTATTCAAAATTATCACAAATACGGATCTTTAAATTTATGCAAGTAATGATGCGTCTCTTCGCCATCAAAATAGTCCACATAGAGGCTTATACTCCAGAATTCTGCATTCTTTTTCGCTTCCTCTCTCCTGTTATCTGGAGCTTCATTGAAACGGACATTAAAACGAACAACCTTAGCCTCGTCCTCGACACTACTTGTCAAGTTAGCTGATTTTAGATAAGAATAACTATCTCTATCCGATTGTGTAACAGAAAAATTTAATGGGGTTAGTTCTCTCTCAATATGTCCCTCATTATTTAAGAAATATTTTACAAAATACAAACCATCATCCATAGGATGGTGCTCGTTAATATCTAAGGGAACTTTTATCAAAAAGCTCACACTTTTTTCGGAAGAAACTTCCAAAGAACATTTTAAATCTTCTGTATCTTTATTCAAAAAAGAAGACCCCAAATCTTCCGAAAACTTTTGATACAACCATACCTGCTGTTCATAGGAAGAATAACTCCCTTTCTTTTTTTGTATAAGCCTTGTCGATTGGCCATAAAAACCATGAACAATATAAAGTAAGACAAGAAAGATAAACATCACAGTGATCATTTCGATCAAAGTAAAACCTTTCTTATATGGACCAAGTAACATTTCGCGAGTTTTCATCAAAGTTTTTTTCGTACACCTTTAGATTAAGTTTTTTTTCCCCATCATCTTCTTTCATCTCTATTTTGTAAGAAAGATCAAACAATCTATATTCCACTCTCTCATCCGTTTCCGGTTGTAAAAGAAATAGGCCTTCTTGGACAAAAGGATTTTCTAAAGAGAAATCTCTCTCTTGTTCAAGAGATGCCCCCTGCCTACCTTGGTTTACCAAGTCATGAATATTTCGATACAAAGAAAAAGTTGCCATATCCATGGATATTTTCTTCCAAAGAGTATCCATCGACATTGCCCCCTGAGGGAATAGGGAAAAAACAGATAAAATACCAACAGAAAAAACTGTCATCGCCACAGCCATCTCTAACAAAGTGAATCCCTTTCGAGGGAACCTTTTTCTTCGCAATCAACCGCCCTCAAGAATAATTGAACTATCTTCGGTATTCACTTTTAGTCTAGAATCCCCACTTTCGACCTTTAGAAAAATTTCCGACACTATTTGAGCTTTCGGGAAAATAATACTACCACTTCCACCTTTAAAGCCTATCGCTGGTAACTTTACGCTAAAACTACCCCCACTAATATCAACTATTTTAACTGGAATACGGTACATATTTAAAAAGATATCTTCTTCTTTCCAGAAATCAAAATTGTCATCAAAAAAGGAACCCACTGGTAACTCCCAGTAATCATCTAGCAAAGAATATTCACCTTTGCTGTGAAGCACAAGCCCCATGCTTTTTCCCAAAAGCCCCTTTCTTCTTTGAAAATAAGCAGATTTTTTAACCTCCCCATCTCCCTCTTTAGGAACAAAAACAAGATAATGATCAACAGAAGTGTTTTGAGCTTTTTTTTGAGCCAGATACAAGAGTGTTTTTACCCACTCAATGGACTCAACTTTAGAACGACGGAAGTATCGATCAAAAAAATTAGGGATTGTAAAACTTGCCAAAACGATTACAAAAAAAATAACCAACAAAATTTCTAAAAAACTCATACCTTTTTTAGACATCTAGATTTTCCTCTGCTTATAAGATAAAAGATCGATCATCTCTTTCGCGATCGATCTAAACTTTGTGTTTTTCATAGAGATAATATCTCTATAGACTGTCATGGCAGCACCATATTTTTCAAGTTTTTGAAAGCACCTTGCCTCTCCAAGCTTCGCTTTAAAATATATTTCTTCTGCTTTAAATTTTAACATTCTCGACTGAACATTCACATACGCATTCAAAGCTTCTGTCCATAGTTGTTGACAAAAAAGTGCATCTGCAAGGGCAAACATCGATAAAACAATTATCGGCCCTTCGTGACCATACATGCTCTGTTTAAAATACTCCTCAGCTCTCACACCATTTTTAAGCCCCATATAAGCACGACCAAGTAAATAAGCCATATTTTGTCTTAAAATCAAAACATCTTCATCATTAACTAGTGGCGTTAAAGAGTTAATAACACGCTCGTATCTCCCTTGATGGAGATAGACATTCATACGCATAAGAAGCGACTCTCTATAAACCACATGATTCGCTTGTATTTGCTCCAAATGTTCCAAGGCCTCTTTCCACTCACCCATTAAAAATTTTGACTTAGCTAAATCAAAATGTGCATCACCAACCAAGTCATTCTTAGGATAGTTATCTATGATTTTATTCAAAAGTTTATGGTGTTCTTCTTGATCTCCATTTAATAAAGCATTCTCTGCCATCCAAAACAAAACATCTGGCATCAAAGGATCTTGTGGATGATTTTTTAACATTTCCATGAATAAACGTAATGCCTCATCTATGTTTCCCAAAGAAATCCATGCCCACCCTTGGTAATAATAAACGCGCGAAGCTTTTTCAGGATATAAATGTAAACATTTTTGCAATTGGTCAATAGCTTTTTCATAGTCTAAAATATTATAAAGAGCTAGGCCCTTTAAAAACATCGCTTCTTTAAGCCACTTTGGCTTGATTCTGACATTAATCTTGTCCCAAATATCGATAGCTTCATTGTATTTTCCTTCATAAAAGAAAGAAAGAGCACGTTGATGGTCAAGTGCTCCCGACGTCATTTCATCCATTTCTACAAAGGACTGATAAAGGTCTAAATTTTCCCTAACCTTTTTATACTCTTGAAGTTTCATACCTATCAATATTTTTTTATATAAAAACTTTTGAAACCAGCTCCCTTTTTCTGGATATTTTACCAAAACTTTATCAATCAAAACATGAGCTTCTCTAAATCTCATCATACTCATGAGTATATTTACTTTTGTGTATAAAATGGACTGCATTTCTTCTGAGCCAAAGTCACCCATAAGAGCTCTATTGATAACACCTAACGCCATATCAAATTTATGCAAGAAAAAACAGCTCAAAGCGTAAAAATAAAGAGACTGATAGATATCAAGCTTAGCTTGACCTTGTTTTTCAACAAAGGGTTTCTCAAGCTTCCGAAAAAAAAACTCATAAACCCTAACCGCAGCCGCATATTTTTTTAAGCGATAAAGAGAATCTCCCAAAGACTGCGTCGCCTTTTTTAACCAAGGACTTTTTTCATGTTTTTGTAAAATATCTCTCATATGCTCAACAGTATTGGCATCATAACCTAACGAGGTATAGCTATAGCCTATGAGCATATGGATCTTAGGGACAAGAGATGATTTAGGATAATCAGACAAAAATTTCGAACCATCATTTATCACAACTGTGTATTCTTTTTGCCAGAAATAACTATCTATCAAGAAAAAAGCGAGTGCTTCCTTCTCTGGCTCATTAAGATACTGTTTAAGAGATGTCGCTTTTTCTATAATCTCTGCGTATCGCTCTTCTTCGTACATACGACAAATATCCGAAAAAGAACTATTAAAGTTAGATTGAGAAAATAAAAAAGGGACAAAAATCAAAATAAAAAGGGAGGCCGTTACAAAAGTTTCTCTTTTTATGAGGAAAAGGTTCAATATACCTGCTCGGAACAAAAGATTATCCTTATTTCGTAAAAATCAAAAAAAATACCTTACACACCTATTTTGATACCTTCAAAAAACTTTTCCAAAAGCGCTAAAGCAGAGAGTGTAACAATATAGCTGGTTTTAGGATTATCTGGGTCGGGGTGGTTCTCGGTAAACATAACCATCCGTCCAGCATCACTGATCACCTCTATTTCATGCGAATTACAAGTCCACTTAGGATCTGTAAGAATGCAAACTTTTGTCTTATCAGGTCCGATCCCAGCTAAACTTATGGTCGCAGCCACATTAGCATTTTTAGGAAAAGCTTCCACCGCTTCAAAGGCTGTCCCTTCAAAAACACAGGTTTCTTCCTGTATCAAGTCAAGATTTATCGATTTTTTTTGTAAAAAAGGCGCACCTTTTAAACCTTTAGGAGGTTTCCGTGTCGTTAACGTCACCTGCCTTATATCCGCATGTTTTAAAGCCGCAAATCCATCTAAACCTGCAATAGCTCCTGACGGAACATATAAATTAGAATCTGACTCTTGGATAAGCTTAGATATATCCGGAACTTTCAATAAGCCCCCAACACTCAAAACCATCAACTTTTTGCCCATTTTCGTCACATGATAAAGAATATCTGGAACAACATCTCCGGTAGCAACCTCTATGACAAAGTCAACATCTTTTATTAACTGTTTATAATCTTGATAAACCTTGGGAGATTTTTCTAAGGAACGTGCCACCTCATTGGCTCTTGTTTGGTCTACGTCACAGATAGCATAAATCTCAATCTCATCGGACAAAAATTTTTGAATATTTTTAGATAACTTTTGACCAACAGCACCACACCCTATGATTCCTATCTTCATCTAAAACCTTTTCCCTCTATTTTACTCTGTTATTAGCATCCACATGGATAACCGAAGGCACATGTTTCTGGATCTCTTCTTCCGAGTAAAGTCCATATGTCAAAATGATAATCAAGTCTCCTGGCAAAACTAAGCGCGCTGCAGGACCATTCACACACATTGTTCCAGAATTTTTTTCGCCAAGCAAAGTGTACGTTTCAAACCTCTCACCATTGCTCAGATTTAAAACTTGAACCTTTTCTCCTATATAAATATCCGCCAAGTTTAGAAGCTCTTGATCAACAGAGATCGAACCTTCATAATCTAAACAGGCATCCGTCACAGTCGCGCGATGTATTTTTGATTTTAACATGTGTCTCATCATAATTTTTATCTTTTTTAAATTTTAATATTATCTATAAGCCTTGTTTTGCCCAAGCGAATCGCCGCAAGTGCAATAACCTTTCCGGATAAGTTTTTCACGGGCTTCAATGTCTTTCGATCCACGACCTCAAGATAATCAATGGTTAAACCTTCAATTTTTTTCAATTGTTGAACTGCCAGCTCTCGAGCCTCATTAACTCCTATGTTCCCCTCAAGCAAAATCTTACGTAAGTTTTGCAAGATTTTATACAAATCCGCTGCAAGTAAGCGCTTTTCAGTATCCAAACGACTATTGCGAGAACTCATGGCTAAACCACTTGGCTCTCTAAGTGTCGGGCAAGGAACAACCTCAACATTCACCTTCAAGTCTTTCACTATATTTTCAACAATCCGCAACTGCTGAAAATCTTTTTCTCCCAAAAAGATCCACTGCGGTCTTATAGAGTTCAAAAGAATCAAAACAACAGTACAAACACCTCGAAAATGCCCCGGTCTAAATTCCCCACATAAAATGTTCGACAAAGAAACATTTTCAACAAAGGTTTCCATCCCCGACGGATACATGCTTTCAACAGAAGGAGCAAATATCACAGAAACACCCATTTCTTCAAGAAGCTTCTTATCTTTTTCGATAGAACGCGGATAGGCATTGTAATCTTCAGGGTCATCAAACTGCGTGGGGTTCACAAAAAGGCTAACAACCGTTAAATCCGCTTTTTCCAAAGAAGCACGAACAAGGCTAAGATGGCCCTCGTGCAAAGCTCCCATCGTTGGTACAAATCCAAGGGTTTGACCTGAACTCTCCAGTCCAGATCTATACAATTGCATTTCATCATTTGAGGTAAAAATATTCATAATAATGATCTATTATACCAGAAATCATATGGAAAAATCGGCACAAATTTAAATATCTTGATAACCTTCTAAAAAACAAACTACTCTTTAAAAATAAAAAGGGATTTTTTAAAATTTTAATGTGTCTAGAAGAAAGTCAATAACCAAGAAAGCCGGACACGCCTTCTTCATTTTTCACCTGTTAATACAGAAAATCCTCTGACATTCATAGATCTATGGAGCTTCCTCTTCTTGATCCATATCATCACTAGTTTCTTCATCTAATGAAGGTGATCGACAAATAGCTATATCTCCTAAGCTAGCAAAATATAAGAGATTATTAGAGACATACATATAAAACTTAAGGATTAAAAGAATAGATATACCTATATCACGTATACTAATACATAGCAAGTGAGAATTCCCTATGAACCCGTGAGATAGATCTAAACCCCCTTGCAATTAAAGGCTCTCCAGCTCTTCTAAAACTTATAAACCTATAAACAAAAAATAAACAAAAAGAAAAACAGAAATTGCTTCATTCAATCATCCTTGAAGATATTCAAACTTTTTAGCCTAAATAAGCCTATATACTGCTATACGTTAAGAAAGCAAAAAACTTTTTGAATATTTTTTCTTAGAAATAGATAATAATAATAGGGAGAAATGAAAATGAATAAGAAAAAATATAAATCAAAAGAACGGTTAATAATTGTACTTGAGGGAATAAAGGGGAAGGTAAGTTTGGGGGAATTATGCAA
>MDLB01000060.1 GCA_001730085.1 PVC group bacterium (ex Bugula neritina AB1)
TCTACTTTACTTAGTTTATTGAGCTATTACGCTTTCATTATTGGATGGCTGCTTCCAAGCCTACCTATTAAATGTCATGAATAGAGTAAAACTTCATTATACTTAATGTTGTTTAAGGACCTTATCAAATAATCTGGGCTGTTTCCCTTTTGACTATAAATCTTAAACCTATAGTCTAACTGTACATATAATTTAATCTTATTCAGAGTTTTATTAAAAAATCAACAAATTAAGTATGTTAAATTTTGTTTGCTCTACCTAGATATAAAGTTTTAATAAGTACGCATTACTAAAATAATTTTCGCAGAAATCCAGCTATATCTAAGCTCGATTAGCATTTCACCACTATTTAAAGTTCATCTCAACCTTTTGCAACAGGTACGAGTTCAGCCTTAAAAATATTTAAGCTTGACCTTAAATAGATCGCTTAGTTTCGGGTTTAAATTAACAAACAATAAATACTTTCATTACGCCTTCACTATTATAATCTTAATATTGATTTATATCAATATACAGTTTAAGCTTAGTTAACACACCTGTCTTTTAAGAGGGTGCAACGCTTGTTAAATTAATTCTCTGGCTCCTTATACAAAAGGTACGTTGTAATTAAAAACTTTATTTATTAAGTTAACTCCAACAACTAAATCAAAAGCATTTAAGTTTATAGCTTTCCTTCACAGTACTTGTTCACTATAGGTTTATAATTTTATTTCGCTTTAGAAGATGGGTCTTCTATTTTCAGATAAGATTTCTCACCTTACTTTAAAAGTATTAAACTCCCAACGAGATATAAATTAAGAGGGCTTTATTACCTCTTACAGCTCTAAAATTATTTATACTCCATATACGTTGGGGTAAATAAAAGCTACTATTTTGTATTCCGAGAAATATTCGCCATATAATTCGGACTCTCTTTTGATTCTTATTTATCACTGCTAATAAGATGCTTCAATTCACAGTGTTTAATATTCTTAATAAAAGTAAGTTTTCCGTAAGGTACCGTCAAA
Source organism: PVC group bacterium (ex Bugula neritina AB1) (assembly GCA_001730085.1). Lineage (GTDB taxonomy): Bacteria. The sequence goes on from MDLB01000060.1 coordinate 1,008, forward strand.
TTTTATGTTTATTTATTTGAACGTTATCAATGCTATTGTTGCCTGTATTAATTATAACCGAGCTTCTACTTAATGCTTTAAAAATACCTAAGAGGATTTATAAATAAAATTCTTTAACAGAATTTAAAATAAAATAATAAGAAAGAAAAAAGAATAAGAAAAGCTATCATCAAAACAAAAAGAGCTATAGCCTCAGTCAATGCAAACCCTATAAGACAAAACTTAAACATTTTTTGTTCTATAGAAGGGTTACGAGATATTCCAAGAATGAATGCTCCAAAAACAGTTCCAATTCCAATTCCAGCTCCAGTTAGCCCAATGGTTGCGGCTCCTGCGCCGATCAATTTAGCTGCGGTTACGATCATAATGTTATTTAATATTTAATAAAACGTTGATCCGAAAACAAGACTTGAACTTGTAATATCAGGGCATGAGCCTAACGAGTTACCATTACTCAACTTCGGAATTTTAAAAACTTATCATAAGTGCCCTCCCTTAATGGCATCACCAAAATATAGGCAAGACAACATAAAGAAAACATACGCTTGGATAAAAGCAACGGCCGTCTCCAAGAACATCAACAAAAACAACATACCAATCAGGATAAAGTGAACTAGAAAAGCCCCGCTTCCCAAAAAAAGGGCCATCCAACAAAAACTTGCAATAACTTTTATTAGAATATGCCCAGACATTATATTAGCAAACAACCGAACACCTAGAGCAACAAGCGGAATGAAAAAACTAATCAATTCAACAAAAACAAAGAATGGTACTATAGCAAATGGAATACCCCCTGGCAACAAAATAGAAAAAAAATGAATACCATGCCTATAAAAACCAAGTATTAGCTTACCAACCCAAACTATATACGATAGAGATAGGGTAATAATAAATTGAGCTGTAATTGTAAAGCTAAAAGGAACCAAACCTACAACATTTCCCAAGATTAGGAAGCTAAAAAGAAAAAAGAAAAAGGGTGAAAAACGCTTACCAGCATTCCCAAGATTTTCTTTAACTATGACCAGAGATGACAAAAACAAATGCTCTATACCAAGGTAAACAAAGCTTGGTTTTATAAAAATATTTATATTTGATATACCAAAAATTTTTACTACGGTTCCCATAATAAGCAAGATTGTTATACAATAAAAGGATATGTTAGAAAACGAAATATCTATGAAGAAATATGGAATTTTAATTAGCGAAACGATTTCAAATTGTTCCAAAGGAGAAAATGTCATTAATGTGAAAAAAGTTTAATAAGATTGAGTTACCCCACCAATAAATACTAACAAACAAAAACAACCAGACAACGTCAACAAAATGCCAATACCATGCGGCTGCTTCAAAGCCAAAATGATGCTGTTTTGTAAAATGAAATGAATAAAACCTTACGAAACAAACTATTAGAAAGCAAGATCCTACAAATACATGAAACCCGTGGAACCCAGTTGCCATGAAAAAAACGCTACCATAAATCCCATCTGAAATACTAAAAGTACTTGATGTGTACTCAAACACTTGAAGCAACGTAAACAAAATTGCCAAACAAATGGTTATAATCAAAGAAAAAAAGCCTTCTTTAAAATTACCACTAACAATACTATGATGTGCCCATGTAACAGAAAATCCAGAAAGCAAAAGAATTACAGTATTCAAAAAAGGAATTTCAAACGTGTTAAAAACTTCGATACCTATAGGGGGCCAAACAGATCCGATTTCTGGTACAGGTGACAAGCTTGCCCAAAAAAATGCCCAAAAAAATGCGAAAAAAAACATAACCTCAGACAGAATAAAAAGTAGTATTCCTACTCTAAAACCAAATTGAACAGTAGAAGTGTGCTGACCTTCAAAAGTACCTTCGCGAATTACATCACGCCACCAAACTATTATACTTATAAGAACAAAAAGAAAACCACTAAGAAAAACTAGTGAACCATTAGAGAAACCGTGTATAAACATAACAAAGCCAGTTACCAAAAGCATAACTGACGATGAAGTAATAAACGGCCAAGGACTTGGATCAACTAGATGAAACGGATGCTTTTGAGAAATTACCATTACTAATAAATTATAGATAAATAAAAATTAAAACTTACATTTATGCCCTAAGAAAGACTTGAACTTTCAACTTTGACACGAAAAGACACTGCTTTACCAATTAAGCTACTAAGGCTACTTATAAAACTCTTATGTTAACGCTGAAGTTAGGATAGGACTCGAACCTATAAAAATAAAGTTTGCAACTTTAGTGCCTTACCAAAAAGCAACCTAACCAAAAGGTTATTTTGACAAAGCTTGTTATATATTAATATTAAGGGAATAAAGTCGATTTATATAAAGGTTAAGTTTAGTTAGGGAGTTAGGTGAAATACTATCGTAGAGCCGAATTATAAAGAGAGGTTGACCAAGCTTTACCCTCAAGGCAAAAAACTTAGGTTCACCTTTCCCCTTACCTATGCGAAGACCTATAGCTTTTCTACAGACTGGAGTTGTATCTGTTAGCAATTGAGAAGTGTTACCAAAAGAGTGAAATGTATGAGAAACTTTCTTAAGAAGAACCTCAGCGCTCTCTTTAGAGATGACCCTAGAGCGGTTAGAAACTAGAAAGATTGTTCTAAATATTTTTACAGTTATTTTTGAAGAGTGCTGGTAAGAACTACACGAGTTGTATTTAAGATTAGATCTAAATTTTTTTATTTTTTGTTTATTGTTTTTCATATTAACAAAATAAATTATAAAACTAATTATTAAGGTAGGAAAAAAAAATCCTAATACCAAAAACACCGTAAGATGTTGAACTTGTTGAGTAACCATAATCCATAAAATAAGATGAAACTGTTTTAAATGGCATCTTACCATAGAATATTTTTTTAACTTGAGATTTATCATTAAAGTTAATTCGCCCCCTAACTTCCATCCTGATCCCCAGAAAATTAGAATTAGATGAATTATATATGAAAAAAAACAGTTGGTCAATAAATGAAAAAAAAGGCGAGTGACTAGAAATGTTTGTAAACGTATAAGCGAAAACATCTGCAAACAAGGGAGCACAACACCAAGAATTGCTGATAAAGCCTACTTGTGCCAATGAAGAGGTGTTGAAAAAAGCGTTTTTCTTATCGAACTTAACAGAATAGTCAGTTGAAGAAACCGAACGCGAGTCTTTCAGGTCGTTAAAAATAATTACTATTGGCTTTTCTTTGAACAAAACGCTCCTACAATGATTGTTTACTATTTTAAGAGTTTTATTTACCAAATTTTTATTAAAAAACTTATTTTTAGTATCACTTATAACTTCTACATAAACTACATAACCTATAACTGAATCAAAAAAAACAACTCTGTTTGTGAATAGGTAGACTTGCTTAAGAAGAGACCGGATAACTTTTTCAAAAACTATGGACGTATTAATCAGATTTCCTGATATAGTATTTGAATTTATTTTAGAGTAGAAAACAGAAGAAAAAAAGTTATAACCGTTAAATGCTATAAGCTTATTATGCCTAAGATATGTTTTAACAGAGGACCTTCGAAAACTGTTTGGATGTGGTCGACAACCCATAGATTAATTATATTTAACTTGAACCTGAATTAGTTTAGTCCTAACAAAATCCCTAAACCTATACCCAACCATATTTGAGAAAACCTTAACTAGAATAAACCGTTTACCGTTATGAACTTTAAAATGCTTACCTACTATATAGGTATGGATTTTATTTGAAAGCTTGAACAACTTAACCATAAATATATAAATTAAAAACTTTAAACCCCCAAGGAGAAACTGGATTACGACCAACTCGCCCTTTACCTTCACCACCTCCATGAGGATGGTCAACTGCATTTATAGCCACCCCCCTTACGGTAGGTCTATAGCCCAACCACCGTGAGTGACCAGCTTTTCGAGATTTAAAAATTCTTGACTGAATTGTTACTTTTCCAAATGTAGCTCTACAATTGGAGGAAACAGCTATAATTTGCCCCGATGGTATTCGAACCAAGGTTGATTGTTCTTTAATATCAATAATTATACCAAAGCAACCTTTTGAACGAATAAGTACCCCACCTTTATTCACATTGACCTCTATACAGTTAACAAACGACCCTACAGGCATATCTCCTAGCCTAGAGTTACTCCCAACGTTAAGCGTGGAAGAAGGTTTACTTTGATCAGAACACTCACTGTTAAAAACACGAGACCCAAGCTGAAGACCCTGGCAAGCAATGATCGACGTATAAGATTCCTGGAGAGAATTCTTCAAAACAGCTAGATTACTCTTATTAATACGCCAAATAAAACCACAAACAATGAAAGTCTTTTCTGAAGGGTTTCTAAAAAAATCAATGAAATAGACCTTTCGGCGTATGCCTCCTCCTCTATGATAAACCGTAATCTTACCACTATTATTTCTTCCTGAAATACGTTGAATACTTCGCATTAGATTTGATTTACATGAAAACATAATGATTTTTAAAATTGAGATAAAAAAGAGATATAAAACAAGAAAAAAAAGCAAAAAAACTCAAAGAAAAAAACAAAAAAACCGCTAAATACGAGTTGACTCATAACATCTGGAGGTGAAAAAACAGATGCGTAAATAAAAAACAAAAAATAGAAAATTTTTTTATAATAAAAAAGCGTGGTAAAAGAAAAAAACCTATAATAAAAAATAAAGAAGATCAATATAGGAATTTGAAAATTAATTGAAATAAAAAAAATGATAAAAACAGATATCGACAAATAAGTATCTGCTATAGGTAGAAATAGGCAAGAAATAAAGGGTAGCGTAAAAAAAGTTACTATAAAATTCCAAAAGTAAGGTAGGAAGAAATTAAAACTGAAATAAATACTAAATATATAAAAAATATATGAAAAACCAAAATAAAGGAGCAAAATTATATACTCGTATTTACGCAGGCTATTACAAAAAAAAATAAAGAAATGTATCAAATATATAATTATGTTAAAAGACAACGAAAAAAAAGATGCAATAAAAAAGCTTATATTAAGGAGCCGCGATGGGTCATAAAAATTTATACACCAAGAAAAGTTATAATGGTAAATAAAAAAAGGCTTTATTATAAAAAAGTAAAAAGAATCTATATAGTAAAAACAAACTATAATGGTTATAAAGAACCCCAAAAAAGAATATGATAGACGAATAAAAATTTCTTTAATAAAAATTTGAATCCTGTTATTTCTCATAGCTATTTAAATTTAGGAAAGATAGGATTTGAACCTACGTACCTCTAATAAGGACTTGGACTACAGTCAAGCACAATTAACCAACTCTGCCACTTTCCTTAATAAAATACTGATTTGTTTAGAATAAGATTTGAACTTATGACAAAAGGATTTTCAATCCTACACTCTACCTCTGAGCTATCTAAACGTAGCTTTTATTTTTTAGCTGACAAAAAGAATCGAACTTTTAGCATTAACTTGGAAGGATAACATATTACCATTATACGATGCCAGCAAATTTAAAGCTAAGTTTTCTACGCAAGAAGAGTAGTTACAGAAAAAGGCTGTGATAAAAAACATGTTCAAAGGTTTAACAGCATATACTGTATTAAATGAGGAGTTTATATCCTTAAAAAGAGCTGTTATAGGATCTGTAATAATTCCACAATACTCATAAGTAAGCAACGCATTAACTTTTAGACCCCGATGGCGCTTTAGACGTATTTTAATATATTTAACCTGTAGCTTTTTAAAAAAACCTACAAATGAAAAAATGTTATAACCAATAAAAGCATATGTAATAATAAAAAAAACAGTAAACCAAAAAACTAGACTAAAGAAAGATATAATATCTTGTTGAGGCATTGGAAAACAAAGTAAATAAAAAAGGTAAGTAGATATAAAAGGATTCGAACCTTTGACAAAAGATTTAAAAGATCTCTGCTCTAGCCAACTGAGCTATATATCTTAAACGTAAAAAAAGCTCGACGGTAACTCCCAATTTAGAGCATTTGATATCCAAACATAAACCAAACCTACCACAAGCTCAAAAATAAAATCTACCATAACCCAAAAGCCGAACCCTGAAATAACATTTAGGTTTGCAGCCCAAGGAAAAAGAAAGCTAGCTTCCAAGTCAAAAATAAGAAAAAGTATCGCTACTAGATAAAAATGAATTTCAAATTGATTACGAGCGTTGTCAAAAGGGTCGAAACCACACTCATAGGGAGAAACCTTATCGTAATAAGAAGAAGAATAAGAAAGAATACCTGAGAAGAGTATAATCAAAGATGACAACAAAAATGAAAAGACAAAAAATATAGACAGCAAATAATATTCAGAAAAAAAAAATGTCATAATTAAAAAAGAATTTTAAAGTTATATGAGAAAGGAAGGAATTGAACCTACAACAAATAGCTCGACAAGCTAACGCTCTAACCGTTTGAGCTTCTTTCCCATCAAAAACCTCAAACCAAAAATTAGAACAAAACGGTCATCACCATAAAAAACAAAAACAAAATGTAAAATATTTCACATACGTAAAAATAAAAAAGAGAAAAGCTAATAAAAATCGTTATAAAAACAATACCAGAATAATTATAGATGAAGCCTGTGTGAAAATATGAAACTTGAGATCCGACTCGTTGAATCCATTGACTAAAACCAAAAGGACCAAAAAATTCAAGAATTCCTTTTTCCACATTAGAGTAAGACCAGGTATAGCAAGCTATAAAAAAAGGTTGATTAAGAATTTCAGAAAAAAACTTATCGAAGAACCATTTTTTATTGAAAAAAGTGTACACAGACCTTCCCACAGAAGTCAACTTAAATCTATAAAGCAAATTCCCTATATAAAAATAAAAAAGAAACCCAATAATAATACCTGAAAACGAAAAAACCAACGGAATTATTTTTGCGCTGATAGAAATAAATTCCACATCAAGCAACGTATCGTTTATAGGATGCCTAAAAATTGAAGAATTAAAAAATGGAGTTGCTGCCCCAATAAACAGCTCCCTAAAAAAGAACCCACTAAACAAGCTAAAGATAGACAAAATAAAGATGCTAAAAAACAAGTCTATTTGAATCTCATCAGACGCTTCAACAACACGCTTGTGCGCGCGAGGCTTCGAAAAAAAAACGAGATAAATCAACCGGCATGAATAAAAGCAAGTAAAAAAAGCAGCTAGAATACCACAAAGATATACAAAATGCGATTGAGTAGAAAATACCACCAACGCCCCCTCTAGAATAGCATCCTTAGAAAAAAAGCCTGAAAAAAACGGAAACCCTCCGAGAGATAGAGACCCTACGACAAACATAGAATAGCAAAATGGAAACACTTTCAATAGACCACCGAACCTACGTATGTCCTGCTCATCTCCTATCGAGTGAATAATGCCACCAGCTGTTAGGAATAGCAGAGCTTTAAAAAACCCATGATTAACAAGATGAAAAAAGCTAACACTATAGCAAGATGTTCCACAAGAAAATACTATGTAACCGAGTTGTGAACACGTTGAATACGCAATAACCTTCTTGATATCATTTTGGAAAACGCCTATAACAGCTGCAAACAAAGCTGTCATACCTCCTACCAATGAAATAAACCAAAGAGTAAAGGCAGAGTGCTCAAAAATTTGTGAACACCTAATTACGAGAAAAACCCCAGCTGTAACTATAGTAGCCGAATGAATCAAAGCTGAAACTGGAGTTGGTCCTTCTATTGCATCTGGAAGCCAAGTGTGCAGGCCAATCTGAGCGGACTTACCTATAGCCCCAAGGAAGATAAACAACGAAACGAGATCGGCAAAATCTACATCTATATTAAAAATAGATACTTTAGAAGTAACAAGTGAAAACTGAGAAAAAACAATTATATAGTCCACGGAACCAATTTCAAAAAACAAAATAAAGATACCTATGGCCAAAAAGAAGTCCCCTACTCGATTTACCAATATAGCCTTAATACCAGCTTTATTTGCTTGAACTCGTGTGAACCAAAAATTAATTAGAAGGTAAGAGCATAGACCTACACCTTCCCAACCTATGAATATAAGAATAAAATTATCAGAAGTTACAAGAAGAACTATAAAAAAAGTAAAAAAAGACAAGTAAGATATAAAGCGGCCGAAATGAGGGTCATCTCTTATATAACCATACGAATATACGTGGACAAGAAGTGAAATCGTAATGACTAGCATCAATATAGAAACGGAGAGACTGTCAAAAACAAAACCAAAGTTAACCGAGAGAAAGCTAACTTTTATCCAAGTGCATAGACTATAATAGCTAGTCAAACCAATAATAACAGACTTAAAAAAAATAAACCAGGTAAAGTAAAATACAATAGACATGTTTACTACCGCCAAAAGGGCAACATAGAAACTTCCACAAAAAGTGCCTATAATTATTGATATAATAAAACTAGAAAGAGGTAGAAAAATGATATAATTCAACATAAGAGTTTATCTAAATATGACAAAACATTATAAAAAGGCAAGGAAGGATTTGAACCTCCGAAAGATTTCTATATCTTTATTGACTTTCAAAATCAACACTTTAAACCACTCAGACACTTGCCCTAAAATTACAACCTCCGCTCTTTCTGAAGACGACATCCATTGAAAGAAGATTGAAATGAAAAAACATAATTAAAAGACAGGTACCTAGGCATAATATTAATAAAAGATTGCAAAAAAAGAAACTTATAAGAACTAAAACCGTAGATTACAACACAGACAAATGGAGATGTTTGTCTTATTGATTGAAAAAAAGAGGAAAGTTTTCTCAAAAAGATTTTTGATGATTGACTATCCTTAATATTAACACTTGATATAAAATATGAAACTCCAAGACTGTTTTGAATAACACAATGAACATTATTTGATTTAAAAGTTAGGTATATAAAAATTTTCATTTATTAAAACATAATTTAATACGCCGGTTTCTACACGTCCTTGCATTTGTGCGAGTTCGTTGACCTCTAACTGGCAGACCCTGTATTAGCCGATAAATCCTAAGACTTTTTACAGATTTTATTTGAATAATTTTAGAAGTACGCTTCTTATAATAAGACTGCCCCACTTCTAGGTCACCCTTAAAAGAAGACTCTAGTGCTTCGCATAGAAATGTTACTTGATCTTCTGAGGCTACCTTGAATGGAGCTGTTTTTATAAACCCTGTAACTTTACAAATATAGTTAATTTTATTCCTACCTATATTTGAAATTCCTGAACAAACTTGAAAAAAATTTTTAGCCATGCTAAAGTTACTTATAAGATATTTATACATTTTAATTTAAACTTATAAAGTAGAATGGATTTGAAAAGATCTTATATAGTTGTTGAAACTAACAGCAGGTATGCTTATATCTGAGTAATAAACAAAAGCGCTAGCCTTAACGATTGAACCCCAATTTACAAAATCATCTAGGATAGGGTCTCCCAAAAAAAAGAAATTTGACAAGTCGAAATGTATATATTTTATTTCCTTATTACGTTGCATTTTTACTTGATGGTTCTTTAGCATCATAAAATAAGAAACACGCTCGAGAAATATATAGGTATAATTACCTCGAATAGAAACCTTAAGGCGTAGCTCCCCAACTTTACTTGCACTATTTTTTTTATATGCACATTCTATAATGGAAGCTTTTTGATACGAAAAAATTTCAAACAAATACGCAATAAACGGAAAAAAAGATGAGGGGTTAAAAGTGGATGATTCAAAAGAAAAAACTACAACAACACAAGAAATGTTCATGGTTGTATTAGGTTTTCTCTTTAGAGCAAAATTATGCTGAGATATAAGGTCTTTCTGAACAACACTGTTATTTATAAATGCGAAACGACTGTAGAACATTTCTAATTAAATAATAACCTTTCTTGAAAGAGAAAACCTTATAAAATCATGCTTAAAAATATTAAATGGAATGTAAGTAACAGATCTATCAATGTAAGGCATAGAATGTTTGCCGTTAGCTAGAGTGATTACTGTAGCAAAATTTCCTCTCACATTCTTCAAATATATCCCCGACCCTACAGATTCCACTTCTTTTTTTGATATAAGCAAAAAACACAAAAGAACGGAACCTTTTTTAAATTTTGAGTTAGACCTATCTTTCATCTTTAGAACAGACCCGACAAAGAAATTTTTAGAAAATTGCTTACTAAAAGAAAAGCTTTTACCACAAAAACCAATACACCTTACTTGTTTAACTCCTGAATTATCTACAATATTAACGACACTTCTAAGTTGGACCATGATTTTCTTATAAAAAAACTACTCTAGGTTGGATTCGAACCAACAATTTTTAAAATAAATTTTGAGATTACCGTGTTTACCATTCCACAACAAGAGCAAATAAAGGAATTAAATATTTAACCATACTCGAAAAACGTCCTTCTCTACTAAGAGTTCTTATAGCGTATATAGAGATACGCTGTGCTGAAAAAATGGACTTTCCTTTAAATGATATAAGACAGCGGTTTCTAACTTGAGAAAAAAAGACAACCTTTTGAAAAATGGTATGACAAAAACTAACCTTTTTAAAACGGAAAAAGTTAGAAGAAAAGCCTAGCTCAGAAAACACTTTTATTCTATGTTTTATAAACAACCGAGAATAATTACTATTTGATATTTTTGATTTCATATGTTTTAATTAAAATTTATGTGGAAACTGTTAGGCTTGAACTAACTCTTAAAATAATTTATAAAAATAAGTTTCCTTAAAAAACAACAATCCTTATTTTGAATTAGGTTAATTTTAAAAATAAAATCCCGACCCTAATAAACGAAAAGTACTAAAAGCTAGATGTACATATATTAAACCTTCTTCCGGACGAATAAAATTTAAAAAACTGAAGGTAAACAGGTTAGTGAAAACTGTTTAATAAACCCCTAGAAATTAAAAGCCTTTAAGTATAGACACAAGCTAAAGTAAAAATTAATAATTATTGCGCATCTTTTTGAAAAGGTAAGGAGACAGAACTTAGAGGCGTGCTTATACCAAAGAATACCCTAAGAATAAGCTTATAAGTGGATATAAATAAAAAAACTTTATAGCATTATTGAATGCCTTAAACATATAAATACACAGGTATAGATAAGGTATTCGCATTTAGTATTTATGGAAGAGAGGTTGATGGTATAACAGAATAGGAAACACTATTTTAGCTAACATGAGCAAGGTAAGAAGGCAAAAAGTTAACGAGAAACTTTTTAAAAATAAAATAACCCTCCCCTTAATGTTACCCACACCACGATAACTCAATGTGTTATACTCCCCATTGAAATTGACCCCTTTGATTAAAGGCACCTACGTTAGAACCATTTTATGTCGAGAATAAGCTGAGAATTATTTTAAGAAACAAATAAAAAACACAAACAAAAAGAGTATTATTAGATAACTTTCATATATAAATAATACATTTCTCTGAGGGTGGTATATGAGGTAATAAGGTGAGATTCATTCTAAAAATGAGCTAAACCCTCGCCACCCCTTGATCTCCGCGGCGAACCAACTCAATATACGGCTCCCATTGAAATTGACCTTTTTAATTAAAGTTGTCAATTTTAGGTCGTTTTATGTCAAAAAATGCACTGAGAATTATTTTAAAAAACAAACACAAATAAAAAAAGTCTG
>MDLB01000061.1 GCA_001730085.1 PVC group bacterium (ex Bugula neritina AB1)
GGCTACAGTGCAAACGCTGACCGTAATGCGGGGCGTAATATCTTAGAGGCAGGGCATGCCTTGTTAGCTTGTGGAGAAAATCCGTTAGGAATTTCTATGAAGCAAGAACCCCTAGTTGCTAAAAAAATAGCTTAGTAAATCTAGGAATCACCTTCCTTTAGGTAGGTGAGGATGTCAAAAGCTGTAAAACTTATCCTTTGCTAATCCATAAAAAATAAACTTCATTTATACAACAATTAAATATTAAAACATATAATAAAAAATATATAAAATAATAGAATAGTATGTTATTATAGTTTTATGTTTTTAAAGAATTTTTTTTTAGTATGCATAACTTTAACATTTTTGTTCACAGACCACTGTGCTAAAGCCCTATCTGTAAGCTCTTTTTTTCAAAGCATTGGTCCTCTTTATACAAATGAAAATCAGCTTCTTTCCGAAGAAGATCAAGCGCTATGTGAAGAAACATTTCAATACTTTTGGAAAAACTTTATAGACCTAACCCTTCAACATATCTCCTCAAAAAATCTTGAAAATATCCCCAACGGGATCATACAAAAACACGCTGAAGCACTAACTTTTTTCTTACAAAAACAGTCTCCTAGTAAACGTTTTTTATCAAAACGGTCATTAAAGAAAAAACTTGCCCCTTCTAGCGTCCAACCTATTGTTCTCGACTCTATTCTTGAAAAGCTTTGGGAAATCTATCCACATGGCTGGCGTATTCAAGGAGCATTGCCACCTGAAGTGTTCCAAATATTAGAACTTACGGCAATAAACATTAGAGAATATAAAAAAACTTTAAGTTTATTCGAATCAACTTGGCAAAAAACATATCCGAAGACTGATTCTGTTTTATCTTTTAAAGATTGTTACTCTGCTTTATACAAAAATTTATGGTATCTAAATATATTAAAAAGTTCCCACAAGACCTCCGTGGAAAAATATACATCTGTTATAAGAATAATCCGTAAGCATTTTAATTATTTTTACACTTGCTGGAACATTCAATGGCAAAAAAATCCTTCATTCTATTTAGACCAATTCTCAACAGATGAACTAGCAAAGCTAGAAAAAAAATTCTCCATTACAATACCCTCAATCCCTGCGGATCAAAACAAGGAGACTCACTATGAAAAAGATCATCTCACAAGAATTTTAATGAAAAAAAGCTTCAAAGAAATCTTCGTAATTTCTTTTATTTTAATTTTTATTAAACTCGCTTTAGTTTTTTCAATTTTTTTAACCCCTCAGTTTAATGGTTTGGATATAACCTGTTTAGTGATCTCTTGCCTTCTCCTACTAATATTATCTAAAAATGTTATACAAAAGCTATATAATTCAGAAAAATATATACAGGACACACAAAAGGTGAATCATTTTTTTATCAAAAATATCTTCAAAATCACTCTCTCTTTATTTTTGGCATCAATCTGCATGGTATCTTTCTTAATCATAATCGTTATTAAAAAGTTTTTCGGTACAGATTTATTAGAATTTCTTATTCCTTTTATTATATTTTCATCTCTTTTTTCGGTAATTTTAATATTTTTGATAATATATTTTTCTATCTTTATAAAAAAATGTGACACATATCAAAAACCATTAGATCTAGAATACTTTGATTTAAAAAATTTAAATAATAACGAATCTAATTTGAAATTAGAAGGCCTTCACGAAAAAGAGTGGGAAAATTTTTCCTCTTACTTTAATACACCCGGTGTTCCTTATAAAAAGTTTTTGATCCAAAGAAACAGGTCTTCTTTTAGTGCCTAAAACACGATAGAAATTAACATTTCGATAAAGAACTAGCACTCACCTTATAAAAAAAGGTACAATATTAGTGGACGAAATCTTTTCAAGTTAGCCCAAACCCTTTCTTAAACTTCTTTTTAAAGCGTAAGAGCTATTTTGCCATAACCTCGTCACTTTTTAAAATACGCCATATATTTTTTTGGAAAAAGATATATACTAAGAATCTCTTTGAGTGAAAACCAAAAATATCCCAATAGATAGTTTTTTACTCAAGAGAACCCACTACAAAATCTACATAGTAAGGAACATTCATGTCAGGAATAGGTGTCGTTAAACCACAAACTCACTTTTTTCAAGAGGAACTTCAGTTAGAATCAGGTGAAGTTCTAAGTGATTGGCAAATATCCTATGAAATGTATGGTTCTATGAACGAAAGTCGAACCAATGTCATTTGGCTAATACATGCCCTAAGCGGAGATGCTCACGCCGCTGGTAAACACAACGAAGAAGACAAAAAGTTGGGTTGGTGGGACATGATGATTGGCCCAGGGAAAGCTTTGGATACAAATATCTACTGTGTCATTTGCTCAAATGTTTTAGGTAGTTGCAAAGGAACTACCGGTCCCTCATCTATAAATCCCAAAACACAGAAACCTTACGGATTAGACTTTCCAATGATCAAAATAGGAGACATGGTTCAAGCTCAAAAATGTCTGATGGACGTTTTAAATATCCCCAAATTTCATACCGTAATTGGTGCATCTATGGGTGGAATGCAAGTTTTAGAGTGGGCCGTTCGATTCCCTGATCTCATGTCAAGCATAATCGTGATCGCCTCAACATCAAAACTTTCAGCACAAAGTATTGCTTTTAATCAAGTGGGAAGAAATGCAATCATGTCGGATAACTATTGGAACAAGGGGCTCTATTATGATAAAAAAAACATTCCATTACAAGGTCTTGCTATAGCTAGGATGATTGGACATATAACCTATTTGAGTCAAGAAGCTATGCACCGTAAATTTGGTCGACGCCTACAAGATAAAAAAGATTTAGAGTATGAATTCGGCACCGATTTCGAAGTTGAAAGCTATTTAAAATACCAAGGTACCCGATTCATCAAAACATTTGATGCCAATAGCTACCTTTATCTAACCAAAGCCATGGACTATTTTGACCTTTCAAATGATCATGGTTCCTTAGACAAAGCGATGTCTCTGATCAAAAGCAAATCCCTTATCATTTCATTCACCTCGGACTGGCTTTTTCCCAGTGAACAATCTCTTGATATCGTTCATGCGCTAATGCATCAAGGCAAAGAGGTCTCTTTTTGCGACATTGAAACTGATTGCGGACACGATTCTTTTCTTATATCAGAAGAACCATTAACCTCACTCATGAAAGGGTTTCTGGATCATGTCTAAATTATACCAAAAAGATATCATCAGCTTGGTCCCCGATAACAGCCGTGTTTTAGATCTAGGCTGTGCCAAAGGAGATTTGCTATATAACCTTAAAAAATTTAAACATATTCATGCCGTAGGTGTTGATATATCAACCGAAAATGTTTGTCAATCCATATCTAAAGGGATTTCAACTATTCAGGGCAATATAGATGAAGGGTTAAGCTTTTATGATGACAAGTCTTTTGACGTTGTCATTTTAAGTCAAACACTCCAAGTTGTACGAAACCCTTTAAAATTACTTCAAGAACTCCTTCGTATTGGAAAAATGGCTATCATCATTGTTCCAAATTTTGGTCATTGGCGCTTAAGATCTCAAATTTTTTTCAAAGGACGCATGCCTAAAAATAAAACTTTGCAATATGAGTGGTACAATACGCCTAATATCCATTTAGCTAGTATCAAAGATTTTGAAGATTTGTTTGCAAAAAATGACATAAATATTTTAGAAAAAAAACTTTATCTTTCTAATGGCTCCCCTCTTAAATGGCATTGGGCGGGGAACCTTCTTTCTGAGATAGCTCTCTTTGTTATAAAAAAATGAGCCTTCCCCAAACATTCTAAAATTTTCTTCTAAAAATAAGATTATTACAGAATAGGCAATATTCTTGTATTGAAAAAAGTTTTACAACTATTTGTTATTGAGAAAAAAATTTATATGCTGAATATCTATATAGGTTTTTTTAATGACAAAATTATTTTAAAGAACCAAAAGAAGAGCTTTAAATTATTTTGGAACTCTCTCGATCTACCTACATCTTTCTAGTGAATCCTAAAATAAAAGAAACAGATGAATCATGTAGTGGTCTAGAAATATCTTGTTGTTATTGAAAAGGATAGAAAGTTCAAAAAAGTAAAATGAAGGGTGGAAAAAGCTGGTGGGACGGGGCGGAATCGAACCGCCGACACGAGGATTTTCAGTCCTCTGCTCTACCGACTGAGCTACCGTCCCCAAGCTTTAAAATAAGAAAAAGTGTCATTGATTTTAACATATTTTGATTTGGTTGTCATTGTTTTATATTCACTCAATCTTTTAAAAGGCTAACTTACAACAAAGCTACTCCTTAAATAGTCTATCTTAAAAAACAGATCCTTTGTGATTTGATCAGATAAGTAAAAGGCGCAAGACAAGGTGAACTCTATTGCTTTATTAGCTAATATTCAATTTTAAAAAATAAAAAACAATTTTATCTTAAATTATTTTTATGTTTTTTTTATTCGTTATCAACCTTACCTTAAGATTAGGACTAAACACATGAGCTGCGCTATTAAAAAAAGTTTTAGAACCATCTGTTATTTAAAAAAGATTTCACAGTCTCAAAGGATATAGGCTTTTTTAGAAAATGAAAAATCTTTTCAAAAGAAGAATAAAAAATTTTAGTGATCTCATTTTATTTTAAAATCTATTTCATTGGAAATAGATCTAGCAACCACCCTATCAACAACATTGAAAAAAAGCTTGTATCTGCCGCGAGGCATATTTTCTTTGATTTTAAAAGAAAGAGTGATAGGCAAAGATCTAGGGTCTTTATCCCTAGGAATTTTTCCCTTATGATCAAGCGGAGGCAACACCATCCTTTTATCAAACCAATGGGACAAATCTAAAATCACATCCGAGTTAGGGTTCAAAACAGAGCCATGTATTTCGAGCCATACTTCTCCCTGAAAAGTTTGAGCCAAATTATCCACAGTCAGATTAAACCAAAAAGTGTCACCTCTTTCAAAAACTTTTGTCACTTTTTCAGGCGCCATCAGCCCCTTATAAACTTTTTGCAAATCTAACTTTAAGGGCTTTTGGGACAAAGGTTTTGAAGCCGGTGTTATTTTGAAAGATCTCTTCGAGTGTAAAATGAATTTTGAACGAACATCTTCAATATATTTTTCTATTTTTTTTATGCCCAATCCAAAGAGTTTATTTTCAATTTTCTTTATTTCAGGGTCTTTCAAAAAAGATATTGAGCTATTGGGAAAAACTTCATGAATGTCAAAAACTCTCTCCTCAATAAGATGGCCTTTTTTTGCATCATACATCTTCCATATAAATATAAAAGATGCTGAGGCATTAAGTTTCGGACGACCATCAAACTCTTGAATATTCTGTGAAATATCCAAAAGTCGAATATGCCCAACCATCACAGCGTCAACATTTAAAATTTTTCCAATATCTGTGATAATTTTTCGATCAAAATCGTTTTCAAACAAATAGGTATAATGTTTTTCAAGTTTCTCAAGGGTTTTCTCACCTGTGATCACAAAAAAACCTTCTTCTCCTAAGGATTCTCTCAACAAAGAAGTAAATCGAATCCCTGATTCATCTTTACCAGAAAAATCAAGCACACAGACCTTTTGAACCGAGCGAGGTATAAAAGCCTTAACCTCTACAAGAAAAAATCCGGAAAAAAATACAAAACATATAAAAGTTTTTAGACACCTGAACAACATGACTTTCTTTCTAACCATTTAAGCAAAAGACGAACCCCAAAACCTGTAGCATTTTTAGGAACATACCCTGTCATCGGAGTTTTCCGATATGCTACACCCGCGATATCAAGATGTGCCCAAGATGTCTCTTCTACAAATTCTTGTAAAAAAGCTGCTGCTGTTATAGAACCAGCTGCTCCACCTCTAGCAATATTATTCAAGTCAGCAAACTCACCCATCATCGCTTGTGTGTGCTGTGGATAAATCGGCATTCTCCAAAGACGTTCATGAGTCTCTTCTCCAACCTCAAACAAATCTTCTGCTAAAACATCATCATTAGAAAAAAGACCTGCCACATCAGTCCCCAAAGCAACCATTACGGCTCCTGTCAAAGTCGCCACATCTATCAGTTCTTTCGGGGCATATTTTTCACACACATACGCTAAAGCATCCGCCAAAATCAAACGGCCTTCAGCATCTGTGTTAAGGATTTGGACAGTTTTGCCGGAATAAGATTGATAGATATCTCCAGGAAAGTAAGCCGCACCTCCAATAGAGTTACAAGCAGCCGGCACAGCACAAACAAGATTAACCATCAATTCTAAATCAACAACCGTTTTGAATAAGGCCATTGTTACTGCAGCTCCAGCCATATCAATCCTCATATCTTCTATATAGCCTGTTGGTTTCAAGTGCAACCCACCACTATCGAAGGTTATTCCTTTACCCACTACTGCTCGGATATCATCCGAATTCGGGTCTCCATTGTATTTCAAAATGATCAATCTCGGAGGATACAAAGAACCCTGCCCTACAGCTTGTAAAAGTCCCATGTTATTTTCACGGATAGCTTCTTCATCAAAAATGACCACCTCACAGTTTTCTTTACCCTTCACCAAATCTTTAGCTCTGTCTGCTAGATAGGCAGGAGTAACAATATGAGCCATGTCATTCACTAAGTCACGAGCATAACATGTCCCACTTATTATCTTTTGGGCATATGAAATATCAGATGAATGATCGCGATCATGAACAAGATTCACCTTCTGTACATTTTTGAATGCCCCATCCGCATGAGATTTATATTTATCAAAAGTATACGTTGACAAACCAATAGCTTCAACCACGGCCTTGACAACTTCAGAGTTTTCCAAAAAGTATACTTCTGGCAATATCAAAGAAATCTCTTCCTTTTTCAACTGTTTGGCTTTTACTATAGCTTGCCCTACAGAGCAGCGGATCTTTTCTAGATCGACTTTTTCACTAGCCCCTAAACCCACATAAATTTTGATATGATCTTCTTCGTAAAAAACGATCGTCTCTTTGTATGATCCTGAAAAGTATTGAATATCTTCAGCCTGTTCTTGGGTTAAGAAAGTTATGTGTGTTGTCGTGTTAGGCTTCAAACTTGATTCCACTGTAAAAGTTGAATCAACCTTCTTCACTACTTTTTGTTCTGATGACAAAACCTCATCTCCGGCTGCATAGGTAAGATTTTCTTTCCCTCCATCAACAGAGTCCATCTCAAAAGCTTCCAGATTAAAATGCAAGCCCACAGAAAATAAAATTATCAAAACTGGATTCAAAAAAAGTTTAACCATCGTATTTCTCCAACCAATTAATCAAAAGACGCACACCAAAACCTGTTGCATGTTTCGGGATATATCCATTTCCTCCTTTAGAGCTATTAGCAACACCTGCAATATCAATATGAGCCCAAGCTGTATCTTTAACAAACTCTTGCAAAAAAGCAGCTGCCGTTATAGAGCCCGCAGCACCTTTGCCAATATTCGACAAATTATTTAAATCAGCTAAATCTCCTTTCATCGCTTCAGAATATTCTTTATAAAGAGGTAATCTCCAAAGACGTTCACCTGTATTTTCACCTGATTCAAAAAGGTTCTTTGCCAGTTGGTCATCATTGGCAAAAAGTCCGGCAATATTGTTACCTAAACAAACGACAATAGCACCTGTCAAGGTTGCCAAATCCACTAATTGTGTCGGATTATATTTCTCACACACATACGTCAAAGCATCAGCAAGAACTAACCTTCCCTCTGCATCTGTATTTTTGATTTGGACCGTCTTTCCAGAGTAAGACTTATAAATATCTCCAGGAAAATATGATTTACTACCAATAGAATTACAAGCTGTCGCAACAGCACACACAAGGTTAACTTTTAGACCCAACTCAACAGCAGTTTTAAATAAACCCAAACTAACTGCAGCTCCTGCCATGTCGTATCTCATGGACTCTATATGGCCAGAAGGTTTTAAATTCAAGCCACCGCTATCGAAGGTTATACCCTTACCTACAACTGCTCGAATATCTTTTGATTCAGGAGCCCCTTTATATTCCAAAACAATCAAGCGAGGAGGGTAATTAGAACCTTGCCCAACAGCTTTTAATAGTCCCATCCCCTTCTCATCTATCTCTTTTTCATCAAAGATAGTTACCTCACAATTCTTATGAGCACTCGCTAGTTCTTTAGCTTTTTCAGCCAAATAAACAGGGGTCACAACATGTGCCATATCGTTAACTAAGTCTCGCGTGTAACAAGTCCCTTCTGCTAAAACCCTAGCATATTCAAGAACTTCAGAAGAAAACTCTTCTCCAACATATTCAACTTTTTCTATATTTTTAAAGCCTTCACTTTTTTGATCAGACTTATACTTGTCAAAAACATACGTCGACAAAACGGTAGCTTCCACAAAAGCTTGGGATATATCTTTGGGTTGTAATAAAGAAAGTTTAGGAAAAAACAAAGAAACTTCATCTTTTTTAAAAGTCTTAGCTTTGGACAAAGCCAACCCAACAGACGTGCGTATTTTTTCCAAGTCAATCTCTTTGGGAATCCCCAACCCCACATACATCTCTATTTGATTTTTTTTGTAAAAAACAACGGACTCTTTGTAATCACCGGTAAAGTGCTCAACATCATTAGCTTGATCCTTTGTTAAAAAAAAGATGTGTACGCTTGTTCGTGGCAAAAGAGTTTTTTCTATTTTCAACATATATTTTTCCATCCATTTGTAAAAATCGTTTTTAAAGTCATGAAAAACTCGAAGATCGTCCTCAAATAACACAAAAACTTTCTTGTCATTCTTTTAATAAATCACATAGGGTATTTTGTAATAACCTCGGTATTTTAAGAAATGTTTATTCTCTTTCTCAAAGGGAATCTATTGTATCACAGTTGTTTATTCTTGCATATTTAAAAGCAATAAATAACATCATAAAATAATTTAAACAAAAAAATCCTTTCAAATTATAATCTTTTTTGCGCATAAATCTAAAATAAAAGGCCTATATTTTAAATCGTATAGTCTTTTGATTTTGAAATTTTTAATGTCTACATCAAAAGAAACAAACTTCTTAAGGGATATATACATCTTTAGCAACCTATCTTTATCTTTTTTTCCACTAAGAGTGGGTTTTTCTAGAAAAATTGACTTTTCTAATTGCTTCAATAAGGATTTAAATGCACAAGTAAATGCTTCTATATGAGAAAGACTCCTCTGCTCAGAAAGGTCACTTCTTATCTTATCTATACTCTCTTTCAAGTAAGAAAGGGTAAAAGCTATATCACTTTCAACTTTATCTTCTATAAAAGGTTCTCCTAATAAAAGCTCTTTGATGCCTAATAAGTGAGAACCCAATAAAACACCTCTATTACTCTCATATAAATCTTCAGCTTTCAAAGGTATAAAACTACTACTACCGTAACTAAAATAATAGTTAAGTTCCATGGTACAATGCCCTACAACTTTTTTTACCCGGTTCTGCAGTCATAGGTTGTTCTCCAGAAGCTAATTCTTTTAACTTGGCCAATAGATTTAGCTTCTTACTAAGAGTCTCTCACCACTCCTCTTTCTTCCTCATGATAAAAACAGTCTTGAATTTCTACCAAAAAATTGCTAAATTTCTCATTTTCCTTTAAATCTTCATGATCCTGTAAAAGCGTGTTGATTTTTAGAAAATCAGGCTGAACGTTAAAGTATCTTTGGAAAGCTACAGACATTTCTAATATTTTTTCTTTATCTGGTGTTGATATATCAGAGTCTTTACCACAATATTTTTTAGCTACCATCAATGACTAAGCATTTTATTTTATTTGAAAAAGCCTCTACTTCTTGAGAATCAAGTCTATCGATATCAAACACTATTGGACCTATCGATTTATCCTTATCAAAAAAACTTTCCTTCAGATCCGGTAAACCTTGTGAACCTTTTTTTCCTACTTCAGGAAGACGAAGAGAGCTCTCTTTCAGAATGACCAACCAGCCCTCCTCCTCCGGAAAGAAGAAAAGCAAATTCTTTCTCAGGAAGACTCCTCGACAGTTCTCTTTCCAAAGGCCTATCTACTTCTTCTGTTTCAGTAAGATTACTGCAGTCTTCATTATCGAGAACTAACATAGAAGATTCATAGCAACTAACGTAATCAATAACAGGAATCATAGTCTTAGCATCAAGGCGAATTGTATTTCCAGGTTGTAACATGGATATTAGGTTATCTATATTCCTTATCATAGAAAGTAATTCTTCAAAACTACTATCATAAAAGGATTCAAAAGAGAAAGATCTTTTAATCTTATTTCTCTTGATCTGTACAACCAGCTTCTCTATTGTTGCAATCGATACAGAAGAAAAACCTTCTCCTAATGGATCTAAAGAAAAGCTTTTAATATCATTTTTATATATATAATCTTCATATTTATCACAAAGATATATCCACAAAGTAAGCCTACTCTCTAGCAAAAGAATCCTTGACCTAATCTTTTTCAAACTTAAGATGTAGTCTTCCCAATCACTTTTTCTGTTAAGAATATCGATCTCGAGGCGCTCTAACTGTTGTAAAAAAAACTGAATCCAAGATCGGATAGAATCTTTTTTATAACTTCGAGGCCTCTTAAATCTTTTAGATGTAAAACTATGTCTCATGTTTTCTAAACTAACTAAAGCAGACTGAGGCCCCAAAGAGAAAGAAAAATCAGAAAAAACCGATAAACAAAAAAACTGTATAGCTATATAGTAAAATATTTTTTTAATCAACACCTCTACCTCTGTTTTGTCAAAAAAAAGTCACACATTTTATTTTATTCTTATATGAATTTCTTTTTAAGAGAAAAACCATTTCTCTGTGTCTAAACCAGCAGCAATATCTTCTTGTTGCCATGCACATGCCAAATGCTTTAAAGCATCTATCCCTATATCAGATTCAAAAGATGAACTGACTACACAGTGACAAGAAGCACCTCTAGCTTTTTCCTCTATTCTACGCAAAGCTTCAATCCCTCCAAGAAGTGTAGGCTTTAAAATAATCGCATAAACCTTCGGCAAAAATTTTTCCCACTCCCAGTCATCTTTATATAAACTTTCATCTAAAGCTAATTTTAAAGATGTTTCCCTTTCTAAAAGAGGTAAGTCAGTCGGTGAAGCGCACGGTTCTTCAATATAATCTATCGGCAAACTTTCCATTTTTTTACAGAAAAAAATGGCATCACTCAAATCCCACTTTCGGTTAACATCTAAACGTATTTTACGAGGGCTAAACTCCTTCACAATGTAAGAAATTTTGGAAATATCTTCCCTCAAAGAGCTTTCTCCAACCTTAACCTTAATCACATCATTATGAGAAATAGAAATCCTCTCATGATAGAGCTTTGCGATGCGCAAGTCATCTCGAGATAAAAAGTCACCTCTGGACCAAAATTTTGTTAAAGAAATCTCTTTTTTTTGAGCTTGATATTTTGACATAGCGACATCAATAGCCCAACAAAGTGAAGGAAGAGAAGCGGTTTTCTTACCTTTTAACCACAAATCAACCTCTTCCTTAACATCATCATAAGACTCTTTAGAAAAACCCGGTAAAGGAGCACAATCCCCTGTCCCAAAATATTTGCCATCTCCGACAGTAATCAAAATACCTTGTCGTGTCTTCATTGTTAATGGTTGCCTAGGCAAAGAAAACTTCAAAGACAAACTATACGGTTTTGCTTTTTTAATCATTCATTTATTATTTTAGACAAACCTTACAAAAAATAAATTTTCTTAAACTTGTATTTAAAATTTTTATTGTTCAAAAATAAAGACCATCTTGATTAAAACTTAAACTTTCTTCAATAAAATATATGGCGTATTTTAACAGCAATCTCGATTATTTTTAAAAAAAAATTTTTATAGTATTTTTTTCCGGCAAAGGCTATATAGAATCTTATAAAAAACTATTTTGTTCTAAATAAAATAAAAGAAAGATAAATAGAGTAAATAAGAAAAGCCTTTCCTGTCTTTTTTAAAAGATTTTTCAAATGATCAAGCTCTATTCGATCAAAAACCCATATTTCTTTCAAAGTAGAATACCAAGTGATCCCCAAACAAGAAAGAGTTAAAAGAGACAAGCCCAAGCTCACATCTCTAAGATATAAAACATGTATAAAAATAATATACGGCAAAAAAATAAAAAAAATGTATTCAAATCTAGAAAACCGTGGACCAAAAAAAACCGCTAATGTTTTTTTCCCTGCCCGACGATCTCCTTCGATATCTCTCCAATTATTTGCTGTTATCAAAGAAATAGAAAAACAGCCGATGGCGATCCCAATATAAATAGCAAAAAGACTGATCTCATAAGTCTGTATATAGAAAGCAGAAGCCACAGCAATGGGACCAAAAAAAAGAAAAGCCATCGGATCTCCCAGTCCATAATAAGCATAGGGCTTTGAACCTCCTGTATACAGATAGCTCGCACATATACTCACGCTCATCAAAATGAATAAAAAACTATGAATATATACCCCAAAGTGAACTCCAACGAAAAACGCTATCGTATAAACAAACATTATCGCTTTACGCATAGCGGACTCGGAAACAAGTTTAGCCTGCATCACACGTAAAGGACCCACACGGTCAGCATTATCAGCGCCGTTTATCGTGTCATAATAGTCATTCGTCAAGTTTGCCCCAATTTGTAAAGATAAAATCCCTAGAAGAGATAAAAGAATATTCACAACAGACAATCTGTTATAACAAAGTGCAGTAACAACCATTATCGGACACAAGGAAACCCACAAAGTATTAGGTCTAATAGCTATCCACCATATTTTGGAAAAATTCAAGATTTTCAATAAGAACTCAAACACGATTATTCACCCCTCACTTGTTTACTTTATTAAAAAACTTTTTGAAAAATAGGGCCTAGCCACAATCTCTAAAGAGAAATCTGCATTAAATGAAAAAAAAAGGCATAAAAGATTTCAATGCCTTACCTAGCCTTACCTACAACAAGAACTTTTCTCAAGGTTCTTATTAAGAGCGATTTCTATTTTGAAAAAAGACCCTATCTCAAATTAATGAGGTAAGGGCTTTTCCAAAGTGATACTTCTTTGACATCCTCACCTACCTAAAGGAAGGTGATTCCTAGATTTACTAAGTAATTTTCTTAGCAACTAGGGGTTCTTGCTTCATAGAAATTCCTAACGGATTTTCTCCACAAGCTAACAAGGCATGCCCTGCCTCTAAGATATTACGCCCCGCATTACGGTCAGCGTTTGCACTGTAGCC
>MDLB01000062.1 GCA_001730085.1 PVC group bacterium (ex Bugula neritina AB1)
AAAAGAGGAACAAGCTAAACGAGATAAACGAGATAAACAAAAAAAGTCCCAAAAAGAAAAAGAGGAACGAGCTAAACAAGCTAAACGAGATAAACAAAAAAAATCCCAAAAAGAAAAAGAGGAACGAGCTAAACAAGCTAAACGAGATAAACAAAAAAAATCCCAAAAAGAAAAAGAGGAACGAGCTAAACTAGCTAAACGAGATAAACGAGATAAACAAAAAAAATCCCAAAAAGAAAAAGAGGAACAAGCTAAACAAGCTAAACGAGATAAACGAGATAAACTAAAAAAATCCCAAAAAGAAAAAGAGGAACAAGCTAAACAAGCTAAACGAGATAAACGAGATAAACAAAAAAAATCCCAAAAGAAAAAAACTCCTCTTAATAAAACAAAACAAAATAAAGAAAAGTCTAAGGGAAAGAGCCGTCAATCTGACCAACAAGAAGACCTCTCTACACCGAACTCCGCTACAAAAGATCTTTTTGACCTTTTCCAAGAAACAAAAGGCAACACAGAATGGGCAACTTTTCAAAAACAAACACTAGCACAATCTATCGATAGAACCTCTGCAGAAAATTATTATCAAAAGATAGAGCAACAAGAACAACTCAATCCGAGCTATCGGGCGTATAACAATAAGACAGACATAGACTTCGTTCATAGTAGAGACCGTTACAGAGACGTCTATTCCTCAAGCAACCCCGAATACACATTAAATACAAATGATGTCCCCTACTTTAATGGATCAAAAGTTTATGATCCCAATGGAAAATTTAGGTTTATCGCAACGCAAGCACCTTTAAAAAAAGATAAAGAAAGTAAGAAAGCAGATACACGAGGAGACATGTTTAAAGTTTGCTTAGACAATGACGTCTCTGTCATAGCGATGTTAACAGAAACTGAAGAAATAACAGAAATAATAAAAAAAGGTAGAAAATATAAAGAAAAAGTAAAAAAATCTTCCACCTATTGGCCTAAAGAAAAAGGTGAAATCGTTGAATATAAACTATCAAATGATCCTAACCATAGAATCAAAGTTAAGCTACTAAGTGAAAAAAAACCATACCCAGGAACAATTGTTCGAAAATTAAAAGTAAAAGATACTACAAGCAAACAGTCTAGAACAATAACTCACCTTCAATTCACAAAATGGCCACGTCAAGATACCCCAGGACAATATAGTTCTGATGAATTCGATAGATTTTACACAGAATTTTCAAAACAAACCGCTACTAACTCTGACAAACCTGCGCTTGTTCACTGCTCCGCAGGCATAGGTCGTACCGGAACTTTCATAGCCATTGATCAAGCTGTAAAAAATTCTTATACTCATGAGGACTCCGATCAAAAAGATACAGCCTTCTTTGAAAAGATGAGAAAACATCGAAAACTGATTCAAACAAAAAGTCAATATGTTTTCGCCAAAGAAAAAGCCCTTGAATTAAAAAAAGCTCTACAGCGAGAACGCATTAATCAAATGACCACCAAAGCTTCCTTTTCTGAATCTTTATCGGAAACTTCTGAAGGAGCAGCCTTTTCTCAAGAGATTGATACACGTTACCCCAAAGATTACTTTCAAAAGGAACAAAACAAAATGAAATCTTTTGTGAAAAGATCATTAGAAAAAACTCCCTTCGTGGAAGCCGTCATTTTTGAACCTTTGGATTCTTTTAAAAAACCTACCTCATTTGTAACTCATCGGGTAACCTCGGAAAATAAAATAATATTAACTGTACATGAAAAATTAAATCCATTTAATAATAATAAAGATAAAACTGATTATATATTTTGTTCTGTTTTAAAAGAAATCGCTAAGCATAAACTTAAAGAAGATATGCGCAAGTGGAAAAATCATATATATTTTGAAAGAGAACTTGAAATAGCTAGCTTAATACAACTTTTTAGCATATTAAAGGGCAATGACTGGGAAGATGATGATTGGAGCAGAATAGTCGTAAAAGGGATAGAAGAAACTTTAGAAAAAAATCAGATTCCCTTTGAAAAAATAAATGAATACATAAATTTTTTAGAAAACATACAAAAACATCACAAAACTCTATCCCAAAAGCTTGATTTCAAAAGTGATTCAAAACGTATTTTAGATCAACTAGCTGAGCTAGATGAGCTTCCGATAGATGATCGACGCTCTTTAGCTAATCCTATACCGATGAATGCTTTACAAAGAAGTGCTTGATTAATAACAAAATCTCCACTCTCTTCCGTATACATCATAAAGGCATTCTAAAATAACCTCTATTCCTTACTCTTAATAAAACTCATAGTCTCTTGGCCAATAATATACACTTTTTTATAAAATCTTCAAGAAAGCTTGTAATCCATTTTTCAACAGTCTCATGTATAATAAAGAACATCATGTTTAAAATAGTCGACTCTTATATTAAGCTTAAGAAATGAGAGGCTCTTACTTTTCACATTTTTTCTTTGGCAAAATTTTAGCTACAAGAATCTCTCGTCATCGACGCAAACTAAAGAGGTCTTCTCTCTTAAACAACAATAAAAAAGATTCTTAAAAAAAATATCTGTAGAATAGCTATATATTATCTTTTAGGACACTTCCCTTCAAGAGATTGAAGAATCGCTCCTTTAACATCCTCAGAAAAATCTTGTGTCACAATCCACTCTAAGTAGGATTTCTCCCCTTTCGCTAATTCACGCAAAGATGTTCCCTTGTGCTTCCCAAAGTTAATAACCAGTTCAGACTTAACCCAAAGCAATCGCCCTTCTTGGTCAAAAGAGTTCCCACGCTTTTTACTTTGACAAAACTCAACAACTTTGGAAATGTCTTTAGGTAAATCCTCATACATTTCACTTTGGGCTTGCAAAACATCCCAACTTGCTCTAGCATCTGGCAAAGCCGAATGAGCGCCTTCCAGATTTTTTTTACAGTAATATTGATAAGCCTTACCCAATGTATGAGGTTCCAAAGTTCTATAAACAACATAGGGATCAACAAGAGAAACTTTGTCCAAAGAAAAATCTATGCCCACACGTTTGAATTCATTACAAAGAAAGGGTATATCAAATTTGATAGCATTATAACCACCTAAGTCACAATCTTTAAAAATTTTCAAAATATCATAGGAAAGATCTTTAAAAGACCTTGCAAAAATAACATCTTCATCAGATATCCCATGAATAGCTGCAGCATCTTCAGGAATAGGACGTTCCGGGTTAACCAACCACTCGAATTCCTCTTTTTTGCCATCAGGATAAATTTTAACAACAGCTATCTGTACAATTCTATCTTGGCTCACACTTGTTCCTGTTGTTTCAAGATCAAACATCACCAAGGGACGCTCTAATTTAAACATTTTTTTTACTATACCTCCACAATTCAACCAGCTTTATCAAAACCTCTTCTACAGTGAGATCTTTCATACATTGATGATGCTCCAAAGGGCAAATCTTTTTATAACAAGGTTGGCAATCGACATGTTTTTGAACCAAAAAAGCATCTTTTTGGAATGGGCCTGTTCTACGAACATTTGTTGGGCCATATATGCCCAAAACAGGACATCCAACCGAGGCCGCCATATGCAATGGGCCCGTATCTCCAGATATAAAAAAAAGAGATCTTTTCAAAAGAGCGGCAGACTCTTTCAAACTAAGAGACCCTGTCAAATCAACAACATTTTCCAAGCCGTCAGCCAAAAATTTATGATCCTCAACATCTTGTGAGCCACCCAATAAAAAGATTGTATCACAACTGTACTCGCGAAACTTTTGTATCAACTTTTTAAAATTAGAAATACCCCATCGATTCGCCGGACGACTAGCAACAGCATTCAAAGAAAAATATGTCTCCGTTGAAAGTTTTTCTTCCAAAAGATTTTCAATCTTCTCCTCAGCTTTTTCTCCTATCGGAAAGTTAAAGAGAGGTCGGTCTTTAGAAATCCCTAGTTGCTTCAATAAATTTAAGTTTCGTACGGAATGCAAAACATCTTTGTTCCCACTTTTAACACACACATTATATAAAAAGGAGCAAGGCTCACGAGGATCCTGATAACCTATGCGAAAATGTGCTTTGCTAAAACGCATAAACAAAGAACTCTTAAATGTTCCCTGAAAGTCAATAGCCCAATCATAGTTACTTTTACGCAATTTTTGGATGCACTCTCTGATACGTTTTTGTTTCCTATTAAAAATAATCAAGCGATTGATATCAGGATGCCCCTCTAAAACAGCCGCAGCTTTATCTTCTACCAACCAATCAATCGAAACATCTTCACAGCTTCTTTTCAAAACATTCAAAGCCAACAATGTTTGGATAACATCACCTATGGCACTCATTTTGACAATGAGGATTTTTTTAGGACGAACTAGCTTAATCAAAAAAACTCCTTTAGGATTCTATTTTTAAGAGAAAAAAGATAAAAAAACTTTTAAAGGACCTCAGAAAAACTTGTGAACCATTTTTAATAGTCCCATTATACACTGTGAGTCTTACAAAAAATCTAACATCTCAATTTTTAATAGTATCTTGTTCTAAAAGAACTCTTATGTTTTATTGAAAGAACTTTTATAACAGTTTGTTGTTTCGCAACGATTTGAATTTATTGATCAGCTTTTTCTTTCTATAATTAAAGAAAAACACTTGACTAAACACAGGCGTTTAGCCTAAAATAAATGTATTCTGCACACTCTCAAAGACTTTCTTCTACTATGAGGATATGCAGATTTTTCTTATGTTCATATAGATAAAAGAAGGAATATGCCTCGTGCCTAATTTGCGTTCTGCCAAAAAGCGTGTCAAAACAAACGAAATTAAACGTTTAGCTAATAACATAGTTAAATCTAAAATGAAAACTTTTGTAAAAAAAACCTATGAGAGCATATCTTCTGGGAATAAATCTGAAGCTGATCTTCTTATCCGTGATGCTTTTTCAAGCATAGATCGTGCCGCGAAGAAAAACCTTATTCATAAAAATTACGCTAGTCGCCACAAAGCTAGACTTTCTAAAGCTTTGGCCACTATACAAGGTTAATTTTTTCAGAAACTTAGTATAAATTTTTGAAATATGGTTTTGGGAGAAAGATTATTTTTCTTAAGATCTAGTTCTAAATCGTATATTTTTTCAAAAATATCGCACATCTGTATTTTGTTAAAAGCTTTCTCTTGCCTGGTCATTTTCTTAAAAACCCACGGCTTCATAGAAAGCTTTTTTAAAATCTGATCTGACGATAAGCCTTGTTCTCGTGCTTCTCGTAAAGCCCACAGCTTCTTAAAGTGCCACATAAAAACGCCTGCAATATCATAGCCCCCATTGCCATTAACGAGTATCGCATTTAATCTCTTAATAGCCAAATCATATTTTTTGGACAACATATCATCCAGCAATAAAAAAACATCAGCATTATCAACGCTCATCACAAGGTCTTTCAGCTCTTCCAGTGTTAATTTACCTTCACTCCCAGCATATGTCACAAGTTTATCTATATCTTGTTGTATTTTTAGCAAATCACCTGTGTATTGTTGCTCAAGGAATGAACGAATTTTAAAGTCCCATGAAATCCCATTCTCTTTACAGTAGTCTCTAAGCCATAAAGAAAAATTAGAACGATCAAGAGGTTTTAAGGTTTGAATATCACACTTCTCCTTAAGTTTACTAGGAAAAGACCTTCTATCTTTAATAAAAAGAACCAAGCATGTTGCCTGTGTAGGGTTTTGAAAATAATCTAGGATTGCCTTATCTTTCAAAAAAACATCGGCTTCTTCACAGATAACAAGTGTCTTGCTTTGCAACAAAGACATTGACAAGCAAGCATTTATGATTTCGGAAGAGCTATGCATTTTCCCATTAAAGTGAAATGCACCTAAAGAGTTATCCATCTCTGTTTCGGACCACTTATAACGAAAAGCTTCTATCAGCTTTTTTTTTAAATACAAATCTTTTCCAACAAAAACATACAAAGGATCTAAATCTTCAACATCTGTCTTGTCTATTTTCAAATGGAACAAATCAATACCATCCCTCTAATACTTCCGTGGTAATTTTTTTAGCTATGCGAAAAGCTGCTAATTCCAACCCTCTTTCTTCTTCGTCAAAAATGGATCCATCCACATATAAATCCTCTTCTCGAAATATGGACTTTTTCTTCCAAATAACCTTTTGAGACTTCGCATCTTTTAAAACAACCGAAACTTTTAAGATCAAACGAATCTCTTCAACAAGACCCGCATCACTACTAGAATACCTCAAAGGTCTCACTTCGTAATCGGTCACTGTTCCCTCTAAAACCCAGTCAGCCATAGACGGTTCAAGAACCTGTAACTGTCCATCTTGAATAAAATTTTGAATAACTTTATCTGTTACCGTTTTTTCAAGTCTTCTTTTGAAGGTTCTTCCTGCTTTTTTCAAACGAAATGTCTCATTCTTAAACATAGGAACAGCTATACTATTAACATGCGATGGAAGAAAACTCTTCGTAGAATACCCACAACCACTCAAAAAAGACACAATCCAAAAAGGTATCATAAAATATTTAAACATCTCAAAATTCTCCTTTTTATAGTTTTAAATCTATTATGAAGCAAATATTTGCTATCACTCTACCCAGTGAACATCCCTCGGTCACTAAAAAATCCCATTTTTTCTTCTTATAGCACATGCAAGATTTTTGCGGCAATACCCCCTACCTTTCATTAGAAATAATTTGTACAAAGATTATTTCACTATAAAAAATTATAACTTCTAAAAAATCTAAAAAAGCTTGTGAAATATTTAACAAGAAAATCAATTCATCGATAAAACATTTATTTTATCTTTAACACCCTCCGACTCTTCATGATTTTTATATTTTCTATAAAAATCTCTGTAATAGAGCAATGCAGCTTTGTACTTCTTTTTTTTCTCATACCATTGAGCTGTTTCTAAAATCTTTTGAGCATCTTTTTGATTCAAATCATCAATTTCTTTTTGAGCAATGTGCCCACGAGCTGTCTTAGCATGTTTTTTCATATAAATTTCAAATTCTAGCTTAGCTTCATCAAGATCTTTTTCGGTATATCCATCTTTAGTCACAAAATGGGAAGAGCTTAGAATGATCTTATATCGACTTTCCGCAACATATTCACTTTTAGGAAACTTATCGATCAAAGCTTCATACATACGTATAGCATCTTCGAAGCGATTGATCAGTCGATAAGATTCCGCTAAATAGAAATGAGCGTAAGGAGCATATTCACCATAGGGAGAGTTTTCAATGATGCCTTGAAAGATTTCTATCGCATGATCATTATTTTTAGGAAATGTTACCTTTCCTATATTAAAACCTTTTTTATAAAAATAATGATTACCTATTTGCACCTGTTTCTTAACAATCTCTTCAACCTGTGAAAAACCTGGATATTTTTTTAAAACTTTTTGAAAAATCAAGTAGGCATCATAATATTGACCTAAATTCATCAAGCAAGATCCAGATAAGAAACCCGCCTCAGGGGAATATCTTGAACGCGGATATTTTTTCATGAGCTTTTGAAAGCCTTTGAGCGCTTTTTTATACTCTCCCTCTTCGTAAAATTTTTTGGCCCAAAGGAATTGATCTTCAGCCGTCCCTTTCACGGAATGTTTAGGGTTTGACCATTTTTTAGATTTTGTATTCCAAACCCAATAAGCATTTAAAGTGGTTGAATAGAAAGCAAAAAAAATAACGCATAGTATTTTTATGCGATTATAATGCATAAATTTTCCTCCAAAGTGATCATAAATCATAAACAGCAAGCATAATTTCAGAACAAGAAGTCTACAAAGAACAGTATACGTTTTTTATCAGATCTATTAAAAAAAACACATAGCGTATTTCTCCAAAAGCCTGAAAATATCTTTAATGCCACATTTTTTAAAATTGATCGAACGAAACCCTTGCAAAAATCTCTTTTATTTTATCACGAGATCCTTAGAAAATGCCTCAGTCAATTTTCTTTTTCTCCAATAATAAGTTATTGAGAACATTACATAATACCTCATAAGTTTTCTTGTTACTCTTTTTAATAAAGCTTATGGGATATTTCCAAACAACCTCCTATTATAAAAAATCCTTTCCTTACACAAAGTATGGGTTAGATTCAAAAGCCTCTGTTGTAAAAATATAAAAAAACAAAAGATTCATCTTTTACAAATTTTCAATAAACTGTTCAAAATCATGCTCCGTTTTGACAGTCGAACGAAAAACAGCCATTCTTTCTTCTAGTTTTGAGTATTCTTTAAAGTACAAAAGAAGAAATTTATACATTCTAGGCAAAGCTCGTTCAAACGAGTACAACTCTGACATCATATAAAAATGCTCCTTTACCAAAATTTTTATTTCTTCAAAGGAAGGATTAGGTCTAGGCTTCCGCCCTTCTAAAAGGTCAATACTCTGAGCAAAAATCCAGGGGTTACCTATAGCCCCTCTAGCGATCGATACTCCATCACAGCCTGTATCATTCATCATATCCAAAACATCTTGAGCTTCTAACACATTCCCACTCGCAAAAATAGGAACTCTCAAGTTGTCTTTCATTTCAATAATGTGATTTTTAGACAAATTCCCAGAATATTTTGATTCAGCATGTCGCGGATGAATAAAAATAGCAGAAACACCTTCTTCTTGAGCTATATGCCCAACTTCCATATAGTTCAATGCATCGTTATTAAAACCACTGCGTATCTTTAAAGCAACAGGAAGGCCTGTTTCTTGAACCAAAGAGCGAATCATACTCCCTATCTTTAAAGGTTCATTCATCAAGGCAACACCTTTGCCTTTTTTCTTAATTTTTGGAACAGGACAAGCCGCATTGATATTTAACATATCAAAGCCTTTGTCTTCACAAACTTTAGCGGCATGAACAATATCTTCAATATTATCACCCAAAAGTTGAACACCTAAAGGGGTATCCTCTTCATGGGTAGACATCATTCTCTTTGTGCTTTCTCTCTGACTCAAAACAGCTCGAGCATCTAACATTTCTGTAAAAGCATAAGGGCAACCAAAGCGACGAGAGATCAATCGAAAGGGTCTATCAGAAATACCTGCCAACGGAGATAAACTGATTTTTTTGCGGATAAGAAAATCAATGATCTGATGCATCAATTTTTTTCACTAAAGGTCCATATATCAAAACCTAAAGAGCTTATAAGATTCTCTAATAAATGAACAGGCAAGCCTAAAACATTATAAAAAGAGCCCTTTATATTATCAAATAAGATAGCACCCATGCCTTCAATCGTGAAACCTCCTGCTTTATCAAGGGAGAAAAGCCGTTGAACTATTTTTTTGTATTTCTCTTTTTCAAAGGGTCGCATAGAAATGATAGTCTCATCAACACCTGTTTTTATTTGATCACCATAGCACACAGCAAGACCCGTAAAAACAGAAACATCATTCCCACAATAACTTTCAAACATCGCCATGGCATGTTTAAAATCCTGTGGCTTATTCAAAACTTTCTGTTGTGAATAAACTACTGTATCAGCAGCAATAACAATATCCGTTTTATTAGATAACGCCACAGCTTTGGCTTTATTTTTAGCATTAGTCTCAGTAAGATCAAAAGGATTCGCGGTTTCAGTTTCCCACTCCTCCACATTAGACGGCACTACAGAAAAAGGCAAAGAACAGAGATCTAAGATATTAGCTCTTCTTGGAGAGTTTGAAGCTAAAATCAATGAAGGAGTCTTATTTAACATTTCACAAAGGGCTGTACAAAGTTTCTAATATACCTGAAAAAATTTTCATCTTCTCGGAATTTATCTATCTGCTCAATCAGACTACTTCCAACAATGATACCGTCAGACTCTTTTGCAAAAATTTTCGCATCTTTAGGATTCGAAATACCAAAACCTAGAGCTAATGGTGTTTCTGTTTGAAATTTGATCATATTTAAACGTTGCTGAATATGTTCAACATCCAACTCTCCACGGCCTGTCACTCCCATACGTGAAACATAGTAAAGAAAACCGGTTGTTTTTTGAATAATCATTTTCATACGTGCATTAGGTGTCGTTTGTGAAAGAAAAAATGTCATCGCAATATTTTCTTCATCACATTCTTTCAAAAGTTCGTCCGACTCTTCAATTGTTAGATCTGGTATAGCTAAACCGTCAACCTTACATTCTGAACATCTTTTAACAAAACTTTTAACTCCCTTACACATAACCATATGATAATAGCTCATCAAAACTATGGGAACATCTGTCCTCTCACGTATTTTTTGGATCATAACAAAAACTTGATCCATAGAGATCCCTGCATCAAGCATTTTTTGAGATGCCCTTTGGATAACTTTTCCGTCTGCAACAGGGTCCGAAAACGGAACACCTATTTCAACAATCCCAGCACCCTCTTCGGCCAATAAAACAACCAAGTCAATAAAGGTATCGACATCAGGGTAGCCCGCCGTAAGAAAAGGTATAAAAATAGGTTTTTTTTCAAAAGCTTTTTGAACACGATTCATAACTATACTATATCCTAATTCCTCAATAACTCTTTGACCTGCGAAACATCTTTATCTCCACGGCCAGAAAGGTTCACAATAACAATATCTTCTTTTTTAAACCTTTCTCGATTTTTTAAGAGATAAGCAAACGTATGAGCTGTTTCTAAAGCAGGAATAATACCTTCCATTTTAGAAATAACTTGAAAAGCATTCAAAGCTTCCTTATCATTGATCGAAAAATACTCAGCCCTCTTCGAGTCAGCATAAAAACTATGCTCAGGACCTACTCCGGGGTAATCTAAACCAGCTGATATAGAATGTGTCTGTCGCACCTGACCGTTTCGATCTTGTAAAAGATAACTCCTACAACCATGTAAAACTCCAGGTTTCCCTTTAACAAGGGTAGCACAATGAGCCTCTGAATTTACACCATACCCTCCAGCTTCAATCCCAATAAACTTGACATTATCATCATAGAAAGGATAAAAAAGTCCCATAGCATTACTACCACCACCAACACATGCCATCAAATAGTCTGGCAATCTTTTTTCAGCTTCCAAAATTTGCTTCTTAGCTTCAATCCCTATGATTGATTGAAAATCTCGTACCATCGTAGGGAAAGGATGTGGCCCAATAACCGAACCCACAATATAATGGGTTTTTTCAACAGATGATGACCAATCCCTTAAAGCCTCATTCGTAGCGTCTTTCAAAGTTTTACTCCCAGAGGAAACCGTCACAACTTCTGCATTGAGCATCTCCATACGGAAAACATTGAGTTCTTGGCGATAAATATCTTCTTCACCCATATATATAACGCAGTCCAGCCCCAAAAGAGCGCAAACCGTCGCGGTTGCTACCCCATGTTGTCCCGCTCCCGTTTCGGCAATGATACGTGTCTTATTCATTTTTTTGGCAAGAAGCGCCTGTCCAATAGTGTTATTTATTTTATGAGCACCTGTGTGATTCAAATCTTCTCTTTTTAAATAAATCTTACAGCCAACATGGTCTGAAAGATTTTCTGCAAGATAAAGAGGTGTCGGGCGACCAACATAGTCTTTTAAAAGTCGATGCCATTCGGATTGAAAAGAATCTTCATCTTTAACTTTTTCATATACAGAAGATAGTTGATCAAGAGCTTCATACAAAACTTCAGGAACAAAACACCCACCATATTCGCCAAAGTACCCTTTTTTTAGAGTCCCAAAGTCATTAATATCCGGCATTTTTAGTCTCCCTGCTTGGCTTTATGAATAAAAGCCTTCATTTTATCAAAGTTTTTTATACCTGGAGATAGCTCAATTCCACTAGAAACATCAACGCCATCAGGAGAAAAAGCTTCTATCGCTTCATCCACATTTTGAGGATTTAGTCCGCCTGCTACGAACATCAAAGATCCATTGTACAAATTTTTGAACTGTCTGACAAGTTGATTATTAACCCTGATACCTTGACCTCCATAGTGATCGCCGGCATCACCATCCAAAAGAACAAAAGGGTGATCTCTCCATTTCTTCATTTCTTCAATATCTCTCGTCCGCAAAGCTTTGATAACCTTCTCTTTCCCTAGCTTTTCAGCTAACTCAAGCGTCTCTTCTCCATGGAGCTGAACCATAGAAATACCTGTATTCCTTTGTATAGCTTGGATTTGATTATAATCAGCATTAACAAAGACACCTACAGAAATAAAATCTTTTCTTGGTAACTTTTTTAAAATAGTTGAAACAGACTCCTCCGAAACATACCGAGAGCTTTTAGGATAAAAAATAAAACCCAAATAGTCTGCCCCGGCATCTAAAGCCTCAAGAGCATCTTTAAAGTTTGTTATTCCGCATATTTTAACTTTCAAACAAGTACCTCTCAAAAAAGTATTTCAAAAAATTCTTCCAAGAAAGAGTCTCGCCTCTTTCTTGCCTTAAAAAAATCCTCTTTACCCAAAAACACCCTCAATTTTAACTCAAGATCTTCCCAGTTTTTTCGAAAACCCAATTTTTTTTGAGATACAAAATTTTTGGCACTAACCCCTCGAAAAGCTTCGAGTTGAAAAGCTGCTCCTTTGGAGGACTTCGCATCAATATACTCAATCCACTCATTTTTAGAAGGGTTTCTCCTAAATTTATCTTCTAATAAATTTTTTAAGAAAAAACGGTATCTATAATCTACCAAAAAAGCTCGATAATAATCTTTTTTCCAATCCATCGTCATCAAAAAATCAACTTTATGAGATAAAGATAACGTCAATTGCTTCGCGAAGTCTTGCCCATAAATATTTTGAGCAAAACTTTCAATCCACTCTAATGACTTAGGGGTTTTGATTTGATTCAAAAATGTTATATAAACTTCATGAAAAAGAGATAAACATCGTTTCAAAGAATTTTTAGAAGATGAAGATACCTCCAATAAAAAAGGTAAAAGATTAATTTCACTTAAACCCTGCCTGATATCTTCAAGAATCCAATCGTCACTATTACTTTCTAATAGATATTGGATATCAAAATCAATCATCCAAAGTTTTTGAGATTCATTGATATCCATAAAAATATTTAAATCTTTTGTCTCCTCTCCCGAGCTAGTGACACTAGCTAAATGACTATTCCCCAAATGCCTGTCATTTCGACCTAAAACATCCCCCATCGCTGCATGTTTTGCAAGACATGTGACAAAAATATCATTTATTTCTATATCGATCTTTTGAGCACCTGTCATCCAAAATCTAAAAAATGTTTCAGAAGAGATCCCAGGAAACCTTTCTGCAACCGAAAGAGAATTTCCCTGTTGTGAATGATAGTAAACAGGTTGAGGTGCAATAAACTCAGGGTGAATAAACTTTGCCTGTATCGCATGATAAAAAGATTCATGCTTAAGGGTAAAGCCATCATCAAACTCACGTTTCAAAAACAAATCAACAGATTTATTTTTATCTTTTAAAAGAAACGTTAAACAATAAACCCCCGCACCTATGCTATGGTCTTCAACATTTGAAATAGACCAGTCGTCATTATAACCAAAGTTTTTAAAAAAATAATCTTCTAAGAAAGGTACCCAGCCTAATTCATAAATCCTTTTTTCAAAAAGAGAATTTAGATCTTTTTTTATATCAGGAGGAGCATCATTAATAACACTCCGATAAGTATCAATAACAACCCTTGGAACATGAGATTTTCTTCCACCAAAATAAAGATCTTTTATAACATTTCGACCAAATATTTTTCGGTAAGACAACTGTTCCAAAAAATGTTTACCTGTTAAATCGCCTAAGTGACACAAACCACTAGCTTCACATAAAACTTTATTTAACGTTTCAACTCTACCCTGAAAATAATCCAACATTTTAAAAAAAATCATTCCCCTTTAATAAACTGATGACCTTGGATCCAATTATCCGAAGAAACTTCATCAAAAACAACCTGTGTTTTTTCTTTAGACTTATTAGCAACCTCTTCCAAAGTCTCAGCGATACGCTCCGCTATATCGATCTTTTGATCACTAGAAAGCTTTCCTATTAAACGAACACTTACATAAGGCATAGTCATTATCTCCTTTTAGTTTTTTACTAAAACAAATTTTTACTTGACATCCTCACCTACCTAAAGGAAGGTGATTCCTAGATTTACTAAGCTATTTTTTTAGCAACTAGGGGTTCTTGCTTCATAGAAATTCCTAACGGATTTTCTCCACAAGCTAACAAGGCATGCCCTGCCTCTAAGATATTACGCCCCGCATTACGGTCAGCGTTTGCACTGTAGCC
>MDLB01000063.1 GCA_001730085.1 PVC group bacterium (ex Bugula neritina AB1)
CCATCACATTGAGTCTCAATTCTCCACTCTGCGGATCTAAGATAAATTCTCCCGCATCATCTCCATTCAATGTGTATATTAAGCCTTCATCGGGCTGTCCACCTTCATCATCTTTCGCCTGCGCATCATACACAACTTCAGCAACATCCGTATTTTCCAAAAGATCTACAGCAACACTTTCACCATCCGTGAAAACAGGTGCTGTCGTATCAAAAGTCTGACTAGAGGTTTCTTGAATCCACTCCTCATTTTTGTTTCCATATTTATCCTGTATAGTTCCTTCTAAAACTTTCAATTTGATTTGTGTTGTATCCACTTTTTCATCTACAGCCATAAGTGAAAACGTGTACGTGATATTATCTAAAGTTTGAAAGTTTTCAATCAACCACGATTCTTTATTAAGGACATTTTCTTCATTATCAAGAAT
Organism: PVC group bacterium (ex Bugula neritina AB1); assembly: GCA_001730085.1. GTDB lineage: Bacteria. The sequence goes on from MDLB01000063.1 coordinate 428, forward strand.
CTCTATACTATCTATTGAAAAACCGGGTTCGACTTCCCGATCAAAAGTTAAGGTGTAATGAACACTGCCCGCCGTTACATTCTCTGGAACATCATCTATCACAGATATTAACTTAGGAGCGTTCGCCTGCACCTCAATCGATACAGAGGCAGATTCACCTTCTGCTCCATTGTCAATATAACTTACTTTTATCGTTCTTTGACCATTAATAATATTTTCAGATGTATTAAATATCTCTACCCCTTCTAAAATCTTTTTCACTTGCAGGGGTAAGAAAGCCGTATCATCCAGTTTACTCACAAGTAATATTCTTGTTTGAGCGTCGTATTCATAAACATAACTAGACCACTGACCAATAGAGCGGTGATTAACATTCAGATCGACCGGCTCTTCTAAACGAATTTTGTCATTTTCTAGATCAAAACCATCTTCCAAAACAATTTTAACTTTTTCAATATTTTCAGACTGCGGCGAAGATATATTAAATCCAAAATTGAATCCTTCGAAAATGTCTCCTCTATTGGCTACCACAAAATGAGTGCTTTGAATCCCTTCTTGTGAAGCATCTATATAAACTTCTTCAACGTTTGTGATCTCAACCGTCATTTTTTTATCAGAGACATTATCATTCACATCTTTTGCCAAGATATTTAACTCATAGGCCTGTCGACTTTCATAATCTGGCCGACTTTTTAAAAGGACCATCCCAGAAAATTCGTCTATTTCAAACATTTCAAGAGCCTCAAAGTCTCCTTCTAATGAATAAAAGACGTCTTCATCAAAAGCCTTCCCCTCATCTTGGCTCTGAACATCATAAAGCAAGTACCCGGAAGACGTATTTTCAAAAACATTGATCAACAGGTCGGATTCACTCTGAAAAATCGGAACCTCATCTTCATCTAGAACATTCACAAATAAGTTTTGAAAGCTTTCTAGACCTTGAGTATCTTGAGCTATAATATTGACTTGATATTGTGATTTTGTTTCTCTATCCGCTGTTTCCAGTAATCGAAGGTTCCCTTCAATGTCAATATTAAAGAGTTTCGCATCCAGTCCTTCTTGGATGCGATAAAAAATATTTTCATCGGCATTAGACCTCTCATCCGTTTTTGCCTCTGCATTGTGAACAACTTGGTCAACATCTGTATTCTCGAAGAGCTCGACTGTAAAATTTGTACTATTTTCAAATAAAGGGGCTGTCGCATCAAATGCCTGAGAAGCTACTTCTTGTAAAAAAGCATCATTTTTATTGCCATGGATATCTTCTATAACTCCTTCGGGAATGTTTATTTTGACTCTTGTAAAGTCAACTTCACTATCAATAGGACTCAGCTTAAACTTCCAATGGATTTGATCTTCACTAAAAGGTTCTTCAATAGTCCATTTTGATCGATCAACTAAATTCTGATTCTCATCAATGATCACAATCATATCTGACGTGAGCAAACTCCCTGTTTCACGGTCAAAAGTTATAAGAAATTCAACTCCCTCTGCACTTATTGGAGCATCCGTATCATCCTCGATACTAATAACTTTTAACTTGCTAGCATACACATCAATTATTGATAAGGAGGATTCTCCCTCATCCCCATTTTCATCAATATAGCTAACCTTCAGCTCTCTTTGACCATCTTCTACCAAATATGTTTCATTTCTCAGCTCCAAAGAACTCAAAATAACTTGCGCTTCTTGCGCCGAAAAGCCTATACCCTCACTTTGCTCTATTTCAAAAGTTTTTGTTTGTGCTTCATATGAAAATTTAACATTAGAAACTCCTGCAATAGTCAAGTCATCTAAAAAAACATCTTCATCAAAAGACATTTTAAACTCGTACAATATTGTATTCATCAAGAAGTCAATCTCGAGATCCATAACGATTACGTCTTCGCTATCTCTTAACCCTTCTCCTCCAGCAACAACTTTAATTTTTTGAACTTTATCTTGCGAAAACTCTGCTATATCAGGAAAAAGTTTAACGCCCAAAAACATGGCCTCTGTATTCGCAACACAAACAGCTTCTTGTTGAAGGCCTTGTTCGTCTTGATTCAAATCAACTTCTTCCAAGTTTTTAACTTCAACTTTCACGCTTTGACGCGTTGATTGCCCCCCCGCATCTATTGCCACCACCGTCAAATCATAGCTATTTTTTTCTTCAAAGTTCACATGCCCACTAACTATCAACTGACCATTCTCGGGAATAATAGAAAAAACGTCCTCTCCGCCCTCTAAAAAGTAAGACAAGCCTTCGTCTAAATCTTTACCTTCATCTTGTGCTTGTGCATCGTAAATCAACGTCCCTCTGTTGACATCTTCAGCAATAACAAAAGTTTTTAACCCTTTATCTTCAAAGATAGGAGCCTCATCCTCATCAAGAATATTAACAACTATATTTTGAACACTTTCAAACCCTTGATCTTCCGTAGCAACAACTTTAACTTCATAAGATGTCTTTTTTTCATAATCAACACTTTCTTTAAACTTCAAAGCACCCTTTTCATCCAATGTCATAGCCGAAGAGTCTTCTGTTTCTCTCAAAGAATATGTGACCTTTTCATCGAATAAAGAGTCTTGATCATCTTTCGCTTGCACGTCATGAATAATAACATTGACATCTGTATTCTCTATAAGGTCAACCTGAACACATTCACCCTTATCAAAAGTAGGTGCTGTAGTATCAAAATTTTGAATAACGTCCTGTTGAATAAAACCCTCATTAGGATTACCATATATATCTTGAACAGCTCCTTTCGGAATCTCTAAACGGACAGTCGATGTATCAAATATATCGGAAGGAGGTGTAAGTGATAATTGCCAAGTCTTCCCATCATCCGTTAAAAAACTTCCTATGTCCCATAAAGATTTATCCAATATATTCCCATTTAGATCGACAACATTAATGGCATCTTGCCTCAAATCCAAGTCAATAGGGCGACTAAAGCCTATTGTATAAAGAGCTGTTTCTCCTAAAACTAAATCACTTGTATCATTTTGAACAAAGTCAACAATAAATGGCTCTGCGTAAACCTCCACAGATGCAAAAGAGGGATCCCCTTCACCATTTTGATCAACATACCTTATCTCTAAAAGGCGTTCACCATCTCTAACCGTCTCACTTTGATTGATCAAACTCATCTCATCGAGAAGATCTTTGATCTCCAAAGATGAGAAAGGCTCATCAGCTTCTTTCGAAATAGAAAGCGTTTTAGATAAAAAGTCATATTGATAAAGAAATTTAGACCATTTCCCTAAAAAAGAACCATCTTCATGAAGACTTATATCTTGTTCCATACGAAGAATATCACTATCAACAGTTAAACCTTCTCCACTCAAAGATATTTTGATCAAATGAATATTTCTAGATTCAGGGGTCTGAATATTTAAGCCAAAGTTCACCCCTTTAAAAATCTCTTCAGCATTAGCTGAAACAGAGCTAACACTTTGCCAGCCGATTTCACCTTCATTCAAGTCAACTTCGTCATAGTTAGAAACTTTGACATTTAAAAACAGGTCTGTTTCATTCCCAGCATGATCTTTCGCAATGATCGGCAAAGAATATTCAGATTTACCTTCAAAGTCTAACCTCCCCTGTAAAAAAACTTTTCCCGTATCCCTTTCTATGGAAAATAGGTCTTTTTCAACCTCATCCATAGCTTCTTTTTTGATTTCATAAATAATACCTTGATCAATACCTTTACCATCATCCAATGCATCGAAATCGTAAATAAACGTATCGCTTTCAGCATTTTCTGGGATTTCAGCAATGGGAATTTCTTCACCTACAACAAGCGGTGCTTCATCTTCGTCTAAGATCTTCACCGTAACACTTTGAAGCGATTCCATCCCTTGATCATCTTTGGCAATAATGTTGACCTGATACTCAGACTTTTTTTCCCGGTCGGGGCTTTCTTTGAATTTTAATTGACCATTTTGATCCATCGTCATGTGTTCAAAGTCAAGGGTTTCTTGCAAAGAATAAGTGATATTTAAATCGGGCTCCAAACCTTGGTCATCCTTCGCCTGCACATCGTAAACTAATGCATCTAGTGAAGAGTTTTCCAAGAAATCAACCTCAACAGCATTCCCCAATATAAAAAAAGGCGCTGTCACATCAAAATATTGACTAGGCTCATCTTGAGAAAAAGATGCGTTAAAATTCCCATAAATATCTTGAATCGCACCTTCTTGAATATGGACCTTAATACCTGCTGTATCAAAAGCTTCATCAACAAATTTGATTTCGAATGTCCACGTTGATTCATCCAAAGCTTCCAAAGAGGAAAGACTCCAAAAAGATTGGTCTATCACTTCTCCACTATCATAAAGAAGATTAACCTTATTTACATCAAAGAACTCCTTCATTGACTCATCAAAAGTGACAATATAGTTAACAGCACCGTTAATGACAATATCCGCGGTATCATCCGAAATACTCTCAATCAAAGGTGCACTTGCGCAAACTTTTAAAGTAGCAGAAGAGACTTTTCCCTCTTCTCCTTCACCGTTTATATAACTGAAACGTGCGAGCCTTTCACCATCTTTATATCCTTCTTCGATGTTTTTCAATTTAAAAGAAGCTATCAGATCTTGAACTTCTCCAGGTGAAAAAAAATCACCGCTTATCTTTTCTAACAAAGTCACATTTTCTATTGCATCATACGAGTAAGTGATCGTTAGATTCTCACTTATCAAAACCTCATCTTCCTCATAACTTGTGTCAAGTGAAAATTCTTCTTCTCCGATAAGAACTTTATCATTATTAATATCAATACCATCAAGAGAAACCTGAACCTTTTGGATATCTCCCGACAAAAAATCTCCTACGTTATCAACAAAAGCATGACCATTCTTGATTTGCTCAGCATTTGCAATAACAAAGCTTTCTCTCTGAAGACCTTCTTCATTAGATAAATCTACCTCTTCCAAATCTTTCACTTGTATATCAAGTGTTTGAAAACTCTGTCTGCCTTTAAAGTCTTGAGCAATAATGCTAAGTTGATAAAATGCATTCACGTCAAAATCAGGACTAATCTTAAACCTCAACTCACCTGTAAAAGCATCTAAAATAAAATCTTCCGAAAACTCTGTGTCTTCCAACATGTATTGAAAAGAACCTTTTGTTTCATCTAGGCCTTCATAAGAAGCTTCTGAATCATAAATAACTGTGTCACTTTTTATCATTTCTGGCACAGTTAATGAAAAAGCATCTCCTTTTTGAAAGGTAGGAGGCTCATCTTCATTAAGGATCACTGCCTCAACATTTATTGTTGAAAGGAATCCCTGCTCTTTGTCCTCTGCCACAATGGTCAGTTGATACAATTTTTGAGATTCATAGTCTGGAACGCTTTGAAACCTTAGCTCGCCTGTTTCCTCATCTAGACTAAAGCTTTTCGCATCATCACCTGCAGAGAAGTCTAACGCATACGAAATTCCTTCATCATCATTTGAAAATTGATCATCTCTCGCCTGAGCATCATAAAGAACCTGGTCAATCGATGTATTCTCTAAAATATAAAAACGATCTCCCGATAAAAAAGTAGGTGCTGTTGTGTCAACGGATTGAGTAGAGACTTCTTGTATAAGCTCTTGATTTTGATTTCCATAAAGGTCTTCAATACAGCCAGCGGGAACCCTTAGTCTCAATGCAGAGGTATCAACTTCTCCAACAAAGCGAACACCTATATCCCACGCCTGTCCATCTTGCGTAGAAACATTTTCGACTTGAAAGATAGTCTCATCCAAAATATCCCCATTCGCATCAACAAAGCCTATATCTTGAACCTGCAAACTACTCCCTATATTGCTACTAAATTCAACCTGATATGTTACTTGATCAAAACCAATCGTTTCATCAGAAATATTATCGATAATTGTATTTATTTGAGGAGGCTCTGCATAAATATTGATAGTAACCACAGACACTTCACTCTCAATGCTTTCCTCATTGATATAGCTCATTCGAACCGTACGCTCAGCATTTTGAACTATCTCTGCACCGTTCTGAAGTCTTAGCCTTTCTAATAAGGTTTTTGCCTGTAAAGACGAAAAAGGCTCTGCATTCTCTTTTTTAAACGTTAAAGTTTTTTCACTAGAAATATATATAGAGGTTAAACCTGAAAAAACATTAGTCGATTGAAAATCTTTATCAAGAGAAATTTCACCATCACAAATGATTTTGTCATTCAAAAGGTCTAAGCCTTCTCCTCCCCAAATCATCTTGATTTCTTTAATATTTTCCTCGACAGGAAAAGATAAATCTACTCCTAATAAAGTCCCTTCTCTTATACTTGTAGCATTGACCTCTTTGGAGATATCCATCTGCAATCCGTCTTTGGAAGCTTCGAGATCCACTTCTCCTAAGTCCTCAATATCTATAGTAAGATTTTGCCTAACTTCATTACCATTAAGATCCTTAACCACGACAACTAAATCATCATAAATATTTTTAACTTCGTAATCAGGGCTCTCTTGAAAAGTTAACTCTCCTGTTATTTCATTTATAAAAAACTCAGAAGAATCTGTACCTTCTACAAAGTAATTAAGATTTTGGTCAGGAAGACCTCCTTCGGAGATAGCTTGTGTATCATACACAACTGTTTCAACATTAATATTTTCAGGAATAGATATCTGAACACTATCTCCATTAATATAGTGAGGCGGCTCATATTGATTGACTGTTTGAAAAACTAAAAGCTCCTCAGCCTCTAGGCCTCTTCTATCTTTAGCAACAATATAAAGCTCCTGAAGTCTATGTTCTTCAATCTCATGATCGGGAACAAAATTTAACCTAACCACCCCATTTTCATCAATAGTGAAATAAGAAGTCTCGTCTCTAAAAAAATACTCTATATTCTTATCTGGCACAGCTAGATCATAGTCTTTTGCCTCAGCATCATATATCTCTAAGCCAATAGGACTGTTTTCTTCAACAAAAACAGATTCTTGATGTGAGGTAAAAAAAGGTGGCGAGATTTCAAACGCCTGAGTAGATACTCCTTGAGTATATCCCTCATTGGGGTTCCCATATTGATCCTCCACTTTTTGGGGCAAAACTTTTAACCGCACAGAGATAGTGCTTAAATCGATATTCTCTTGAGACGGAGCAACAGGAACTTCCCAACTCACCCCATCTGTCAAAAGTTTTGGCTCACCTATTTCCCAATCTGATATATCAACCCGTCCATAGTTATCATTAACTAACGTTAAGTCTGTTGAGTTCAAAGAATCACGGATAGGTCTATTAAACTTAACAATATATGATACATTTTCAGAAGTTATTTCATCAGCTTCTGTATCTGTTATAGAAACAACCTCTAAAGAACTTGCACAAACATCTAAATGAAGAACAGAAGACTCACCTTCATGTCCATCATCAAAAACATAACTTAACTCAATCTTTCGAACACCGTCTTGAAGATTAGGTTGAACATTTCTCAACCTAACCATTTCGATGATCGACTTAACCCTTCGGCCAGAAAAAACATCCCCGCCAATGTCTTGAATCTCTAATAAACTATCTTGTGCAGAATAAATATATTTCAAGCCTGAAAAATCACTCTGATAAACATGATCCTCATTCAAACGAATAACGTCATCAACATCTACAATGATCTCATCATTGAACCTATCAAAATTTTCTCCGGAAAAAAGAATTTTTATCCCTCTCACTTCCTCGAGACTGGGAGCTTCAACAGCCCATGCCAAAAAAGCTCCTGTTGAAATTTGACTAGCATTCACTTTAATCAAACCCGTCATTTGAACACCCGAAATATGTTCGTGAAAGTCAACTTCATCAAAGTTTTTGATATAAATCTTGAGGGTTTTTTCTGAAAAGTTATTATTCTCATCCGTGGCAATAACTTTTAGGTCATATTCTTGTATCTCTTCAAAATCAGGTCTCTTTTTAAAAAAAACTTCTCCCTTTTCATTAACTCTGAGCCAATCCTGAGCATCGACCCCTTCAATCGAATAGCGAATCCCTTCATCAACCTCCTTCTCTTCATCAGAAACATTAAAATCATAAAGAAGAGTCTCGGTGGATGTATTTTCTGGGAACATAAGGTCTGGGAATATTTCGTTTAAAAAAACAGGCTTTTCATCAACATCTTGTATTTCAATAAAAATTGTTTTTTTGCTTTGATTATTATTTTCATCTGTCGCCACTACCGTCAAAGAATGGCTTTGCTGCTCTTCAAAGTTCGGGAACCTTTTAAAAAACACCTGTCCTTGATCATTAATCGTAAAAAAATCGTGAGAACCATCCTCTTCAAGACTATAAACAATATCTTTATCTACACCTTTTCCTTCATCAATAGCCTGTGCGTCATAAATCAAAGTTTCTGTTGCTATATTTTCTGGAAAAATCAAAGAAGTCGAAGTTTCTTCTACAAAAATAGGACTTTCATCAAGATCCTCTAATTCAACCTGAACTGTTTTCTTGCTTTGATTATTATTTTCATCTGTCGCCACTATCGTGAAAGAATAACTTTGTTTTTCTTCAAAATCAGGAGTTTTATTAAAAAATACCTCCCCCTTAGAGTTAATCGTAAAAAAATCTTGATCTCCGTCCTCTTCAAGACTATAAGTGATATCTTGATCAATATTTTTCCCATCATCTACAGCTTGTGCATTATAAATATCCATCTGAGCTGGTATATTTTCTGGAAGTATTAAAGAAGACGATGTTTCTTCTAAAAAAATAGGACTTTCATCAAGATCCTCTAATTCAACCTGAATTGATTTACTGCTTTGATTATTATTTTCATCTGTCGCCACTATCCTGAAAGAGTAACTTTGTTTTTCTTCAAAATCAGGAGTTTTATTAAAAAAGACCTCTCCCTTATCATTTATCCTGAAAAAATCTTGATCTCCATCCTCTTCAAGACTATAAGAGATATCTTGATCAATATTTTTCCCATCATCCACAGCTTGTGCATCATAAATAATCGTTTGAAGAGACATATTTTCTGGAAAAGTTAACACGGGAAAAGTTTCTTCTAAAAAAATGGGACTTTCATCAACATTCTCTATCTCAATAATAATCGTTTTTTCACTTTGCTCATTATTGCTATTAGTCGCAACAATTGTCAAAATGTGGGTTTGTTGCTTTTCAAAGTCAGGAAGCTCTTTAAAAAAGACTTCTCCTTTTTCATTGATCGTAAAAAACTCCTGAGCCTCATCTTCTTTGAGACTATAAACAATACCTTGATCAACCTCTTGCCCCTCATTAAACGCTTCTGCATCATAGATAAGAGTTTGCAATGATACATTTTCCGGAAAAGCCAGACCATTCGAATCATCTTCTAAAAAAAGAGGGGGCTCTTCTGTATTTGTGATATTTAATTCAACAGTTTGAACAGACTCTTCCAAATTGTCTTCATTTTTAGCGATAACTTTAAAAGTGTACTTTGACTGGGATTCATAGTTCGCACTTTTGTTAAACCTTACTAATCCATCGCTTTCAATTGAAAAAAATTCTAAATCAGTATCTTCAAGGGACTTAAGGGTATATAAAACACCTTGATCAGCCTCTACCCTCTCTGGATGTAACGCTTGCGCATCATGAATAACTATCCCCGACTCATTATTTTCCGCAATCTCAACAAAAACCTTATCCCCTTTATCAAAAGCAGGTGCAAGAATCTCAGGTTCAACCTCTTCGGGAGCAAGATCTATATCTTCGGAAGAATCTTTATCATCTTGAAAATTTTCAGCTTGGGGGCTATTGGGATTGTTGAGTTGAGGATCATCATTGTTTTCAGTTTGTTGATTTGAGGAGGCTTCACTCTCAACCTCTGGCGTTTCCGGAGAAACATGCGGATCTTGATTTTCAACTATATCATCATCACCTGCAGAAGGAACCGGATCTTCCGGAATCACTTCTTGAGCAACATCCTCAGGTGAGTTGCTTTCCAGTGTGATAGAAAAATCTAATGTCTTTAGGAATCCATCTTTATCAATAGAAGTGACAGAAATAGCATAAGCATTTGGCTCAAACTCTTCTATTAAAGAAGAAAAGGCTAGTTGCCCCTCATCACTTATCACAAATTTATCTTTATCTATCCCGGTAAGGATATAAAAATTCTCTTCACCTCCCTCGAATTCATAAAGAAAACCATTGCTAACTTCCTCTTCGAGTACAGCTATTTCTATAACATTATTTTGACTCATTAGATCTCCCCCAAATAGATTTTTTATCAGTCAAATAAATCATTTTTTTGATTCAAGTTTTACCCTTTAAGTCTCTAAGTCCAAGGTGATAGAGCTATCCTCCATAAAAATGTTTTTTGATACCACTTTTTATTGAATAAAATTGAGACTATCGAAACTACATCATAGACTTCATTAGAGAGCTTTGCAGAAAGATTTGTTATTTATAAAAACTCACACGTCATCACGAATGTGACATTTTCACCCAAAACAAAATGATTGCCCAGTCACTCCTCATAAAAACCCTACGGAGTATTTTGAATAAACCTCTAACCATATTAAAAAACAATAAAAATCTTAAAATGACAATTAAAAGAATTAAAAATATTTTTTTTAATATAAAGAATTTTTGAAAAACTTTATCCCACACACACAAAAATAAAAAATATTTTCATCTATATTCTAAGAACTTGTCAAGAGGTTTCTTTAAAAAAATGAATCTTAAAAAAAAGTCCCAATAATATAAAGGCACTACTAAATACTTCATAAACTTTTTTGGAATTCTTTTAAAAGATTTTGCTCTTGTGAAACTCTTAAAAATCCCTTGTAACTTAAAATTATTGCAACCTATCTCTTGTGCTTTATCTTTAATAATTTTTACACCGATTTTTCTCTTCTAAAAAGTTTCATAGCCTTCTATAGATATGAGATTTTTTTAAAAATGACAAAATTAAAAAAAATGAGAAGAAATCTTATATAAAAAAAATATTAAAATATATATTTAAGGTAGACATTAATCCAACTATTAACGTCTAAAATCACTCCATTTCTCTAACTTGTAAAACAGCTCCTAAAGTATTTTGGAAAAACTTTATACGATACTTAGAAAAAATATCAACGTTTAAACCTTAAGATTTTTACAAAATGTCGCATATACTTTCTTAAAATAAATTTTACAACCGTCTCCTATGAAAGAGATTTTTTTGTATGGCCTTTTATGTTAGGATAAAGGAGAGAAAAAGGGATATTTCATAACAGTTCTTGTTGTAACTATTCCACAAAATTCTCACAGTTATATATATATCAAAAGGAGTTAATTTTTTGTTATCGCTAAATACTACACCTCTGTGTGATTTTTTTGGGACATGTGGGGGATGTTCGCATCAAAATCTTTCTTATTCCGAACAGTTAACTCTAAAAAAAAAGCACCTCCTAAGCCTTTTTGATGAGCTATATCCGATCGACCCAAGTCTGATTCAAGATGTTTTACCCTCGCCAACACCTTATCATTTTAGACATCGGATAGACTTAACCATCCGAAAATTAAAAAACAATGACTTTGTTATGGGATATACACCAAAAGGAGAAAAACGGATCCTTGAAATAGAATCTTGCCCTATTGCTCGCAAAGAAATTTCCGACTTCATCCCACAGTTGAAAAAAGAAGCAATGGCTATGTGGCCACCAAAATATAAACGTGCCAATTTAACTGTCCGCAGCGATGACACCTTAAAAGTTCGATGGGGCGGGATTGGCAAAGGCTCTCTTAAAATGAAACCTCATGAATATATGTATACCTCTATACAGGGACGAAAAATTCATTACGCGATGGAAACTTTTTTCCAAGCAAACCTACATATACTCCCAGATGTTATAACCTTCCTAACTAATCTCTTGGAAACTTTTCCCAGACATACACTTTTAGACCTTTATTCTGGTGTCGGCTTATTTGGTATATCTTTGGAAAAACTATTTAAAAAAGTCATCCTCATAGAAGATAATAAGGCTTCGCATGAGCTCGCTAATTTTAACATCGAATATAATAATTTGAAACACGTCAAAGCTTTCAATAGCTCCGTCGAAAATGCTCTTCCAGAAATCCTTTCTCTTGTTAAAGAAGACTTTGTGATCGGCATGATCGACCCACCTCGCAAAGGATTAAGTTCCACTGTACGAGATGTCTTAAAAACGAACGCGAATAAACTAAAAACTCTTCTTTACATCTCTTGCAACCCAGAAACTTTGGTTCGCGACCTCAAAGATCTTTGCTCCGAATCTTGGTCAATCAACAAGGTTTACCCCATGGATTTTTTCCCTCAAACAAGCCATTTAGAAACATGTGTTCTTCTGGAGTCTCAAATATGATTATCACACCGGATCAAAAGAAACTACTTATCTCTCCCGAGACAAAAGCTATAAAAAGCTGGATACAAAATGCGCCTCTTGAGTTAGAAATTGGTTGCGGTAAAGGTCGTTTTATACTAAACAAAGCTAAAGCCTCACCTGAAACATATCATATAGGCTTAGATTGGTCTTGGAAGTGGATGAGGATGGGACTAGACAAGTGTCTATCCAAAGATGTTCAAAATATTCGCTTTCACCGAGGAGAAGCTTTTGAGTTTTTGGAAAAAACATTATGGGAAAAATCTTTACTGGCATGTCACGCTTACTTTTCTGATCCTTGGCCAAAAAAGAAACATCATAAAAGACGCCTGATAACTCCTGCTTTTATTGACATGGCTTACTCTCGACTATCTACTGGAGGGAAACTGATGTTAAGTACAGATTTTCTAACATATTATACCTCTATCCAAAATGCTATATACACCGCTAAAGCCTCTTGGTCTTCTATTCTTCAAACCAACAGCAGACAGTCTTTTCTTGAGTGTAAAACAAACTATGAGATCAAATATGAGAAGGAGTCTCGACTTTTATCTTTTATAACTCTCACTAAATAAAAAGAAGTTTTTAAAAAGGAAATAAGCAGGCATACTTTCTTTGGAATTTTAAGTTTTTTTACTCTTATGGGTCTTATGAATCTACGTGACTATCTCAAAGTAAAACTTGAAAAAATAAGATGACTTGGTTTTTTATAGATACTGCTTTTTTTCTTTGTATCGTGTTTTATTTTATTTATTTTTTCAATTCTTTAATCTTTATTCTTAGTTTTTTTATTAGAAAATAAAGTTTTAAATATTTTCTTTTTGGATGTCGAAATTCATCCCGAATAATTAATGCACAAAAACCGCTTAGACTATTAAAACTATGAAATTGTTGAAAAACATCCCCTAGTCTTTATAGCTGCTTTTTCACGAGCAACAAAATTTTTAAAAAAAATAATAAGAAGTCTTATGTATTATTGAAACCTCTGAAAAATAGATAGAAGGGATGTAAAAAAGGAAAAAAATCAAAAGAAACTGAATGGAAGTCTAAAATATTGATATAAAATGAAATAGTAACGAAAAAAGGATTAGTTGATGGCTTGTATTTTAATATAATTGTTGGCATTAAAATTACTTTATTAAGTTGAAGACATGGAGATCCTTCTAACCGCTTTGTTAAGATTAAAGCAGATGGATTTTAAAAGACATTCGCCTAAGACTTTCTCAGAAGAAATATAAGAAGCTCTCTTCATATTAAAAATTCTTTTCAAAATGCCAAAGGATTGTTCAACAATATAGCGTTTTTTGCTAATAAGTCTGTTTCTTTCCTTTTCCCAAAAATGTAAAGATTTGCTTTTGGAAGCTTTACTCATTAAAGCATTTTTAAGTTTTCTTTTTTGTAAAAGCTTAGTATTATCTTTTGTAGTAAAGCCTTTATCACTATAAACTCTTGTCTTAGGAGCAAGGCCATCTAGTAAGGGATCTAAGTGATGTCCTTCGTAGGCATTCGCAGGAGTTATATGAAGTTTTTCAATATAACCATTTGCTTCATCAACACGAGAAAATAATTTATAACCAAAATAAACTTTCTTCC
>MDLB01000064.1 GCA_001730085.1 PVC group bacterium (ex Bugula neritina AB1)
AATGAATGGGACAATGGTTTTTCTGCCTCTTCGGAGGTTATACGAGCTATTAAAAAATATAATGAGGACTACCCTCATTCTGTAATAAATTATTTTACTCCTAATGCGTTCGATAATTTATGTAAACAAATGGACCTTTATTCAAGAAGTTGTGCTTGACTTAACGTATAGCATTACAGCCTTCTAAAATTCATTTATTTATCAGAAATATCTTTACCTCGATATGTTTTAGTAAGTTTATGTCTATCTTAAATAGTGTATAATATATTACTATTATGGATAACTCTGATCTTGATGTTCGTTTTGATACTTGGTTACATGCTGTTAGGATTTTTAAAACACGCAAAATCGCTAACGATGCTTGTAAAAGAGGACACGTAAAAGTCCAAGGAAACTCTGTTAAACCTTTTAGAAAAGTTACTGTTGGCTTAGAAATCGAAGTCAAAAAAGAAGGTTTATGGAGAAATTTTCTTGTTTTAGGTCTTTTGGAAAAACGCGTGGCTTATAAAATTGCTGTGGATTACGTAAAAGAAACAACTCCCACAGAAACCCTAGAAAAATATAAAGCGATCAAATCTGTCAAGCTCCCTCGGAGAGAACGAGGCAGCGGCCGACCGACAAAAAAAGAACGTCGAGAAATCGACAAAGTATCACCTTCTTTTTAAAAAATCTTCGAAAACCCTCATTCTCTCAAAAAATTTTTGTACACTCACTCATCTAAGAGCTTTTTTATAATAATCCAGAATATTAGCTTTCTGATTACTTCATTCTATAAAAATATTTGATTTCGTTTTAAATAATATTTTATAATTATTAAGAAATATTTATTCGGATTTTAATATTATCAAAAGATTTAGGATTTTTAGACATATGGATAAAGCTTTATTTTGCACAAATTGTGGCGACACCAATAACGGAAAAATCGTAGCCAAAAATTCTATACAAAAAAAGATCAATGCCCTTTTCATTATCTTAGCTTTTTTATTTTTCTTAATAAGCTCTATGGCTTTTCTCGGGAACCCTAATAACTTCAACTATACAATATGTATATTTTTATTATATGTAATTGTTTATGCATCTAATAACATTAATTCAAATAAATATAATCTTTGCAAAAACTGCGAAAAAGATACACTCATACCTCTTGATTCACCTGTAGCGACCTATACCCTATCTAAAATAAAAAAAATCTCCGAAATAAAAGAATAAGACTTCTACTCCTAATAAGAATATTGTCCGAAAAACTCATTTATTAAACGTATCTTAATTTTTTATATTTTTATGACTTAAAACACACCCCAAGTATAGAGATTGTAAAATAAATAAAATTTCAAATTTTTCCGAGATAACTAATAACTTTATTTATAGAAGAATCCTACACCCCTTAAAGATTTCACTCATAGAGCCTTTCACAAAACATATCGCAAGCTTTATTAAAAAGAAGTTTTACAAAACATTTGTTATTTCGAAAAAAATTTATATTGTCAATAAATATCGATTTTTTTAAAAGAACGACAAAAAATCTTATGCGAGATTTTCTAAAGATCTTTCATAATTATTGGAAATATATATTTATGCTTGAGAACCAGTAATTTTTATAGAGCCCAATTTTTCTTCTAACTTTTGTTTTCCGCCTGATATTTCGTTAAAAAATTCATGATCAAAAATATAAGAGAACAAACTTTTAATTTTTCTGCACTCTTTAAAATCTTTAATATTTTTGAAATTATTGCATATATACTCAATAATTTTTTCCCAAAGATCAAGCTCTTTTTGAATTCTTGTATCTAAAAAGCTTATTAAACATAGGGATATCACACTAATAGCTTCAAATATTTCTATATCTAAAATAAGTGTCTTTCGAAGCTCCCTCAAAAAACAAGCCAAATAATCTTCAAAACTCATATAAGAAAGCTCTAATCCAAAAAAAATAAATTCTCTATCTTTATTAAATCTCACATTTTCATCATAAGTTAATAACAAAGCTGTAGAACCCAAGTGATCTGCCAAAAAATCTATCGTCTTATAAATATCCCAAAGCGTTTGTTTCTTTGTCAAAGGATCCATCATTTTCACAAAATCTTTAAAACTATAAGGCAGGTATTCCATACAAACAATACATCTAAGATTACCATCTCTAGTATCCATCCAAAAACCTAAGGGTTTATAAACATTTTTATGCGAAGGTAAAATTGTCTCTAATCTCTTTAGTGATTCAAAAGAAGATTCATGTAAGGATTTAAAAACAAGGTCATTAAACTTGTAAATGATTCCCCATTGGCCTTGCTCTATAATATTTTTTTTTGTATGATCTCTTCTTGCTTTTCATAAAATAAATTTTCATAACTAATAGGATTTGCATTCAAAGATAAGTCACTTTGAGGAGCAAGAGAATACCCCTTTGTTATTAAAACGATAAAAAATATTTTAATTAAGTATATTTTTATTTTCAATATATATTATCCCATAAAAACATAATAAATAATTTTAAATTTAAAAATATATAAATTATTGATATTTTGATAATCATATACAATTTAAATTTTTTCTAGATCGATTTTTTACTATTTATTCAAAATTTTTTCTTGATTAATGTAAAACATTTTAAAGAATAAATAAATTCTTCGTTTTTAGTCTCTGGTAAAAGTAAATGTCTATTCCCCAATAAAAATCATATTCTAAGTATTTATTAGAAGATAAGCTACCTCCCCCCAATACCTATAGCTATCAAAAAAATATATGACAATTTTTTGCACAACCTGATGTTAACACTAGGGCTTTTTACTCCCGCCCGAGCCTATTCTCCATTGTCTCTGATTTAGTTTAAAGTAAACTAAATATTAATAAAAAAATAAATATTTTATAAAAATATATATATTTTTACTTATTTTAATATTATAAATTATATAAAAATTAGAGATATATATGCATGACACATTTAGTAGTGATGAATTATTACAGCTATAAAAGACTCTTCAAAGGAGCTTCTAAAAATAAAACCTAGTTTAAAGGTCACTATATGAATCCTAAAGTTTTCCAATATGACGATAAAAAATATTTTTTTACGCTTTCAAACAGCAACAGTTTCTGGAAGAGATTCAACACAAGCACCTAGTTTTCTTAATTTATTCTCTATTTTTTCATAGCCCCTATACACATGTTGCATCGAAGAAACAAATGTTTCTTTTTCAGCAACCAGTCCTCCCAAAATAAGTGCCGCTCCGGCTCTTAAATCCGAAGCTTGAACCTCGGCACCTTGTAATGTTTTTTTTCCTCGGATAAAACATTTCGCATTTTTCCGATAAATGTCTCCTCCAAATTTTTGAAGCTCTGCAACATGAGAAAAACGCTCTGGGTACACTTTTTCTTCAATAATACTAATCCCCTTAGAGAGACAAAGAGCTAACATAAGTTGAGGCTGAAGGTCGGTTGGGAAAGCTGGATAAGGTAACATCTCACAAGCAGTTGGTAAAATAGGAAACTTTCCTTGCACTTCGATTTCATCACTTTTAACATAGACTTTTTGTCCTAGCTTTTGCAAAAGAGAAATCACAGCCTTCATATGCGAAGGGTTCACTTTAGACACACGAATATTTCCTTGAGTAACTATCCCCGCTAATAAGAAAGTCCCAGCTTCTATACGATCAGGAATAACTTCATAAGTTTTACCCTCTAAACTCTCTACCCCTTCGATTTTTAAAACACTTTTCCCTATACCAGAGATATTAGCTCCCATGCGGTTCAAAAAATGACAAAGATCAACAATTTCAGGCTCACATGCCGCAGAGCTTATGATGGTCTCTCCCTTTGCCATCGTGGCCGCCATCAAGATATTTGCTGTCGCTAAAACACTTGAACCAAAGGGCCCTTTAAGATCAACATAGACACCTTTAAGAATGTCACACTTTACGCTCAAGTACCCCTTATAAATATCAACTTTTGCACCCAAAGCCTTTAAGCCTTTCAAATGAAGATCTATCGGTCGATCCCCTATAACACATCCTCCTGGAAATGCTATCTGTGCTGATTTTCTTTTAGCAAGTAATGGCCCTAAAAGACAGATAGAGGCTCTCATCTGAGAAACTAAGCCAGAAAAAGGCTCAACTTGCTCATTATCCCTTACTCGTGCAAGAACTTTATTATCACTAAAGCTCACATCACTACCTAAGTGTCTTAATAAAGCAATCATTGTTTGAACATCTGATAGGTCTGGAATATTATGCAAAGAACATGTGCCTTCGCAAAGGATTGTGGCAGCTAAAATAGGCAGTGAGGCATTTTTTGAGCCACTAACTTTAACCTCACCATTTAAAGAAGATCCACCTTGGATCCGTAAAATTTCAGACATTTGTTGATCAATCATCCCTAATGCGTAAAAAAAATGAACCGCTCTTTGCCCTGCATATCTTTTTCGACTTCGACTTCAACACCTAGCTGATTTTGAAACAAAATCCGAAGAATGTCCCCTTGCGTTTCACCTATCTCCAAAGCCACAAGACCATCTTTATTTAAAAAATCATGCACATTTTTAGAAAATTTTTCATAAATATCAATACCGCTCTTACCTCCTAACAAAGCCCTCATCGGCTCATGGTCTTTCACCAAAGAAGGTACCTCTTCCATTTCTTCTTCACTAATATACGGAGGATTCGAGACAATGAGATCGAAATTCCCTTGACAGTTATCAAAAAGATCACTTTTTAATAGCTTTATTCTTTTAGATAAATCATATTTTTCAACATTAAATTGAGCTACGCGCAAAGCTTTTTCACAAATATCAAGAGCAACAACATTAGCGTCTGACCACTTTTGAGCCAAAGCGATCGCGATAGCTCCTGAGCCCGTACCAATATCTAAAATGCTTTGAGGAGGGACTTCTTCACATCTTTTTAAGATTTTTTCGCACAACTCTTCCGTCTCAGGACGAGGGATCAAAACATCCGGATTAACCTTAAGGCCACAATCCATAAAGGGAACAGTACCTAGCAAGTACTGCAAAGGAACACCTTCTTTTGCTTTAAAAATAAGGGCGCGATAATCTTCCCACTGTTTTTCTTTAAGCGAAGAAGAAAATATTTTAAAAGAATTTTCTAAAGATACTTTGGATACATGAAGAATCAAATCTTCGGCATTTCTCTCTGCAACTCTTTTTCCTAAAAAAGATAGTTGATCCTGCCCCCACAGCACTGCCTCTTTAAAAGTCACTTTTTCAGTGTCTTTCATTCATTTATCTTCAACATACTCAACTTAGATATTTCAGAAGCATAATCCTTCTCAATGAGAGCTTCAATAAAAGAATCAATCTCACCAGACAAAATAGCTTCCAACTTGTATAGAGTCAAAGGAATACGATGATCCGTCACACGTCCTTGAGGAAAATTATATGTTCGTATTTTTTCACTTCTGTCACCAGAACCGACTTGTGATTTACGAGCATCAGCCCGTTCTTTCATCAACTCTTCTTCTTTCTTTTCCCACAACCTGGTACGCAAAACCTTCATTGCTTGTAAACGATTCTGTCTTTGAGATTTCCCATCTTGACATTGAACAATCATTCCTGTTGGCAAGTGCGTAATTCTAACAGCAGAATCCATCGTGTTAACACTTTGTCCGCCAGGCCCTCCGGCTCGGTAAACATCTATACGCAAATCTTTGGCGTCAATATTAACTTCAACCTCTTCGGCCTCAGGAAGAACAGCAACCGTGACAGCTGAAGTATGGATCCTTCCCGAAGATTCGGTTTGAGGAACTCTTTGAACACGATGCGTTCCTGACTCATATTTCATGAGTCGATAAATTTCATCTCCCGTTATAGAAAAAGTGATCGCCTTAAACCCACCAAGTTCTGTCCTATTTGAGTCTAAAATATCTAAGGACCACTTCTTTTTTTCAGCAAACGACTGATACATACGAAAAATTTCTTCACAGAATAAACTCGCTTCTTCCCCCCCCGTTCCAGCACGAACTTCAACAATAATGTCTCGATCATCCATCTTTTCCTTGGGTAGAAAAAGCATCTTTAATTCTTTTTCACAAAGAACTAACTCTTTAGAAAGCTCTTTATGCTCTTCTTCGGCTAAATCTTTAAGCTCACTTGAATCTTCTGCATTCCCCGAAGAAAGATCATTTTCAAAGTCCTTGATAAGCTCACGAGTATCCAAAAGACCTTTTTTGATAGAATCTATTCTTTGTAGGATTTCGATTTTTCTTTTTATTTTTGAATATTCTTTACTAATAAAAATAAAGTTTTTTTGATCAGCAATCACCAAGGGATCCGAAAGTTTTTGTTCTAACTTTTCAGAACTTTGGACAAGCTCATCTATTAATTTTTCAAACATAAAAGCATCCCATGAAAAACTTTAAAAAATAAAAAGAAACCTCTAGATAGGAAAACTCTTCTAAAGTTAAAAGAGTTGTGAAATATAAAAAGAATCTCATAAAGAAAATTTCAAACTATACAAGATTCTTTAAATAATAAAAAAGACGAAACAAAGAAGGTATAAATCTTTGTAAATTAAAAAAATCCTTTAAAAATAATTTTAAAAAAAACTAAAAGAAATTTCGGGAAAAATATCACCTTGTGAATTTAGAAAAAAACTCAAAATCGCAAGATAGATATTTCTTCACTGAAACTATTAAATTATTTTAAAAAATATGTAAAAACATATAAGGATCTTTTTTACTCTCCACTCATGCCATAACGCTTTTTAAAACGTTCCACCCGACCTTCGGTATCAACAATTTTCTGTTGACCAGTATAAAAAGGGTGACAAGCTGAACAAATATCAACTTTATAAGCTTTCTTTGTAGACAATGTTTCAATAACACTCCCACAAGCACATGTGATCTTACAATCCACATAATCAGGATGAATATTCGACTGCATAACTCCAATCTCCAAGAACTAAAAGCGCAATAAAAAACATTATTATACTTCAGATTTTCATTTTTGTCACTCAAGATATTTTTTAAGTGAAATCAAAACCATTTCACAATACCCTCATACCCTTTATTGGAAGAAAATTTATAATAGTTGATTATTAAAGAATACCCCCTATGTTTTCTTAAAATAATTTTACAAGCGTTTATTATTTAGAAAAAAGTTCATATCTTTAATAGATATCAGTCTTTACAGAAATAACAAAATTAAAAAAAACATAACAAGAACTCTTATAAGATGCTTCCTACTGCTCTAAATAGATTATCGTTGACGAAAAGCTTAAGGTTCCTGTAAATATGATTTTTACTTATGAACTTATTATCGAATATCCTAATACGTTTTATTGATTTGTTATTAGATAAAAATGTTGCAACTATCTTAAAATGTCGTTCGCAAAAGATATAAACCCCTAGCAGGAGCTGTAGGACCAGCTAAACGACGATCTCTTGCCTGTAAAATATTCAATATACTCTCTTTTTTTTTATGACCTCGCCCGACATCTATTAGGGTTCCCATAATGATCCTAATCATATTATACAAAAATCCATTGGCCGTGATCTCCATCATCCAGTAGCCACAACTGTAAAACCACTTTAAAGACAAAACATGGCGAATATGAGTCTTAACCCTATCAGGCTCGCAGCAAAAACTTTTAAAATCATGCTTCCCAACGAAGGACAAAGAAGCCTCTTGAATCAAACCCCAATCGAGAAAAAAAGGTATATGCCAATACCTATCTTGCTCAAAAGGATCTTTAAATTTTTCATTTTTTATCACATAGCGATATGTTTTATTTTTCACATTTTGTATAACATGAAAATTTTTATCAACAGGAGCTATAAAAAAAGAGACAATATCAGAAGGCAATTTTTGATTTAAAACTTGTGGGAAAACATCCAGAGGTATCGTATTTTTTTCGACATCAAAATGAACCTGATATTCAAGAGCATGCACACCTGCATCTGTTCGACTACAGCCAACAAGCTTAACTTTTTGCTTAAGCAAAGACTCTAAACTTTCAAGCAAAACACCCTCAACTGTTCTAAGCTGCGGTTGCTTTAACCATCCGGAAAAATATGTTCCACAAAATTTTATTTTTAAATGATAGCGTAACATTCTCAATAGTTATTATATAGAGATTTCTTAAACCAAAAGCTCAGCTATTTGAACAGCATTCAAAGCGGCACCTTTACGTAAGTTATCAGAAACAATCCATAAATGAAAGCCTCTTTCCACACTCTCATCACGACGTATTCTGCCAACAAAAATATCATCCTTCCCAGAAGCATTAACCGCCAAAGGGTATTTATTAGAAGACGGATCATCTATCAAAGAAACCCCTGGAGTATCTGCCAAAAGATCTTTTAAATCACTAACGTCTATATCTTTTTCGGTTTCGACATTCACTGATTCTGAATGAGCACGTATAACAGGAACACGAACAGTCGTTGCTGTTATTGCTAGATCTGGATGATTCAAAATTTTACGGGTTTCATTTATCATTTTCATTTCTTCTTTGGTGAAACCATTTTCTATAAAGGAGTCTATATGAGGGATCGCATTAAAAGCGATTTGACTGGTAAAGTTTTTAGACGTTACTGGTCTTCCTTTGGATATATCTTTGACCTGATCTTCTAGCTCAAGAATACCCTGTGTTCCAACACCTGAAACAGATTGATACGTTGATACAATAACTCTTTTCAATCCAAGTGCGTCATGGATAGGCTTTAAAACACCCACCATCTGAATGGTTGAACAGTTAGGATTAGCGATCAAGCCTTTATGGTTTTTTATCTCCTCGGGATTAACCTCTGGCACAACCAAAGGAACCTCTTTGTCCATACGAAAAGCACTGGTATTATCAACACATATCGTGCCTTCTGCAATAGCTACAGGACAAAATTCCTGACTAACAGCTCCACCTGCACTAAATAGTGCTATGTCGATCCCAGCAAAAGATTCGTCGGTCAACTCTTCAACCTCAAGAGTCTCATCTTTAAACACAAGAGTTTTACCTGCTGATCTTTCGGAAGCTAAAAGCCTCAAATTTTTAACAGGGAAATCCCTTTCTTCCAAAATGGACAAGATTTCCTTGCCAACAGCACCCGTCGCACCAACAATCGCTACCGACTTGCTTTGAGCCATCATCTTTGTTCTTTCCAATTTTATTTAACAAAACATTATATTAAACCAAGACTTCCGCCGAAGCCCTTAAATTTTTCATTACAAACGCTTTTTAATAAGCAAAAACAAAGCGTTCGGCCAATAATCTTAATTTTCTATAAATCAACGATCCAAAAGTCCTTTAAAGCCATGTCTTAGAAAATATTTATTTTTGCAAAGAGGCCATTAAGGCATTTGCGATTTCATCTGTCGACATTTTGTGAAAACTTTTTTGTGAAACATCAACAATCGCCTGATCAATAGACTTTGCCGCTTCATTTTCATTCAAAAATTCCAACATCATCTTAACACTCATTACCATAGCCAATGGGTTCGCTTTATTTTGTCCTGTAATATCAGGCGCAGAACCATGGACAGGTTCAAACATAGAAGGCGTTGTCTTTGTGGGATTCAGATTCCCACTACAAGCCATTCCCATCCCTCCTTGAGTTTCAGCCCCAAGATCCGTTATGATGTCGCCAAACATATTTGTCGTAACCATAACATCAAACATTTCTGGAGAACGAACCATATGCATACATGCGGCATCAACATGATAGTACTCTGTTTTAACATCTGGAAAACTTTGACGTATTTCATCAAAAACTCTTAACCATAAATCAAAAACATGTGTCAAAACATTCGACTTACCAATAAGAGCTAATTTTTTACGCTCTCTTGTTTGGGCTAACTCAAAGGCATACCTTAAACATCTTTCAACTTGAGCATAGTTATAAACCATAGATTGAGAGGCAACTTCGTTGATAGAGCCAACCATGCTGCGCCCGCCAATTCCGGTATATAGACCACCTGTGTTTTCTCGTACAACGACATAGTCCAAGTCATTAGCGACTTTTTCTTTAAGTGGAGATTCAACACCTGGATATAACCTTACTGGTCGCAAGTTAATATATTGATCCAGTGCAAAGCGTAATTTTAATAAAATGCCTTTTTCAAGTATACCCGGAGCCACCTTTGGAGAACCAATCGCTCCAAGAAGAATCGTGTCGAAAGATTTCAACTTTTCTAAAGTTTCATCGGAAAGAGCCTCTCCTGTCTCTAAATAATGTTCAGCCCCTAAAAGAAAGTCAACAGCTTCATATTCGATTTGGTGTTTTTTACAAACAGATTCCAATACACCCAAACCTACCTGCATAACCTCAGAACCAATACCATCTCCAGGAATAACAGCAATTTTATACATAAAAGACCTTTTCCTCTCATTTTTTTAAAATAATAATGATATCGCTATAAAAAAGGTATCAAAAAATCTTTAAAAGCCTCTTTAAGATTAAGCAAAGAGATAATCTTTCAACAATTCAAAACCTATAAAACCCTGACTTTGCAAAAAACCTCACAAACCGATTAAAAAAAAGTTTGTGAGGTTTTCCACAATCACCTAATATAAAAATTTTCTAAAGATGTCTATGCTACGATAATAAAAAATCCAAAACACTAAAAAATTAGACATATCTAAAAGAATAAATACGACTATAACGAAAGAATCATTGCGATCTCGTCACAATCATCATGCTTAGAACAATAAACGCAATCTGTCCAAATTTTTTCTGGCAAAGAGTTCCTATCTATCTTTAAAAAACCCAATTTTGCAAAAAACATTTCTTCATAGGTCAAAACAAAAATATTTTTAATACTAGAATCAGGAGAAGTCTTAATCAAGTTTAAAACAAGATCACGACCTATCCCCAATCCTTGAAAATCAGGGTTTACAGCTAAAGTTCTTATTTCAGCCAAAGATTCAGAAAACTTTTTTAGAGCAACACAAGCAATGACTTTATCATCATCTTCACAAACAAGAAAATCATTAATTTCTTGCGAAAGCTGATATGATGTTTTTGAAAGTAAGAGACCTTGGCGAACAAAAACATCAATCAAAGCCAAAATTTGATTTATATCCGAAAAAGCCGCTCCCCGAATAATTCTCATAAGATCAAATCAGTTTTCTTTTTTAGAAGATTCTCTATAGTGCTTACTTCTATTATAGTCCGTAGTATAAAAACCTGTGCCTTTATATATAACACCTGAACCAGCACCTATAAGCTTACCAGCAACACCGTCACATTTTTCACATTTTTTCTGAGAAGAATCATTCATCCCATGAAAAATCTCAAAAACATGAGAACATTTCTCGCATCGATAATCATATGTTGGCATAGAATAGTACCTGTAAATTAACGTTTAGAAAACTGAAAACTTTTCCTAGCTTTTTTATGACCGTAATGCTTGCTTTCTTTCATACGAGAATCTCGAGTTATAAAGCCAGCTTTTTTAAGAGAAGGTCTTAAAGAAGGGTCCATGTTTAACAAAGCTCGGGTAATACCGTGTCGCAAAGCCCCAGCCTGTCCTGACTTTCCACCACCTTTGATGTTAGCCGTAATATCCAACTTACCCTTATGCTCAGTCAATTCTAATGGCTGATGAATAATCATATTCAAACTTGTGCGTGAAAAGTACTCATCCAAAGATCGACCATTGATCAAAAATTGACCTGTGCCTTCTTGAATAGCTACACGTGCAGTTGAAGTTTTTCTACGACCTGTTCCTCGAAATATTTCGGACACATCTTCCTCCTAAACTCTTTAAAAAACAACAATTTCAGGCTTTTGAGCTTGATGGTCATGCTCTGAAGATGCATAAACCTTCAGGTGTTTCAACAAGTTACGGCCCAACTTATTACTCGGCAACATACCCTTTACAGAAGCCTTCATAACGTCTTCTGGATTTTTCGCCATTTTTTCAGCAAGGGTCGCCGTCTTCAAGTGACCTGTATATCCCGTATGGTGATAATACATCTTTTGCTCAAGCTTTTTACCTGTAAAGGCTACTTTTTGAGCATTAGTCACAATAACATAATTCCGAAAATCAATGCCCGGAACAAACCGAACATCATTTTTTCCAAGAAGAAGAAAAGCTATCTGAGAAACCAAGCGTCCTAATATTTGCTGCTCAGCATCAACTTGATACCAAGATTCTTCTATCTCCGAAGGTTTTATCCATTTTGTTTTCACATTGTCACCTCATTATAAAAAAATTGAAACGATATTTTACATGTTTCTGAGAATTTGTCAATAGTTTTCAAGGTTTTCACAAGAAATCTATCTAAAAATTTGATATATCTAGATTGTCATGGGGCAGTAAAATTATTCAAAAAATACTCCAAAAAAATCATGAAACATTTGACAAAAACCTCATATCACACAGAAGCCAGACATTCTTTCATAAGACTTTGAAAAGTCAATGTTTGAAAATCTTTCTGCTTCTTAACCTCGAACAAGATCTTTCTTGCCTGTTGATCCTTATACCCTAAAGAAATCAAAGCCATCAGAACATCTTGATGAACCTGATCCGAAACATCTTCTTTATCTGGTACATTTTTTTTAGAGAAAGTGTTCATTTTATCTCTGAGTTCCATCAAAAGACGTTCCGAAACTTTTTTTCCAACCCCCGGAACTCTCGATAAAGAAATGGCATCTTGTTGCAAAATAATTTCTTCTAACTCTTCCACCGTAAATGTCGATAAAACTGCTAAACCAACTTTGGGGCCTATCCCAGAAACACTTATAATCAAACGAAAGATATGCTTCTCCGCCTCTTCACTAAAACCAAATAACTTTTGAGAGTCCTCACGATAAGAACAATGAGTGTAAAGCTTTAAAGGACTTCCTATTTCAGGAAGTTTTTGATATGTTTTAAAAGGAACAGAGATTTCATAACCAACCCCATGAACATCTAAGGTCACAAAGTCTGATTTTTTTTCAGAAAGCTCTCCTCTTAAGTAAGAATACATTTACGGATCAATTCCTTTTGCACATAAGTTATCGCAAGAGCCAAGGCATCACTCTCATCATCTGTTTTAAATAAATCATTTATACCAAGAAAAAGCTTCACCATCTTTTGAACTTGCTCTTTTGTCGCTCTTCCAACCCCAGAAACAGCACTTTTAACACTTGTTGGGGCATACTCGACCAATTCTAAGTCAAACTGGCCAGCCAAGCTTAAAACAGTTCCACGAGCTTCTCCCAAGCTCATTGAAGCTCTCACATTTTTGCCACAAAAGGATTTTTCAAGAACAATAACATCTGGCGACTGCTCATGAATAAACGTTTTTAGGGCACTTTGTATAAAGCCTAGTCGTTTATAAAGAGGCAAGCTTGCCCGAGGCCTCCACGCGCCATAGACTATTGGTTTTAAGGATTTGTGATCCTTTGCGTTTATCAACCCATAGCCCATTGATCTTGTACCAGGATCTACCCCCAACACCAACATAAAATCCTCCCCAAATAAAATTTTATCTTTAACATTAAAAAACTCTTTATTTTAAGAAAGATTTTCTAAAATAGAAGGTTCTATATCCGCATTGCTATATAGTTTTTGAACATCATCATGTTCTTCCAAAGCTTCAAAAAGCGTGATAAGTTTTTTAGCTTTTTCGGCATCAGAAACTTTGATCATGTTTTGAGGGATTTTTGTGAGCTCAGCAAGGTTCCAAGATATATTTTTATCCTCTAAAACTTGCTTAACTTGGTCAAAGTCAGCAACACTCGTTATCACTTCATAGACCTGACCATCTGATTCAAGATTTTCTGCACCAGCTTCGAGAACAATCTCCATTAAATCATCTTCATCTGCAACATTATGATCAAGAACAATCAAACCCTTTGTATCAAACATCCACGAAACCGAACCTTGCTCAGAAATACTACCACCTTTTTTATGAAAAGTGAGGCGCAACTCAGGTTGCGTCCTATTTTTATTATCGGTCAAGACATCTATCAAAACGGCAATTCCATCTGGACCATAGCCTTCATAGGTAACTTCTACATAGTTAACCCCTTCAAGCTCCCCTGTCCCTTTTTTAACAGCCCTTTCAATGTTATCCATAGGCATGTTTTGTGATTTTGCAACATCTACGGCTGTGCGCAAGCGTGGATTCATTTCAATATCTCCACCTCCCTGCTTTGCAGCAACCATGATTTCCTTGACCAGCTTTGTAAAAAGCTTACCTCGTTTTGCATCTGTTGCAGCTTTTTTGTGCCTTATCGTTGACCATTTAGAGTGTCCAGACATAAATCCTTCTATCTATCCTTAAGTTTTAATTGTATTTGACATCCTCACCTACCTAAAGGAAGGTAATTCCTAGATTTACTAAGTAATTTTCTTAGCAACTAGGGGTTCTTGCTTCATAGAAACTCCTAACGGATTTT
>MDLB01000065.1 GCA_001730085.1 PVC group bacterium (ex Bugula neritina AB1)
CTCAATCTCCGTCTGAATAGAAACGAACCAATCACCTGCATAATAAGTCACAGTGGCATTTTTGGGAGTACCTATTACTTCTTGGCTCTTGAAAAAATGCACCCAGCCTATTTTAGGAAGAAATACTTGTTTGTTTTTTATTTTGACACCTACAGGGTATCTAAATCCTGAGTCTGATTTTTTATGTTTGAATCTAGGGAATCCCCGTCCTTTGACTTTTTTCGTCAAACAATCCCAAATAGCTCTATCTAACATTTGCAACGTTTGATTAAGTGGTTGCGACGAAACCTCTTTTAAGAAATCATATTCTTCGCTTTTCTTCCAAAAATTATTTTTCCACCAGTCAAGTTCGTACCAGCTCAAAAGCTTTTGCTTGTTCTCCAGTCTTTCCTTTTGAATAGCAAGAGCTTTGTTCCAAACAAAACGATTACAACCAAGATTTTTCTTCAAAGTAATTTCTTGTTCTTTACTTTTTAATTTTAATTTAAATTTAAAACTCTTAACTTTTTTCATTCACACAGTTTAACATAGGCTCTATGGAAAATTAAAAAATATATTAAAAACCAAAGCTCTCCACATTTTTAATATCTGTGAAAAAGCCTCTCATCCTCCACCTAAAGGAAGAGGTCTTCTCGGCTTGAAATGATAAATAAATTCAGAATAAAGGCTCTTTTAAATTTTTTTGCCATTTTTCTTCAGGAATCAACTCAACATGACCATCAGCAAATAAAACGTTGATATGCTTCTTTTTTTTTGATCCTTTGCCATCATGCCAACTCGAGCGATAATCTCCTATGAGTATCTTATTTTGTGGCTTTTTTATATCTAAAAAACGATATGAGGAATAATTACGGGACATCTCATTCCGACAATCATAGCTGCCAGGACCATCTCGTAGGTCACTCTCTTTATGAAAAGAGTCTGCAGGACAAATGAAAAGGTCGGTCAAGTCAACCTGTCGCCCCTCTCTTTTCGAAAGAAAGTTTTCTAAAAGGTCCTTAAGAGACAACGCTCCTCCATCAGAAGAATCTGACCTTGCATCCAAGTCCACAATTCGCTGAAGCTTATCGTAATTATTGTCCAAATACATTAACCAATACTTATAGATTTGACTCAGGTTTTTTGTACATTTTATTTTATGCGATGCCCTGATAGAAAAGGAGACTAACCGCGTCACCAATAGAGTCAAAAGCAAAGTAACAAAAAGAGTCATTAAAGCAGAGAGTAAAAATGAGCCCTTAGAAGAAGAAAGCAACAAAAAAAATCTCCTTAGGAAAAACATCTAAAAGTATAGATCAATCCTTGCAAAACATTTTTTGCAACAATGCATGAGAGGATTCTTTTAACCAGCATCTCTCCATGTTTTTACATCTGAGTTACTGAGTTTAGATTTTTGGATATCTTCCACAGAAGGGATCCGCACTTCTACCGTTCTTCCAAAAACACCAGGTCTAACATCTCCAACCTTATCTGGAGAACCTAAGTCGAATCCTACAAAACGAGCCCTATAGTAATATGTCTCTCCAAATTCAGGTTTAGAAACACTTAACCCAAAAACATTCCGATGTATCTCAAGAAAAGGAGACCTCTGAAAAGTATACGTTTTTTTATCTCCAATTTTTAAACTCGAATAAACTTTTGTACTCAAATAAAAATATTCTTGAACATTATCAAAAAGTTCAGATGAGCTTTCTTGAATTTCAATCATGTGAGAAGTTTTCTCAGACAAAGTTTCGTTCTCAGGTAGCTGATAGTGAAAAAAGTATCGATTGTTTTCCAAATCATCAACAAGAAGTTTTGTATACCCATCATTCAAACTCCAATCACGCTCTGGTGCAACAGTTTTAACTACCACAGGGAAAAAAGAGTCAGGATTTTGCAAATCAACATGAACAGACTCTACATTACTCCACTCCCCTTTCTTAGAGCCAAAACCTTTATTTGATAAAGCTCTAACACGAAAATAATACGTCGTGTCATCTTTAAAAGGGATCACCTTAGAAACAAACTCACCATTAGGTGTATAAGTTAAAGGGAGGTTAGGGTTATTCAAATGACGTATCCATGGCCAATCACTGATTTTCTTATATTCTCTCGGAGCATCAGGATTAGGAATCATAAGCGGGTACTTGCCTAAGCTTTCAACATAGTCCACCGCATAAGTTCCTTCTTTCCAAGAGTTATCACCTACGGCAATATTAACTTCGTAAACAGGATAAATATCTAAGCGATCTTGATTTTTTTCAGGAACACCTTTCAAAGACCAGTTAAGCCCAATAACTCCATTCTTATCAATTTTTGGAGAAATAGGGTCTAATTGTATATCAACAGGGTTAGAAGGCTCTTCAATTGTCCTATCAATTTTAAACATTTTCGGATCACTCAAAGGTCCTTGCATCCCTAGTCTATTCATAGGAGCAATAAGAACCGTATAAAGACCTTGTGCAACATCTTGAAAAAACTTTTCGTAACGGATGTTAGCCCCTTCATTTTTTTGCTCGAATCTATCTGTCAATGGCAAAATAACAGGTAAAGAAATATCCGTTATTTCTTTGCCTCTGTTTTCCGGTTTATGAGACTCTCTTTTTGCCTGCTCTTCTAAGCGTTCTTTTGTGATCCAAAAGCTATTAAAAAGACGTCCTGAGCCTTGACTTTCTTCTAACTGGAGCCAATCATTTTCACCATTCAAATCTTTATCAATAAAAGTCATTTTTCCATTTTCATCATAAAGGCTTTCCACCTCTAACAAGCCTTTATAAAAGAAAACACGGTAAAAAGGGATATAGGCAAGAGAGTTTTCCTCTATAAAAATATCATCTAAAGGAGACTTATGTTCTGATCCTAAAGTCCAAGAGAGTGTCACATATCCCTTTTCCTTAATCATCTCGCTGTTTTGATCTTCACTATCAGGACGAAGAAGGTTCGGCTTTGGCATCTCTGGGATCAATATATCTTTTTCAATATTAAAAGACTGTATGGGGCTTAGCAAACTTCTTTTACCTTTATCATCAATTGATAATAAAGCCAAATGATACTTACCTTTTTTAATCGGTCGCATATGTCTCTTAAAAATAAACTGACCATTATCATCTCTCTTTAAAAGATTTTCCTCGCTATCATCTTTTTCAACCTCATAGATAGAAAGGAGTGGGATATAATACATTGGAGCATCTAAATTTGACAAGTCACCTAAAATCTCATTTTCTCCAATCATATATGTCGAATAAACTTGCTCTCCAGAAGATGTAAAGTCATTCAAACCATTCCCATCAATATCTTCATGCTTCAAACCGAAACTTTTTGTGGCAAGAATATCAAAAATTTTACCTTTTTTCTCTAAAAAGCTTTCACTGATATCCATATCTGAAGCCGATCGTATCTCCAAAAACTTTGGGGTAACTTTAAAATCATATGAAGAAAGATACTGTTTGCGTACCAATTCATCAAAAAGCTTTTGTGCCTCAGGCCCCGCAACTTTTAAAAAGTCTCTCGGACTTATTGTCATAAAAGCGTACGCTAAATTTTCTATGTTTAAATCTTCCCCGAGATCTGTACGAAAAACAAGCAACCTATATTGAGAAATATATCTATCACTCTTAGGGTCTCTATAAACCAAGTCTCTAGGATTTGAAGGATCACTCTGTAGACTCCAAGAAAGAGGTATTTTCCCCAAAGAGATTTTAGGATCTACTAAATTAACAGGCGATATAAAAGGACGAGGAGGTTTTTGTTTTCCAATCCTTTTTGTCACTTTTAAACGCTGAGGATCACTCACCCTACTCTCTAAGCCAAAAGGGCCTTTGGCTATAACATAAAAATCATAGGCTCCAGGTTCAATAGGACTAACTTTTCTCTGGTATATAATCTCATCTTCATTATCTTTAATAAGGTCTCCTAGGTGGTCAACTGTGATGTCAAAGGTTTCCATCAAGTTAATATAAAATATGGGACCAAGTTTCTGTTCACACCCAACTGGCGCAGGAATCAATTCATCTTCCGTGATATAGTATGTCGCGTAAATTTTTTGGTCGTCATCCCCTTCATCTAATTCCAACCAATCATTTATGCCATTAAAATTATTATCTTCAAATTTTAAATAACCTTTTTCATTAACTAAAAAGTTACCTTGACTATCAGAAGAAAGTCCCGCTTTCACAACAATAACTTGATAACCATCAATCTTTATCCCACCATTTCCTTCTTTATAAAAAGGATCTCTAGGATCTTTAGGTTTCCGATCAAAGGTCCATTTCAAAGGAATTTTTCCATCTTTGATAGCTTTATCAGAGTTATCAATAGGATGAAGTTTCGGCTGAGGGATGGTTTTTAAGTCCGATAAATGAATGTGCTCAGGGTTGCTCCAATCAGAAGGGATAGAATCTGACTTGTCCGATACCGACCTCACCCAAATATAAAAATCTGTATGTAGCAAGCCTGATGGCTTATGAAAAAACATATTAATCAAGTGCGTAGAAGTTGAAGGGCCTGGAGCTCCCAAATGTGAAAAAGGAACATATTCAAAAAAGGTTTCAGCAACAGCTTTAGGTTTTTTTCCAGAAACCTCACTTGCCACCTTATCCGAGATATACCCAGCATCACTTGAAATAACTATTTCATAAAAGCAATCTTCTTGAAGCCTAGGGTCTAATCCATTTTCAAGAGCAAAGTCAATAGGAATAAAACCATTATTAATAAAAGATGCAGAAGTGGTAGAGGAAATCCGCTCTGCTGTCTCCTCAGGGGTATTCAAAAAAGTCACACTTTTTAAAGGCTCTCTCTTTTCAACCTTCACAGCAACAATATCACTCCAAGGTCCATATCTATTATCTTGATTGGAACGAGCATCTTTCATCGAAAGCCCTAATGCACGCATTCTAATGTAGTAAACACCATCAAATGCACCGTAAGGATTATCGAAATTATATATAGGAGATGAAAAGTCTTGAGTCCCATCCGTTCCTATATTATATTCTTTTATTGCTAAGTTCTTTGACAAAAATGGCTTCAATAAAGACACTTCACCAGACCCTGAACCCCAATACTCATCACTTTGTAGAGTCGGTTCTTCGCCATCTCGAACCTCTGGCTGTATATAATCATCAAAATTATTATAAATATAGTAAGTGTTCTCATTTGGCAAAAAGTATCTATTAACTATCTCTATATCATAATCAGTAGTAGGATCCATTGTAAATTTTGGCCATTTAGAAAACTGAACTTGATAGAGCGGATATTGAGGAATATCTTTTTTAGAAAAAACATCTCCATCTTCAAGACAAAAAGCGATATCAATGATCCCATCCCTATCTATAAAAACATCACTCACTCCTTCTTCTTGTGTTAAATCTAAAGTTTTTTTTGCTGCCGCAGGACCTATCTCTACAGACAAATCCGATAATTTATTCTGAGAAATATACGAAACGCCGCCTTTCTCATTAACATATTTTTGCAAAAGCTCTATTTTTAATTTTCTAGGAGCTTCATCCAAAGATATAATTACTGGAAGGCACTCAGAAAGTTTCGACTGTGTAAAATTATAATTAGGATAGTTTTTAACAAGCGCACGACCATTTTCATCAAAATTTTGTCGATTATCATCTCCCAAGTCAGGGACATAAATAGGTGATCTTAAAGAGTTTTCTTTCGAAGTCGCCCTAATTGCAAAGTAAAGGATCATCGGAGCACCTTGCATCAAAAGATCTGCTTGCGACAAAAAGGGTTTCATCACTCCGTCCAATTTTTCACCAAGCAACTCAGGTACGTTAATCTTGGTCTCTTGAAAGTCCTTGGAATGATCTGCCTCAACATAAATTGGACTTAAAAAATAATCTCTCACAATACTAATAGGTTTATTATGAAAAGGATTTGGCCTTCCTAAAATAAGAATTTCGTAAGCTTTAGCTTTTTGATTATCAACCATTTGAGTGTTCCATTTGAGATGAACAACCCCATCTCGATCAACACCTTCACTAAGGTTAAGAGCCTCTATATCAAAAGAAGTGGCTCTAAAATCAAAAACTTTGAATATATCCGAAAATAAACCTATAAAATCAAATTTCTTATTGTTTTCAGAATTTTTTCCATAAAGATCTGAAAAAGAACTCACTTGAAAAAATAATATTAAAAAAACAGTAAATTTAAATAAAATTCGCTTAAAACCCATAAAGACAAACCTTTCTTAAAAAGTTTTTTTAATTAAACAAAGTATAAAAATCTTCAAATCTAAAATAGGGTTATAAAAATAACCTCAAAAAGTATTAAAAATTTTACAATGGCCTAAAATCATAAATGAATAAAAAATCATCATATAACAGATTAACACGAATGCTATAAAATTTTCAAATTTTTTTCTAAAGATATGCAATGTTTTAAAAAATACATAAAAAAGCAAATAAAATATTTTTTATAGATTATCAATTTTAATATTAATTAATAAATACTAATATTAATTTTAATATCTATTAAAATTGACATTAATTTTGCCATCAAAAATATTTAAATTATAAAAAAATATACTTTTAAAAAATATGAAATATATTTTAAATCGAAATAATGAAAGAAAAATGAATCATTTACTATATGAAAAACAAATCATAATAGGCCGAACTGGTAGAAAAAGTGAACTAGAGTACCCGCCAACAAACCTGCAGCAAGGTCATCCATCATAATTCCCAAACTTCCGGAAAGTTTTTCACAGGAACTCATTGGCCAACATTTGACAATATCAAAAAAACGAAAGAAAACAAAAACAAGTAGCACTCCTTTAAGCTCAAAAGGTATAAAACAAAGACCTAATATAAACCCCGCAACCTCATCAATAACTATTTTAGAGGGATCAGAAGAACCCAGTTGTTTTGCAGCAGCGCCTGAAACAAAAAAACCTAAAGAAGTAACCGTAAAAAATAAAAAAATAAAATTTGATAAAAAATAATTATAGAATAAGACACAAGGGATTGCTGCAAGAGTCCCAAAAGTTCCGGGAGCAAAAGGAGCATTGCCCACACCAAACCAAGTTGCTAAGCATAGTTCTAATTTCTTTTTCATGTTTCAATTCTTTCTTAAAGAAAAAAAGTAGTCAGAAAAATATCTCCAACCAGATAAAAAAGTTGCCAATAAAACAACAAACAAGAATAAATCTATAATCAAAAGAAACTTTTCCACCGGAATCCATTCTTTTTTATACAAAA
The DNA here is from genome assembly GCA_001730085.1 of PVC group bacterium (ex Bugula neritina AB1). Classification (GTDB taxonomy): domain Bacteria. The sequence continues at coordinate 7,188 of MDLB01000065.1, forward strand.
GTTGACAATGAAAAACGGTAACCATTACAACAAAAAACATTTGTAAACAGGATTTAGCTTTTCCCCAAAAAGACGCTGAAATAAGAATATTTTTTTCGATAGCCATCCCTCTTAAACCTGTAACCGCAAATTCACGGGTCAGTATAAAAATAACAGGCCAAGCCTCCAGATACCCTAAGTCAACAAAAGATACAAATGCAACCGTCATTAAGATTTTATCTGCTAAAGGGTCTAACATCGCTCCTAGCTTTGTTTTTATATTTGCTTTTCTAGCCCAATAACCATCTAAAAAATCAGTAAAACACGCGATAAGAAAAACAACAAGTGCTAAAAAAGGCGCCCACACATTAAAGCTCATCAATAAGCCTAGAAAGATAAATGCTAAACCGATCCTGATCAAACAGCATAAATTAGGTCCGTTCATCGAAACTCAATCCCATTTTTTGTGATTTTCAACTTCGAAACTTTTTTATTCATATTTTTTAACTCCTCAATAGCTTTACCATTTAATAAACAGTTAATGGCACGAAGGTCGCTAACATTTACTAAAATCTCATCTTCCGCTTCCCACGATTCATTCATCCCCTTAGCCATAATACCTTCGTATAAAACATCTCCATCAACCCTTACAGAAACCCAAACAGAAGACTTTACATCTACACGAAAAAACAAACCTTCCTCAAAAGATATTACCGAAGAATTCTCAGATATAATTTCTTTTTTTTCTACATTCACATTATCGGGACTTTTTTTAGGTGAAGACTTTGTCCACCCAGAAACCGTCTCATAAGATTTTACAAAGATTGGTTTTATATTTTTATAAACCCACAAAAAAGTATAGTAAGAGATTAAAAATAAAGTTATCCCTACAACAATAAACTTCACTTTCTTTTTACTCCGGAAAAGATAGTCCCATAAATCCTCTTTGATATCTTGCCATTTTGGTTTATTGTTCACTTGCGAAGATTTTTGAATATTTTTTATTTCTTCTTTTGAGTTTTCCTTAACTAGTTCATCAAAAGAAATAAGAAAATCATCTATATCTAAATCTAAAAAACGACTGTATGTCTTCAAAAAACCCTTTGCATGAATCATTGTGGGTAATTCAGAAAAATTTTCCTCTTCCAAAGCCAAGATAAAGTCTTTTTTTAAATTGGTTTTATCACTTATAACTTCTAAAGAAATTTCTTTTTTTTGACGACAATCCCTTAGCTTTTCACCAACACCTATCATAACTAACGCAACCTTTATTTTTAGTTAATACAGTTTCAAATCTTTTGAGATTTTTAGATGCTTTCTCTAAAAGCAACAAACTGTTGCAAAATCTCTTCCGATAAAGCATCTCTTAGATATTACACAAAAGACTCATATGGTCATCTTAGCTTCAAAACAAAAAATACTTAAAAATCTGTAGAGGATTTAAGAAGCTTATTCCACATATATTTCCTCTTTTTCACTCACTTCAGAGTCATACTCCTCAACCAAAACGTTTCTAGGTTTGCTCCCATTAGATGCACTAATAATACCATCCTCTTCCATCGCTTCAATCAAACGTGCAGCCCTATTATACCCTACTCTCATCCGACGTTGAAGAAAAGATGCAGATGCTTGTTGCGTTTCAATAACGATTTTAACCGCCTCTTTATAGATCTCATCTCTTTCTTTCACGTTTTGAGAAGCTTGTGCTGGAACAAAAATATTAACAAATTCTGGAGAGCGCTGCTCTTTCAAAAAGCCCACAACATCACGTATTTCTTCATCACTAAGAAAGCACCCCTGTATCCTTAAAGTCGTAGATAAGCCGGGAGGAATAAACAGCATATCTCCTTTACCTATTAAACTTTCACCCCCTTTTGAGTCCAAAATAGTCCTAGAATCAATGCTAGAAGCAACTCGAAAAGATATTCGACAAGGAAGATTAGATTTTATTAATCCTGTCAAAACATTTACTGATGGTCTCTGAGTCGCTATGACCAAATGTATCCCTACCGCACGAGACAGTTGCGCCAAACGGCAAATAGAGGTTTCAACATCTTGAGCAACAGTCATCATCAAATCTGCTAACTCATCAATAATGATAACAATATAAGGCATTTCTTCTAAATGTTTTTCTTCATTATTTTTGGTTGTATATGTCTTCTTTTTCGAGTTGGAAAACCTTTTATGATATCCCGCAATATTTCTAACACCAACATCAGAAAAATGCTCATAACGTCTTTCCATTTCTGAAACAGCCCAAACTAATGCATCTGCAGCTTTCCGAGCATGTGTGATCACAGGGGTCAATAAATGGGGAATGCCATTATAAAAGGTCATCTCAACCATTTTAGGATCAATCATAATCATTTTGACCTCGTCCGGTGTTGCCTTATAAAGTAAACTCATAATAAGAGAGTTCAAGCAAACCGTTTTCCCTGCTCCAGTAGAACCGGCTATTAAAAGGTGAGGCATAGCATCCAAAGCATTTATCACAGGCTCGCCCGAAACATCTTTACCCAAAACAATAGATAATTTACTTTTAGAGGTCTGAAACTCATCAGACTCAATGAGTTCTCTAAAAAACACTTTATCCGGATATTGATTCGGGATCTCAATACCTATAACCGCTTTGCCAGGGATCGGTGCAACAATCCTTACAGAGGGAGCACTCAAAGCCAAGGCTATATCATTTGACAAGTTAACAATACGATTAATTTTAACCCCAGGAGAGGGCTGAACCTCATAAACCGTTATAACAGGACCTTGACTAATATCAACAACTTCAGCTTGGATATCAAAGTTTTTCAAGGTTTGCTCCAAAGCTTCTGCTTTTTTAGAAACATCCTCTTTACCTTTGCTAGATTGAACACTATCAACTTTTTCCAAAATGTCTAAGGGTGGCAGCTCATCTCCTGCAAAATTATTTTGATAATTTTTCTTGGCAACGTTTCTTTTTTTCTTAACTGTGCCCATTTTCAACCAAGACTTTTGATTTTTTTCAGGCTTTTTTGAAGCCGGAACCTCAACGGGCTCTTCTATATCCTTCTCTTTATCAAAGTCCCCTTTCAAAACCCTAGCATCTTCCTCAAGCAAAACATACGTATTTTTTGTCTCTTCTTCTTCCGAAATCTTCAATTCTTTTTCAAAGAAAACTCTTTTCAAAATCAAAAATGTTTTATTCAAAAGCTTCCAGGAATACTTTAGAAAATTTCCTCCAAGAAAAAAAATAGCTGTCATGATAAAAAACTCGGTAGCTAAAGCAAAAGAAAGGATAAGAAAAACTGACAAAATCAATGTGGACCCAAGGTAACTAAAGGATAATTTAAATAAATTGGCTACCTGATAGCCAATGAGCCCTCCATGAAAAAGAAATTCAGACAAAGAGTCCTGTTTCATAGAAAAAATAGCGGAAAGAGTTAGGAGCACAAAAAAAGCACCCAAAAACTCTTTATAAAGCTCTCCATAGGTGTTTAGTTTAGAACAGTTTATAGCCCAACAAAATAAAAGGAAAGGTAACACCCAAAAAGCTTTGCCAAAAAGAAACTTTCCGTAAAAAGCTAAAAAAGCCCCAAAAATGCCTATATAGTTTTGGGAAGGATTATTATTTTCTGTGGTTAACCAATAAATATCATCTAGATTACATGAAATAAGGCTTAAAAAAACAAGTAAAGAAGAAAATATAAATAGAAGTCGCAAAACATCTTTACCTCTATCAGAAATTTCTACCTCAAATTTAAACATCCCTAACCCTCTTAAAAATCTAAAATTTCCCGCCTATTGTACGATTAAGACCTCTGCAAAATCCATTTCAAGTTTTCTTTTAGTGTTCTTTCTAAAAAGTTTTTTTTAAAAAAAAGATAGTCATAAAAAATCCTACTATAAACGAGTAAAAAGAAAAAAAAATGAAATATCTTTTTTGTAAAGCTTTAAAAAAAACTTTTATACTTATAGCTCCTACAACGAAAGAAACAAGAAAGGCTCCTAACAAAGTAGGAATGCTTACAACAAAAAAAGTGAATTCAGATTTGACAACTTCATAAAGGCATGCCAAAAAAATAGTTGGGACCGCAAGGGCAAAAGAGAAAAAAAAAGCATCTCTCGGAGCAACCTTTAAAAGCAATGCCAATGAAATCGTCAATCCAGACCGAGAAAGACCTGGTATAAGAGCAATTCCCTGTGCCAAACCTATCAAAAAGGCCTTGCCGAAAGTGAGTTTTTGTTCATAGCCTTTTTTAGAAAAAAAATGCCCCAAGTATAAGATCATACCATTCAGAATCAACATAATTGCAGGAACCCAAGGCAAAGATAAGCTTTCTCTTACTCTGATCAATAAAAAAGCCATTAAAAATGTGGGAATAAGACCGACAGCAAGCATTTTTAAAAAGTCGAAAGATAGAAATTTTTTCAAAAAATCTGCTCTAAAAAAAGCAACTATAGACAGTAAAGTCGCTAAGTGGAAAAATACAATATAAAAAACCGAATATTGTATTTTTCCTAGCGAAAAAAATTCCTGAAAAAAAATCAAATGAGCAGAGCTACTAACAGGTAAAAACTCTGTTAAGCCCTGTATAAGTGCCAAAAAAAAGACATGAGAGTCATGAATCAAAGTCGCAAAGACCTCTATTCTTCATTCAAAACAGCTTTGATACTCAAAGATTTCCGTCCCATTTTATCAATGTCAATCAACTTGGCTCTTACGATATCATCTTTAGAAAGAACATCTTCAACTTTTTCTATACGCTTATTGTCTATTTGAGAAATATGAACAAGTCCCTCTTTCCCAGGTAAAAACTCAACAAAAGCACCAAAGTCCATGATTTTAACAACCTTGGCCTCGTAAATTTTACCAATTTCAGGAACTTCAACAAGCTTATGAACAGTTGCAACAGCTTCGTCTAAGGATGCTTGATCTGAACTAGAGACAGAAACAGTCCCATCGTCATCAACATTCAAAAGTACGCCTGTTTGCTCTATGATCTTTTTTATAACTTTTCCACCAGGCCCTATAACGTCTCTTATTTTATCAACAGGAATGGTAAAAGATATAATCTTTGGTGCATACTTTGACAGTTTCTCTCTCGGCGTTTCAATCGTTTTTTGCATTTCATCAAGAATATGAAATCTACCCGCCTTCGCCTTCTCCAAAGCCTCTCTCATGATATCAAAGTCTATACCCTTTACTTTAACATCCATTTGAAAAGCTGTTATCCCCTTGGAGGTTCCAGCAACTTTAAAATCCATATCTCCCAAGTGATCTTCTGTACCAAGGATATCTGAAAGAACAATAACTCCTTGTTCATCCTTTATAAGCCCCATAGCGATACCACTAACCATTCCTTTTATCGGAACACCAGCATCCATCAAAGCCATCGAGCCACCACAAACAGAAGCCATGGAAGAAGATCCGTTAGATTCTGTGATCTCAGAAACAATTCGAATTGTGTAAGGAAAGATTTCTCTATCTGCATTAACAATCTTTAAAGCTCTTTCCGCCAAATTCCCATGTCCAATTTCTCGACGACTAACAGATCTAACAGGTCGAGCTTCTCCCACAGAAAATGGAGGAAAATTATAATGTAATAAAAATTTCTTTTTTGAGAGACCATCTAAACTATCAATCATTTGCTCATCCATAATAGATCCTAACGTGACAGTTACCAAAGCTTGCGTTTCTCCACGTGTGAACAAAGAAGAACCATGCGTTCTTGGCAAAACAGATGTTTCCGTCGATATAGGACGAATATCTTGAAAGCCTCTTCCATCTACACGCTTTTGCGTTTCAAACATCAAACTACGTGTGCGTTTTTTCTCAATTTGATAGAACATTTCGGATAGCATTTCCAACTGTTCAGAAGTAGCTTCGTCTCCAAAAAGCTCCTCAATAGCCAAATCACGAGCTTCTTGAATAATGTCATCTCTATTGGCTTTTCCTTTAGCATTAAAAGCTTCATCAACTTTAGGAGAAAAAATACCTTGAAGTTTTTCGTACATTTCTTGATCCCAAGACGGCGAATCAACAACCATTTTCGTTTTACCACAACGACTAATTAAATCTTCCTGAGCTTTGACTATTGCCTGAATCGCCTCATGACCAACTTTTAAAGCCTCCAGAAGTTGTTCTTCAGAAAGTTGATTGGACTCACCCTCTACCATCATAATAGCATCAGCAGTCCCAGCCATTATCAAGTCTAGGTCACACTGAGGTAAATCTTTGAGCTGTGGATTAACAACATATTCTCCGTCGATATAAGCGACTCGAACCGCACCTAAGCTTTCTTGAAGAGGTATATCTGATATAGAAAGAGCTGCAGAAGCTCCTATCATAGCCAAAACATCTGGCAATTCTTCTCCATCGTATGATAAAACTTGGCACATGATTTGAACTTCATTGAAATAATTATCATCAAATAAAGGTCTCAAAGGTCTATCAATAAGTCTCATGACTAAGGTTTCGTGTTCAGTAGGCCTAGCTTCTCTCTTAAAAAAGCCTCCGGGGATACGCCCAGCAGCATAAGTTTTTTCCCTATAGTCAACTGTTAAAGGAAAAAAGTTAACCCCTTCTTTGGGCCTCTTGGCAGCACAAGCGGTAACCATAACAACCGTTTCTCCACAAGTAACAAGAACAGCACCATTAGCTTGCTTTGCTATTCTTCCTGTCTCGATCGAAACTTCTTTTCCAGCAACATCAAAATAAACCTTTTCCACAGGCAAAACTCCTTAAATCTAAAAAATTATTTTCTAATACCTAGTCTGCCTATCAGATCCGAATATTTATCTGCATCGACCTTTTTAAAATGCTCTAACAAACGCCGGCGCTGCCCAACCAAAAGGAGAAGACCTCTTCTTGAATGATGGTCTTTAGGGTGTGATTTAAAATGTTCAGTCAAGTAATTGATCCTTTCGGTCAACAAGGCGATTTGAACTTCCGGGGACCCTGTATCTCCCTCTTTTCTAGCAAATTCTTTAACAATCTCCCCCTTGCTTTTTATCACCCTAGTCATCTAACTCTCTCCTTCATCATCAAATAGCATCTATACTCTTTAATTTTTTTTCGACCACTTTAAGTAGGTCACAATAAGGATCTAAATAAAACACAGAAAAGCCGAAACTTTGTCTGTGTCAAAATAAAAAACTCAAATATTAAAATTAAAAATTATATTTTATTTATCCCTACGATAAAAAAATCAAAAGATAAATTAATTTTCATAACATCCAAAAAACTTATATTTTAAAATACAAACAAGGAGTCTATTAAAAAAACCATTAACTTTTGGATATCAATAAGAAAAAATTTATTTCGTTTTAAATTTTCACGGATCCCTTTTTAAAAGTTTCAGAAAGATTTTAAGTATAAAATATAAAAAAACCTTCTAAAAATAGAAAAGAAAGTTAATTTTAAAATAACACTAATAAAGTCCTAAATTTAAAGGCATCCAAAAAACTCCTCTATTGTAGTATATCCCTGCATAGATTTCAACTTTTTTATAAATCTTGTGCAAAAATATCTTGCAGAGCAAGCTCTTTGAGTTTATAAGATTCTGTGAAATATGAGCGACATTTTACATCACTCTCTAAATTTGACATCCTCACCTACCTAAAGGAAGGTGATTCCTAGATTTACTAAGCTATTTTTTTAGCAACTAGGGGTTCTTGCTTCATAGAAATTCCTAACGGATTTTCTCCACAAGCTAACAAGGCATGCCCTGCCTCTAAGATATTACGCCCCGCATTACGGTCAGCGTTTGCACTGTAGCC
>MDLB01000066.1 GCA_001730085.1 PVC group bacterium (ex Bugula neritina AB1)
TTCTAAAATTTTATGGAGCGTTGGATTTCTTTTTGCAAAACGTTCATATGCTTCATAGCTTACAAAACTCATTTGTATTTTTTCCCCTCTATATCTATTTATTTTTTTGATCATAATCTTAGCCACTTTATCTTTGAATTATATTTATTTTTAGATTATTTAAGGCAATTCTTTATTCTATATTATACTTCAATTGTAACTATATGTGTATCTATTTTATGTGTTTTTTCTCTTTATAGTCTTAACTTTTATACTTTTTTTATTTTAGTGCAGAGGTTTCATATAATTTGTTATCCTATTATTTTTTTTGTCAAGAAATGTAATTTTATCAGAATCAAAAGAAGAGAAAAATATTTGATTTATTTTAGATTCAAGGATTCCAATATGAAGAGAGACTAATTGATGCTCTGTCTTTTTAAAACCAGATTCAGGTGATGTAGAGTGAACTGAATTTGAAATAAAAATGAAATAAAATGCTATAAATATATTTTTTTTCATTATAAACATAATATAACATATATTTATATTATATTCAAAATAATATTAATCTTAAGAAAGAAGGATGTACTTAATCCTCTTAAAATCTTTTCATATTTTTTAACAAAAGCAGGTAATGTTCTTTATATTTTTTTTGAATAGTTTAAGAAAAAGCTCTTCATAGAAATCTTAAAAAGACTCGCTTTTTTAGCTAACCTTAGATCTAAATCTAAGGTTTGTTTTGATAAGCTTTGTATGAGATTAGCACCTAACGTATTGAAGCAATCGATGAAAATCTGTTTGAGGGTCTCCCTCTTTTGAGCTGCATTATCCTTATCAAATACCATGAACATTTTCGAATGGGCGTTGAATTTTTTGTAAAATATTTGAGTTCCTAAACTTTTCGATTGTTTTCATGAACTTGTTGATGTCTCATGCGTATCATCAAAGTAAGCGCTCGAGCCTCCTAGAGGATTATTAGAGATGGGTGGAAAGATAAGGAAAGGTAAATCCTCGCTACGAGTTCTTATTAGAGGATTGGTAGAGATCGGTAGGAAGTCGTTTTTATTTTTTGAATAAAAAGAACCAGAGAGGGATGTGTCTATATCGCAATTAATTTCATCATCATCTTCAGCTAACTTTTTTGATACATCTTTTGGCGTAATTTTGGGATGTTTTGGGATAGAGTTTTGTCCTTCTGAAGAAGTAATAGGAGTGAATTCAGAAGTAGGTTCTTTTTTCTTTTTTGGGAGAAAATTAAATTTAGGTCTAACGCTTAGTTGAGTGGTTTCGCGTAAATATCGAATTAGCTTAAATATGACTCCTTCGCTTGTTAGCTTTTCTATCATTGAAGAAGGTGCAGAGTCATCCAGTAAGAGACCATAGGAGTTTTTTAATTTATTCTCGAGTTCAAATATAATTTCCAATATGATAGCAGTAAGTTCAGATATTAATATATAAGATAGACGTTCAGGGGTTTTTAGCAATGTCTTTAGCTTTTTAAAGAAAATTAATATACTATGATGACCTTTTATATATATGGGTTTAAAATCCTTAAATACATCTTTAGGATTTACTTGAGAGTTAGTTTTAGCAAGAGCTAGTACTATTCCTGCAGACTCGTCATAAAAATCAAAAAGAGCTTTGCTACACTCTGTGATGAAGGGAGGGTCATTTTTTTCTGGGAAAACTTTGAGTTTTGAAAGTAACGCTTTTTTTAATGTCTCAGGATCACTATCATTATCACTATCACTATCATTATCACTATCATTATCACTATCATTATCACTATCACTATCGTCTTCATTATGAGTAGCCTTATGGTCTGGAGACTCAGATAGAGCAGTTATAGATTTGACTTCTAAGGAGGAATCGCTAGGGCTTCGCTTTACAGGCTCACAGGATGGTTTATGGATATCTTTAAATAAATTATCTTTGGGTTTGACTAAAGGAACGGTTTTAGTTGCAGGCCTTTGAGATGATTCTTGTCGGCGATAGCTTTCACTCTTACGGTCTAGAAGGTTTGGTTTTTCTTCAGGGTTTTCATCGGTGGCAGCAAGGCTAAGAGCTATAGCGGCCTCTATCTCTCTTTCTTCTTGTTCATTGGAATTAAAACTATCATCGACTACTGGATTTCGATGACTCTCTTCTTTGTCGTAGCTTTGAACACTAAGGGCTAGAGCTCTACGGAACTCTTCCTCTTCTTTCTTTCGAAGCTTTTCTTCTCCTCCAGAGCCAAGTTCCTCGTCTGAATCTTCTGAGGTAGGTTGATAAGAACACTTTGATTTAGTAATTTTTTGGCCATAATTCTCTTCTTCTGACGGTTCTAAGGGTTCTGACGGTTGTGACGGTTGGGAGGGAGTGAAGGAACTAGTATCTGATGTTACAAGAGTTAATAACTGACTCGATGGAGATAATCCGAGTAAATGAGTCGAAAGAAGTGTGAATAAAAAGAGAAAGTTGAGCTTTATTGATTTATAAGTATACATAGATGAAAAAGCTTTCCGTATTTTTAAAGGTTAAGGGTTGTTTAATCAAAAAACTGTTGTTAAATAGATTAGATATTTTCGTGAGGATTTCTTTAGAATCTTTCATTTTTAGTTTTTAATTATATATATTTTTTAACAAATTTAAAGAGCTTATTAGAAAAAATTAAAACTCCTTCTAATAATTAAATGTTTTTATCTGATTCTCTCAACGCTATATCTATTTTTTAATAAAACCGCTTCTTTTATTTTTTGTGGATAATTAAGGGAATTGAGCTTGGACTTTAAAGTTGAGAAAATGATTTAAGTTTGCTGAACGTTGTGTTAAATTTTTTGATCGTCAGGGAGTGAGGAGATCTCACTCCCTCTCTTAGTAATTTTCAAGGCTTTTAAACCTACTTCTATTTCTTCAAGGATTGAAGGGAGTTCTAATTGAGGATGTATTAAGTTATCTTTATAAAATACAATCCATGAAAAAGGAGAACGGGTATCGTTCATTTTCGCTATCAAAAAGATTAAATAAGGGATAATGAGCTGATTTTGCGAAGCGCTTAGTAAGATTCTTTTAGGAAAATGATCTTGAATCTCTCGAAGTTCAAAACTAAAAGATTAGTCATGAATTTATTGAACCCTAGTCTATGATAAATAGGATAAGATTTAATAAATATATTTTAAATTTTAGCAAGTTTCTTAAAAAATTTTTAACTATCATATTTTTCTCCAATATGATGCTGAAAAGGTTTGAATTTTTTAGGAAAAAGGTATCCTCCCCAAGAAGCCCTACATTTATAACATACCAGTATTTCGGGTATTTTTTTATTAAGAAAAAGATCAATAAGCCACAATATAGGTAAACTTAGTCCATAGGTTGAAGGGACAAGTAAGATCGCGACCAATAAGCCTCCAATCATTATTTTAGGGTGAATATTTTTTTGGATAAAAAAAGCTTTACAATCACAAAAAGGACAGCGACGAAAAAGATTTTCTTCTTCGGGGATTTTCCAAGTTTTTTCACAGGTGGAACAATTGATGGTTGAAAGATGTTTACTATAGGTTCTTTTTATATCGTGATGACATTGAGGGCAACGAAATAAAAGGCTTTTATTCTCGTTCATAAAAAAACCTTATAGGTAAGAGCATAATATTTATAGAGAATATGGGTCATGATTAAAGCTAAACCTATAACATATAATAGTCCAGTCGCTGCTTGTGTGTTTTTTAAGCGAATAATATGCAGAGCCATAAAGCTTAAAGAAAGAGAAAAAACAGTTCCCAAAAAAAGTGCAAAGGCTAGAAAAAACCCTTCAAATGTTTTCATAAAAGAGATAAGAGAAATGGCATCTCCGTAGTAAATAGGCTTTTGTTTAAAATAAATTCCTATGATCATAAATAACTCTAAGATAAGAAAAGAAGTATAAAAAAGTGTAGATCTTCGTAAAAACTTTAAAGGTAAACCAGGAATATTCAAGTAAAAATGCCCGAGTGTCCCAGCATAAATTGAACCGACAAAGCCTAGAGAGTTTAAGCTTAAAAGGATATGATCGATTAAAGAAGGCTCTAGAAAAAACTCATGCCACTTTATATTTAAGTAAAGCCCATAACAAGAAGGCAGGGATATTATAAAAGGATTCACAGGCTCTCTGTTCCAAATAAATGCCGTACAAATCAGAAAAATCAATATCCATAGCCAAAACTCATAAGATTGTGAAAAACCTAATATTTGAAAAAGACAGGCCAAAAGGGATAAAAGAATCGTGGGAAAAGCCATATGGAAGTTATAAAAAGATGCCGAATATTGCTTACCTTGGTCTATCCAAATAAAAAGAGGGTAAATGGATATAAATGACGACAAGCATAGAAGTACAATTATGTTCAAATCGTGCACAAAAAGTCCTCTCGACAGTCTAAAAGATAGCGATTTTTTTTAGAGAGCCTCATTAGAGGAAACATTAGCACCTCAAAATCTATCAGATTTAAAAAATTATACTTTTTCTGTTGTATCACTTTTAGAAGATTGGGCTGTGTATTTTTTGTCATCTTCACTGTGAATAACATATTCAACCAAGGCCTTTATTTGTTTATGTTCATCCCCACCTAAGACATCGTCGGGACCTGAGTATTCGAAATACTCTTTGTCAAAGTAAGTTGGCATTTTTGTTCCCGGTAAAAGACTTTGTGGGTCATAAATCCATTGTTTAAGCCATTCAGGCTTTAAACGTTTCTTGGCAAGGCTAAAGTTTGGAGCCCAACGATCTGGAGATCCTGCGGGCATCTTGTCACCCTGTATATGACAGTTTCCACAGTCAAAATAGTCGGGAGATGCTAAAAGTTTCCCTTTATGATAAAGCTCTGTGTCTGGATCAACAGCTTTATGGGAAAAGAGATTTCCAGTGTCGTCTAAGTAAGAAAAGTAAGAAACAAGAGTGTTCCATTCGGATTCTTCTAAGTGGTAAGAGGGCATACGAACCGTTAACCAAGGACGAATAGGAGTTGGGTCATGTAAAAATTCAAAAAGCCAATCACTATGAACTTTTTTCCCTTCACCAATCAAATTCGGAGGACTAAAACTTGCAGATAAGGCTTTAGCATCATTAGACGTTTTGCCTTGATAGGTTACCAACCAGTCCTCGATAGATGGTTGAAGAGCCCCGCCTTGATTTTCCAGCAGATGACAGCCGGTACAGTTGAGTCTTCGGATCAACTTTCTCCCCTTCTCAAGTGTTTCTTTTTTTGTGGTTTTTTCAGGAATTTTAACACCTGCATCACGGTTTACAAACCCCATCAAAACAGTAACAATCGCTTCTGCTTCTTTATCCGAAAATCCATAATTAGGCATGATGGATTTCTCTAAAGGATTCAAAATTTTTCCATGGTCAAAAATCCTTGGGTTTTTGATTTTTCGGAATAACCAATCATAACGTGTATGTGGGATATCGTGTAAATGACCAAAGTCTAACTGAGATAAAGGCTTGCTTGCGATACCATTAAGTTCTGGACCAATAGGGAGAATGTTTTGGTGTTCAAACTTTTCATGTTCGTGACAAGATGCACATCCGTAATGAAGAAAAAGTTTTTCACCGGTATAGAGTGATTTTTCTTCTAATGACATATTTCCCAACTTTTCCATTGTTTGATTTTCTGTATTTGTTTTGCCTAAAAAATCAGAAGTTATTTGATTTAAAATTGTTTCATCGGTTTTGGGGATTTCTTTTCTGGAAAGATTTTGATCAACTTCAGAAGAAAGATGCGCGGCAATATCAGCAGCTTCTTGATCGGAAAGTCTAAAATTCGGCATAGCAGAGTCTGAGTGATAGCTTACAGGGTCTTTTAACCAATTAAAAAGCCATTTTTCATTGGTTTTCGAGCCTAAATGGACAAGGCTTGGACCATGTTCACGTGCTAAGCCTTTGAAAGATAAATCTCTTGGTGAACTTTGAGATTCCAAAGTGTTATGACAACCATAACATCCCAATGAGGAAACAAGTTCTTTCCCTTTTAGAGGGTCACCTTTCACGGGAATGTCTTTCATGACATACTCTTCACTTTCTTTATAAAGAAAAGCCTTGATAGCTAAAACTTCTTGTTCGGAGCGCATAGCAGATTGCGAGTCATTATTATTAGGCTGGTTAAAGTAAGAAGGCATCCATGGGTTTGACTTTAAACTTTTCGGATCATGGATCCAATGATAAGTCCACTTGTCATTGGTCAATTTAGAGGCCAAGGCGCTAAGGTTTGGTCCTGGGTGTTCATACCCTTCAAATTTATCGATTTTGTGACAAACAAAACAACCTGCCTGTTCCATCAATTTCAATCCAAGATTTAATTGTTCGGCACCTGGAAGAGAGACGCTAGAGTAATGACACTTTAAACAACTGGATTGAATATATTTTTGAGGTAACATCGGTTGTTCCCAATGATGTAAAGGATGCCAATCGTACTTTTCTTTCCACTCTTTGGCTTGTTCAGCACTGTTTGGAGTGTGTGCCGAACTTTGAAAAGAAGTACCCCTTCCTCTTCCACCATGACAAGAGGTGCAAGCGAAGTCCTTCAAGGAGTGAGGCGAATTATCGCCCAAATAAAGCTCTAAGTTCGGGTGAGTCCGATAAGGTTGAGGAGCATTTTCATAACCTTTCTGAACAATACCTTTGTGACAGGAGGTGCAACGGTCAACTTTGGCAACCTTTGTGAAATGAAGATCATCTCTAATATCTTCCACGACAATTTGATCTATTTTGTAATAAGGGTTAAGCATCTCTAGGATAGGTAAGTCTCTCACAGACGAACCTACCTTATCCCAAATATCCATAGATCCAAGATTAACTTTTTTTAATTTTCGTTCCAGGATATTTTTTTTAGAGTTCACACCTCTCCACTCCTTTTGAACATCTTTTAAAGCGCGTTGAGAGTCCTGAAGTTTTTGCTTTAAGGCGTTCAATTTTGTCGAAGCTTTTTCGACCTCTCGGTATAGCTCCTCTTTTTCAAGTCGACATTTATTGAATTTTTTATGGATTTTTGTTTCTGAAATATCCAACTTACTTTGGTGATCATCGAGCTCATCATGATGAGCTCTTTTAACCTCAAAGGCATATTTTAAAGCATCATAATCTGCTTTTTTATACTGGTAAGCCGAGAGTTTTCTAGAGTGCTCATCTTCTGCACTCTTAATCTCCTTTTGCAAGGTATCGATCTCATCTGTCTTTTGAGCTAAAGATTTTTCTGCGCGTTCTAAGTCTTCTTTAACTTTAAGGTACTTTGTGGACTTTTGAAGTTCTTGAACTTCTTGCCTCAGCTTTTCTTGAGTTTCGATAGACTCTAAGTCACGAAAGTTTTTTTGATAGGCACGCCATTCTGAATTGTAGTCTTTGAAGAAAACAAGCAGAATCAAAAAAAGAAGCAATAGAGACGCTATAAAAAGCCAACGTCCCAAGGTTTGAAAACTATAGTAACTTTCTGGCCATTTGTTTGGATTATTTTTTTTCAAGATGACACCTTCTAAATATTAAAAAAGAATTCGGGGATTGAAACAATATACTTTAAGTTAAAAAGCCATCTCAAAGTCATTTTGATAGGCAAACTTGTGGCAAATAATAGTAAAACAAGAAAAAAACTATAGCGCAAGGGACCCAAACTTTTGAAAAGATTTTTAAAAACAGTTTTTGTTAAAAGAAAACCACCACCAATAAAATAGAGACTTATTAAGAATATACCGGGGGCTTCCCTTATAAAGATATTACCCGGCAATCCCATGTTTAAGCCGATAACATAAAGATACTCAGAAAGGTTGATGTTTGTTAAAGCTTCAACTTTATGCGGATCCCAATATTCAAAAGGGCCATAAAAGTTCCAGTTTGGTCCACGCAAAATTGTTCCAATAACCATCATGAAAAGCCAAAGAATTATCCATCCAAAGAGAAATATGGTTATAGCGAGTTTTCGTTCTTTAAAAGTGTAGTAACCTGTAGCTTTATGGTTATTGTCAATGTAAGGGATTGCCATTAGGCCTACAACAATGAGGGTTGGAAAAATAACACCAGCTAAGGCAGGATCAAAGTAAACCAACATTTCTTGAAGAGCTAAAAAATACCAAGGAGCTTTCGCTGGATTAGGTGAAGTGGCAAGGTTTGCAGGCTCTTCTAAAGGAGCGTCAACCAATATCCCCCAAGTGAAAAGGAAGCCAAGAGCAAAAAGCATCGCGATCAACTCGATAGAGACCAAGTCTGGCCAAACAAGGATCTTTTCTTGAGAGTCATGCCATTCTTTAGGTTTTTCATTTTTTTCCAAGCGCAAATCGTTTTCACGAGCCTGAGAGAGAGCTACCCATAAAAAAAACAGCGAAGCATAGATCAAACCAACAATCGGAAGGTTATCTGGTTTTGAAACAGTATGTCGAAAATTTTCATCCAGCATACCAATCGACAGAAACATGGTGAGGGTTGAAAAAAGAAAGATCCCCCCCTTTTTTGTCCAAAGTCTGTCTAGAAAAAAAAGCTTGTTATATTTTTCGAAAAAACTATTAACGGGAAAAACGAAAAAGAACAAAAGTACAATCACAGGGAACATCCTAGAAGGTACTGCACAAGCGTTTATAAAGTTTTTAATTGCTTCCATAAAATCCTCAATAAGAAAAATCTATATTTTAACTACACCTCATATGATCTTTAGATCGAAAATCATAAAGGTTTGGATATGCCCCCATCTTTTCGGACTCTCCAAAAATGCACCGCCATAAAAATCATTATCGTGAAAGGTAGAACGACACAATGCAAAACGTAAAACCTCACAAGTGCAGCTTCTCCAATGAATCTTCCAGCGATAAGAACAAATCTAGCATCAGCACCTTTATGAACAAAGTTAATACTACCAATCTTTAGCAAAGAAGCACCGGGCCCTTCTGTACCTGCAAAAGGTGAAGCTGCTGCCATATTACTTCCGACAGAAATACCCCAGATAGCTAACTGATCCCAAGGTAAAAGGTAGCCTGTAAAGCTTAAAAGCATTGTTAGAAGAAGTAAAATAACACCAATAACCCAGTTAAATTCACGAGGTGGTTTATATGAGCCAGTCATAAAAACCCGAAACATGTGTAGCCAAACCGTGATAATCATCAGGTGGGCTCCCCATCGATGGATTTCTCTCATGATCCCAAGTGGCACTTGCTCATTCATATCCATCACATCGCCATAGGCAAACTCAACGGTTGGGCGATAATAAAACATAAGTAACATACCCGTAACGGCTAAAACTAGAAATATAAAAAAAGACAATCCCCCCATACACCATGTGTATTTTATCTTTATGGCGTGTTTAGGGATCCGAACAGGATGCAAATGCATAAAAAAATTATTTAACATAACAAACATTCTTTGACGAACATCTCTAGGGAATCCGCCTCCCATTCTAAAAATGGATCGAACAAACTGCGTTTGTCTGATATTTTCTAAAAGTTTTTTAAGCTTATCTAACATTTTTTTTATCAACCTCATTAAAAATATAAAGAATAATTATATAGCTAGGAAAGAAGCGGGGTCATTCCACTCCCCTTTTTCTTGTTGAAACTTCTTCGTTTTATCAACCAATATTTGTCCATCATCTCCCAAAAGTATTTTAAAACGTTCCAAGGGTCTAGGGGCAGGTCCTTCGAAATTAATACCCGAAAAGCGAAACCCACTACCATGACAAGGACATTTGAATTTTTTTTCACCACTAAGCCAATTTGGAGTACAACCAAGGTGAGTACAAACTGCAGATAAGGCATAAAGCCCTTCTGCTGTTCTAACAATCCAAACCCCATGTTTGCTTTTCCAGAGCAAAGAAACTTCGCCAACAGCATAGTTCTCCGGATAACCTGCTTTAAAACTTTGAGAGGGTTCAAAAAGAACATTTGGGAACAAGTAACGCAAAAGCATTGTTCCTAAACCACCTAAACATGCAAGAAAGAGTGTCCAACCTAGAAAAATCCAAGATACAAAAACTCTTCGTGTCACTTTTTCTTTAGACATTAATTATTATCCTTCATGTTGAAAAATTCATAGCCTTTTTGGCTGCACTTCTAATTTCTAAGTTTGGGTCATTATCACCCAAATAAATAACTTGCCGGTTCAACTCTTTATCTTTTAATAAAGGAACGCAATTTATCGCTACGATCATCGCCTGATTTTGTTCTCGACGATCAACATTTTTAAAGCGATCCCAATAATCTCTATTTAGCATTTTTGACAAAAGATTTTTAGAGCGTAAATCAGCCTGTTTTGCCAATCCTATAGCCGCATCCCATTGAATATTAGGCTCTGGGTCGGTTAAAGCTTCCAAAAGAGCTTCCTTTGCTATCAAGCCTTTCATATTTCCCAAAGCTATGATAGAAACTAATCTTGTTTCAATGTCTTTATTTTTGGCGAATTTAGCGATCTCAGGAGCAGCAGAAGAAGCTTCCAATAAACCCAAAGAATATATAACTGAAAGTATAGAAAGATCCTCTCGATTTGTCAAAGCTTTTAAGAGAGGTTTTATATACCGTTTGTCTTTTGAGCGCCCCATGGCTAAAGCTAAATAGTCTCGGACACGTTTATCATCGTGTATAGACTTATCAAAAGTCAAGATCATTTCTTTTACAAAAGACTCTTCGGATATTCTTTCTTTTCCGGAAGCTATTATTTTAGAAAGTTCGAAAGCAGCTTGCCAGCGTTTTGTTCTACCTCCATCTCTAATAGCTTGAAGGTGATCATCAGCTGTTTTTTTTTCCGAAGTCAATATTTTTACACCTGTGAAAAGTAAAACCGCCATCACAGCTATTATAAAGGGTACTACAAAAAAGGAATGGATCAAAACCCCAATTTTTGTAGGCGCTTCAAGATTGTTTTCATTTGACTCTGTCATACATTTTCCTCAATCAATTTGGGCGAATCGGATGAGTAAGTTAACTCTCCATTTCGGACATTTTGCATTTTTTTTGACTTCAGGTCAAATTCTTTTATTTTTTGTTGAATAATTGACTCAACATCTTTGACAGCTAGCTTTCTACGCTGGTAACTTTTTTCAAGCGTTGAGCCCAAGTCATCGATAAAAAAAAGAGCGATATTATCGAGATTGCTTATGGTTGGATCAATATTCCTAGGCATAGAAATATCGATCAATAAAAGTTCCGAGGAGCGCTTTTTAGGGAAAGACTCAACTGCTTCCTTTTCGATAACATAATGAGGAGCATCTACGGCACAAATACATAAGTCCACTTTCTCTAAAAGCTTTGTTAATTCAAAAAATGAAACAGGTTCCGCTTGAAACTTTTCTGCCAAGACCAGAGCTTTTTGACGCGTTCTATTCATAATGTAAAGCTTTTTTAAGGAACTTTTAACTAGACGTTTAACAGCTAGTTCACCCATATGTCCTGAACCTAGAACAAGAACTTCCTTGCCATCTAAATTTTCCAAATATTTTTCAGCAAAGTTAACCGCTGCCCAACTTACAGATGTTCCACCATAGCCTATGTCGGTTTCACTATGAGCAATTTTTGCGGTTCGTATAGCCAAACGGTTCAAAAGATTGAGATTTCCTGTGAGGGAGCCCGCATTACTTGCGACTTCAAAAGCCTCTTTAACCTGTCCGATTATTTGCTTTTCACCTAGAACAAGAGAGTCCAAACCAACTATAACTTTGAAAAGATGCTCGATGGCACCTTTATCTTGCATTTGATAAAAATAATCTTGGCAACTCTTAAGCTCTTGTTTTTTTATCTTGAAAAGTTCTTCTAAGACAAAACTCACGTCCAAGTTTTCTTTCAAGAGATGGAGGTAAATCTCAACACGGTTACACGTGCTAATGACAACGGCTCCTAAGACTTCTAATCGAAGTTTTAACTTACTCAACAGAAGGTCTTGTTGTGTTGATGAAAGGTGAAACTTTTCTCTCACATGTATAGGAGCAGTTTTATGGCTAATACCAATAATAATTAAACTCATAAGATATATCTAAGATTATAAAAAAACAATAAAACACATATTCAAAAATTAACTCTGCCTAACAAGTGATGCAATAATGTGTATGCATACAAAGTCCTGTCTGAGTCTTGCTACTTGTAAAAAACAAACTCCTTTTTTTAGAAGTTAAAGAGCAGATCTTTTATAAGAGCTATTTAATGAATCTCAACATAATTTCGGATATCTCTATAGATTTTGGAAAGGTTCTTAAAAAGCAAAGGATTATTAGCAAAGACTCTATACTATAATTTAAGAGCATAGTAGAGATTGTTAAAAACTCATTTTTTTTCAAGAATCCTAAGAAAGGGATATATGAAGTTATGCAGAGATCTATACTATACATTATAGCAGGAGTGATGTATATTGATCAATGTCAAATTTTGAATAATTTTTATAAGTAAGGTTTTTAAAATGTCCTTATCCAAAGAAACCATTATATTGGGCGGGGGAATAAGTGGTCTAGTGGCCGCTTTTCGACTCCAACAAAAATACCCTCAACACAAGATTAAACTCATTGAATCAAATGAAAAAGCCGGAGGATGGATCAACTCTATTGAAAAAGATGGCTTCATTTTAGAGCAAGGACCTCGAGGAATTAGACCCAAAAACAATGGAACTATTTTTTTAAAGCTTGTTGAAGACCTAGGCCTAATGGATAAGCTTATTTCTTCTGAAAATTCCTCTAAAAAAAGATATATTTACAGTGAAAAACTTCTCCCCTTTCCTCATTCTTTTTCCACCGCATTAACCTCTCCACTAACGGCTATTCTTTTGGAGGCTATTCGTAAAGACTGGAAAGTATCTTCTTTTCCTTTGGAGGAAGAATCTGTAGCATCTTTTTCTAATAGACACTTTGGCGAAAATTTTACTCAAAAAATCCTTCAACCGG
This sequence comes from PVC group bacterium (ex Bugula neritina AB1), assembly GCA_001730085.1. Classification (GTDB taxonomy): domain Bacteria. The sequence continues at coordinate 12,822 of MDLB01000066.1, forward strand.
TTGTATCGGGTATATGGGCTGGGGATGTAGAAAACTTGAGCGCCTCAGCTGTATTCCCTTATTTAACAGTGCTTGAACAAAAAGAAGGTTCTTTGCTTCGATCATGGCTCAAAAGAAAAAAAAATAAAAAAGAACCTTGGATTTACAGTGAATCTTTAAAGAAAGCCGCACTCGTTTCTTTTGACAAAGGCTTACAGGTTCTTATTAATAAAATTACCAGTCATCTAGAAAATAATATCTCTCTTTCGGAAAAAGTTTTGAACATTCAGAAAAATGATACGGGATACCTTGTTAAAACAGATAAAAAAGATCACACCTGCTCACATCTTATTTCTGCTTTGCCTTCGCATGTTTTAGCCCCACTGATCGACTCTTTCGATCCCTTAACAAGTCAAAAACTTCGTCAAATCAATTACGCACCGATGGCGATTGTTTCTTTTCTTTTTGATTCTCTTGTTCACAAAGAGAATGCTTTTGGATATCTGAATCATCAAAAAAACTTTCAAGAGATTTTGGGAGTTATGTTTAATGAAAAAATATTTGCATCTCATTCTCCCCAAGGGCAGCAAGCTATAACTGTTATGATTGGTGGCGCGCGATTCAATAATTTTTCAGAACATACGGAAGATGACTTTATCAAAATAGCAACAATGGCACTCGAATCACATTTACTAATAAAACAAGAACCCTCAATGGCTTTTTGTAAAAAAATAACCAAGGCTATCCCTCAATTTAATATAGGTTATCCAAAGTTTTCGTCGAAGTTGTTTTCTAACTTTCATCTCGTTGGGAATTATATTGCCGGTGTTTCTGTGATAAACACGATAAAGCAAGCTGAAGAACTTATTGCCAATATCTAATTAACAATATGAACACTTTCGAGAGATTTTGAAACCCCTATAAAACATATGTCTTTATAAAAAAATCCAAGAAAGCTTATATTGATATACGTAAAAAAATATTTTTTAATATATTTGAAACCTCTGAAAAATAGATAGAAGGGATGTAAAAAAGAAAAAAAATCAAAAGAAAATGAATGGAAGTCTAAAATATTGATGTAAAATGAAATAGTAACTATCCTTATCAGTATAAGTTTTTATATATTTACCCAAGGAATCACTGTACTATTAAAAGTGACCGGTTCTATTTTTATAATCATAGCTCTCGGTTTATCTTTAATTAAAGTACGTGAAGTCAATTTACTATTTGAAGGAATAAATCTAGATAAAAATAGATATAACGATAACCTGATAGAATTTATCACAGAAGACGGGGTGGAAATATATGGCAAATATCTAAAAGCCAGCTCTTCAGGTGAAAAGCCCAAAGGGATTATTCATTTTTCCCATGGTAATGATTCTAGTATAAAAGACTCTATTCGAATTGCAAATGTTTTTAAAGAATTAGGGTATGATGTTTTCTTATATAGTTACAGAGGCTACCCTGAATCTAAAAAGAAAAGGTTCTTTATATCTGAGAAAAGTTTATATCTTGATGCAGAAGCTGCCTATGAAGAGATGAAAAAAGCCTATTATAAAGAATATAAGACCAAGGTGGAAGATGAAAAGGTCTTTTTTGTAGGACATTCTTTAGGTGCTTCCGTTGCCAACTATCTAGCTTATATCAAGCCCTCCGGAGGATTAGTATCTATGAGTGGTTTCAGTAGTTTAAATAATGCAGTCAAGAGAAAGCCATTGGGTAAATATATGCGATGGTTTTTATTAAATCAATTCAATTCTCTGGATCGAATTAAAAGAATTAAAGTGCCTAAATTATTACTACATCATGAAAAAGATCAATCTCTTCCACCTATTAATGCTGAGGAGCTATTTGAAAGCGCAGCATCAAGAAAAAGCTTATGTATTCTTGATAAATCATACCGCAGGAATGGCGAAGAGGCTTATTATCATGATCCCTTACTGGTCTTAAAAACAGCAGAAGGTAGTATTAGTGAATTTCTAACTAAGGGTTATCTAAGTAAGGCTAATGCTTCCGCATAGACCTTCGTTTAACTTCTAATCGAACATATTTTATCTCATATTGGAAGGCTTTTATATTAGTATTAATTTTTAGGCATTTCTTTTTTCGTTGACATCCTCACCTACCTAAAGGAAGGTGATTCCTAGATTTACTAAGCTATTTGAAACCTCTGCACTAAAATAAAAAAAGTATAAAAGTTAAGACTATAAAGAGAAAAAACACATAAAATAGATACACATATAGTTACAATTGAAGTATAATATAGAATAAAGAATTGCCTTAAATAATCTAAAAATAAATATAATTCAAAGATAAAGTGGCTAAGATTATGATCAAAAAAATAAATAGATATAGAGGGGAAAAAATACAAATGAGTTTTGTAAGCTATGAAGCATATGAACGTTTTGCAAAAAGAAATCCAACGCTCCATAAAATTTTAGAA
>MDLB01000067.1 GCA_001730085.1 PVC group bacterium (ex Bugula neritina AB1)
AAGGTCATTTCCTTTCGATATGGCTTAGACTTCATAATAGGATTTTGTCGTACCTTAATGTGTACAGTTAGTTTTTAAGGTCATTTCTCTTCGACATGGCTTAGACTTCATAATAGGATTTTGTCGTACCTTAATGTGTACAGTTAGTTTTTAAGGTCATTTCTCTTCGACATGGCTTAGACTTCATAATAGGATTTTGTCGTACCTTAATGTGTACAGTTAGTTTTTAAGGTCATTTCTCTTCGACATGGCTTAGACTTCATAATAGGATTTTGTCGTACCTTAATGTGTACAGTTAGTTTTTAGGGTCATTTCTTTTCAATATGGCTTATACTTCATAATGGGATTTTGTCGTACCCTAATGTGTACAGTTAGTTTTTAGGGTCATTTCTTTTCGATATGGCTTATACTTCATAATGGGATTTTGTCGTACCTTAATGTGTACAGTTAGTTTTTAGGGTCATTTCTTTTCGATATGGCTTAGACTGCATAATGGGATTTTGTTGTACCTTAATATAGTACAGTTAGTTTTTAGGGTCATTTCTTTTCGATATGACTTAGACTGCATAATGGGATTTTGTTGTACCTTAATATGGTACAGTTAGTTTTTAGGGTCATTTCTTTTCGATATGGCTTGATCTACTCTAGGGTATAAACCTTCTCCTTAAAAAGTGAGTCATAGATATACCCTGCTATTGTAGTAGAATTTTTGTTTTACACTATTAATAATAAACATAATATGATGAAACCTTCTTTTTCTAGTTCTCGGCGTTTGTTTTATGCCCCTAATTTGTTCCTTTTTGATCATGTAATTAGCGCACTTGTTAATCGCGTCGGTTATATCGGTGGGTTTAGTGCTATGTTTTCCAAGGAATCTTTTGATAATGGCGAGTTTTTTAAAAAAGTTTGCTCCTTCTCTGGTGACAATCGTAAACTTAATTATGTTGTAAATTTTTCCCGTTTCTTGGATCCTAAAAAAATAAGAAATCCATCTTATAAGAATTTTCACCACCCTATTCCTCAGGATAGCGTTATAGATCTTGGTATACCTAAGTTGTTTACTCAACTTCCGAGAAATGTCGCAGAATATTTTTCACGTAAAAATATTATAAAGTTTGAGAATTCAGTCGTACCTTTTTGGGATTCAATGTATATGCGTAGTAATGAAGTTTCCGATATAACCCTTCTTATAAATAATTATAATAGCAGGATATTTGGTTCTTCAGATGCTCGTGTTATCCCTGTAATTATATCTATTTGTAATGAAATTATTCCCCAGATTCAAGAGTTTGAACGTGACCTTTGTGCTGATAATAAACTGCCCTACTCTTTTAGTGAGCTACTTACTGACTATAACCTAGGTGAAGTTTTTATTGAGTCACTTATAGAAGTGATTGATTACATAGACGGTAACCATGCCCCTGTACAAATGGTCATGGATTCTCTGGTAAGAAATCTAAATGTTTTGTACCGTAATCATATTGAGAAATTTTATAAAGTAGAAGACTACAAATGTGTCCGTTTTGATATTCGAACTATTCATTATTTTATCTCAACCCTTACAAGTACTCTTTTGACAGATGAAACGTCTTTTTTTATTACTGTTTCTGGTATAAAAGAAAACTATAAAACAGGTTTTACTTTTACCAAGTCTCCGACCCCACCGATTAAACCCTTTTATAACCTTTGTATAAGAAGTTCTTTGAATTTTTCTGGAATATCTACAAACGCTTTTAGAAAAAAACCTTCTGTTATTCAATCAAATTTGGACGATTATCAATTTTCGACGCTATCTGGTGTTGAAAAACTAAGGCCTTCAAAAGATTATTATATAGAAGGTAATTTTAATATAAAAGAATATGAGGCTCTGTATATAAAACAGCCAAAGTATTATTCAACTGTACATCTACGAGAGGTGTTTAGGCGGATTGATCGACATTTTATTTTTATCTGCGATGCTTTTAGTAGGATACGTTCTTGTAACTCTACCGCAGAGTTCGCAGATATGAAGAATGACAGCAAATATGTTTCGCGAGTAAATTCTTCTATACTTTTCTTGGTTAACGCAGGGATTGGCCTCCCTGGTTCACCAATAGAGAACCTTAATCTTATGAACATTTTTTGCTCTTCTGATACTAAGTTGCAGATGTTTGATACTTATCGGTATAGGCATGCTTCTGGTAAATTCGGAGTTACCTATGGTGAGCAGAAATTTTTCACAAGTCATGATTATGGGCGTAACATAATAGTAGCACGTAAATGCACGTACACTTTTTATAAAGTATTTCGAGAATTTGCAGATATTTTTTATTTGAATGATAATCCAGTTTATTCTGGATTGCGTTTTGATTATGAGAACAATTGTGTCTTTAATGAGGGTTTTCGTTCTCTACGTGTTAAATAATTTTTTTAATATAATAATTTTAATTGTCTTGGCGGAAATTGGTATACGCGGCAGCTTTAGGTACTGCTTGAATTAGTTCATTACAAGTTCAAATCTTGTAGACAATATCGTTTTAAACTATATATACATACAAATATGAAAAAAAAATTTACATCACGGTTCAGAGAAGGTTCCCTAACTTATCATGGTTTTAAAAACTGTATTGGATACGCTGAGGAGGCTTTTTATCCAGACCTTAGAATTTCAAGAGATTATACACCTAGGGATTATAAAGGTGTAGCTATGCAGGAATTTTTTCACAACTTGGATAAAGCAGATAAAAATCATATTCTAGACATTGGTGGTTACAGTCTTTTGCAGGAGTTTAATGCTTTTAAACGCGAGTTGATTGACCTTGGTATTTCACCATATATTCAAGTTAATCTTCTGGAACTTAGGCTTATAATACTGTCAATCATTTCTAAAGATTCTAAATTTATGACAACATGTAACCTACTGCATGACACTGATGTCTCGCATTGGGGAAACGACCCTTTTTTGGATTCTGGAGGTTTTATAATTGATTATGCGCCTCTCCCATTTCCAGCGATGAAATATGTTGTTTTGACGGCGATTAAAGGGGAGAGTATTCAAGATCAAGCTACAACGCTTTATAAAACGAATCTAATTAATGCCAGAGGAGATAAATGTATTAGCTTTGAAAAAACTCTGTATAAGGTGGAAAAAACAAGGGAAATGTTTTTTGATTTTTATTCTATATTTTTCAGGTCTTCGGTTAATGACTTTTTGTGTAATATTTTTAAAGACCCTAGCAACAAATTCATTCAAAACTCACGCTTTTATTTTAATAAAACCCAACCTCCGTTTAAGTGTAAAGGTTTTTGTGATGGTGAAGTAAAGGATCTTTTTCTTTCTTTTGAAGACTCTGTACCTATAGATTCATCAAATGTGGATTCTATTCTGTCAGAGCATTCTTTTTCAATTCTAAATGTTTACTGTGACTTTTTGGTTATGAAGTTTTATGAAGAGTTGTTTATAAAAGTTGTTCGAGACAATAAAATTTTTTGTTACCCAGGTAGTGACCAAAACTCTTTTATAGTAAGCGCAAATCATGTTAATACTTTTCAATCACATGTTAAGGCATCATTTATGAAGGTTTACCAAATGAATTCTGAAATTCTTGACGGCGTCTTGAAGTCATCTGATGAACCTGTTTCATCAACAATTTCTTGGTTTCGTAGAGGGATTACTAACGCTAAACGTGTTGTAAGTTTTCGACGCCACATCCCTCTTTTTTATGAATTATTAGGCTTATTTTTATTATAACAATATGATATAACTTAAATGAAAAATACATTCTTTTTTTCAAATTCAATAACTTATGTAGGATTTGACAATTGCGTTAAATATGCTGCAATTGTCTTCAGTCCTGAACTTATAGTTTCAACGCATTATACAAAAAATAACTATCAATCTCGTGCAATACCAGAATTTATTAAAAGGGTAGTTGAATTCGATTGTGACACACTTATGGGTAGTATGGGGGGTATTAACTTGTTTACTGAATTTATAATATTTAAAAATACAGTTCTTCAAGGGAACGCTCCTAATGTTCAATTGAACATACTAGAGATTAAAATAATCATACTTGCCCTTGTTTATTATTCTAATAGTAATAGCGCTGAAGGTGTGGATTGTCGTAATTTTCTAGACATATATGATATAGATGACCCATCGTTTTTTGAGGAATCTCCTTTTTTCCGGTTTGAATTTAAAGACGTTTTGGTCCCATATAGTATCGTTAGGTTTGTACTTTTGACAACTCTAGATGGTATGTCGGTTCATAGTCAGGCTTCAATAATTGAGGAGTCCAGAGGTCTACCTAGAGTACTTCAAAATTCAAGGGTTTCAGGAATCTATTTTTTGGTTAAGGAAATTAGGATAACTTTTTTCGAAGATGTCAAATCTAGGTTTTATCCAATCAGTAAGTATTTGCTTTCTATGTCTAAAAAATCAAACCACAATTTTTTTCAGCATTATAATGGATTTAGTTTTGATTATCTAACTATATCAACCACATATTATTCTGGAGATACTCTTAGGCAACTTGAAAAGACTAATGTTAATTTTCAAGTCTACTCTAGTGTAAAAGGTATTAATGCTCTTCTTAGTGATGTTAACTCTTCTTCAAAGGGTATTATTGTACTCAATGCTTATATTGATTTTTTGACTAACGAGTTGCTTAGATCTCTCGTCTCTACTAAAGCTAAAAAATATATATCTTTTTGTCCTCATCAAGGTATTAATATAAATTCTTTTATTGTAGACGTAAACAAAGTTAATTCACTAAGAGAATGCTTTAGTTCGTCATTCCTTAATATTCGAGAGATACACTATGGGCTGCTTAAGCGGTTTTATATAGGACAGATGGGGATATCTTCTTCAGAGTATAATGAGTGGGTTAGAAAATGTTTGCTTAAATCCCGTTACACAATAAGTTTTTATCGTAATAAAATTCTATTTTTAATGTGTTTTCTATAATTTTTTTAGGCCTAGATGCTTAGTTGGCTAAAGTGCTTGTCATGAGTTATCTTTGACATAAAATTTGTCAGTTCGAATCTGACCTAGGTTTCGCTTATTTTTTATAGTTTAATGTTACCATGCATAAGTTTTCTTTTAATTCTCAGGCCCTATCTTACAAAGGTTTTAAAAACTGTGTTAGATATGCAGCTGTTAAGTTTAATTCTAGTTTTTCTAATCTTCCCAGTAAATTTTCGGCGCGTAACTTTAAGAATACCGCTCTAGAAGATTTTATTCATCTACTTGAAGCATTTGACCTTAACACTCTTGATAATAGACCTCATAGTTCGCATCTAATGAAGGAGTTTCGTGTTTTTAGAGATACAATCATTTCAGGTAATTCGCCGATGCTTAAGTTGAAATTTATAGACCCTAGATTCACAATTCTAGCTATAATTTCTTTTGATGATGAGCTTAAGGCTTATTGTAATCTTGTAAAAAAGTCAACAAGTTCTAAAAATATTTCTATTACAGATCCTTTTTTTTCTCACCTTAGGCCCGATAATAAGGAGTTCTATTTTACTGCTGTCAGCTTCGTAGTCTTTAGTACTGTTGGGGGTATAAACTCTTTTAAGCAAGTTGATATTATTATAGAGGCTTATTCCGAAGCTGCTTGGTACGATGAAAATTCTGACATCTTTAAAGCAAATATAATTACAAACTTTGTAGCTTCAATTCATCAGAAGTTTTTTGAGAATCCAGGCGCTAAGATTTACGACTCTAACCAAGCCTTGATTAGGCTTCTTAAGTATTCTGAAGTTAAAGCCTTTAACGATATAGATATTCAGGCAGTTAGTAAAAAGGTTAAGTGTTTTACACTTGACCCACTTATTTGTAATGTTGACATTGTTCGTAAAGAAATTTCATATGGACATCCCGGGTTTTTCGAAGTTTCAAACAACCGTTTTGTTATAAGAGGTTCGTCAGATTTTAACCCCCTAAAAGTCTACTGTGAATTCTTGACAGTAAAATTTTACGAATATATTTTTAATAGAGTTGAAACTGAAGGTGAATTTATTTTTTTTCTAGAAGATGATATAAAATCTTGTCTAGTAGATGCAAATAACGCTCATACTCTATCCTCATATTTTGATTTGTCACTTAATAATGTTCATAGACTAAATCTAAGTGCTATGGCTCATTTTGACCTTACTGGTTATTCATATCCTAGACAAGAAGTTGAGAGCCCAGCAGTAAAAAGCCTAAGGGCTTCTTTGGTAGACAAAAATCTTCTGATGCAGCGTTCTATAATAGATTTTAGTGTTTTACTAGCGCTTTATAATAGTTGGTGTTAGGCTCGTATCGTTGATAACTTAGGTGCTATACACATCTTCATAACAGATTGTGTGATTAAGTGTATAAGGGGTTTTGTTGATATTCTTTTTAGTAACATTAAGCCTTCTTCAAGGGTATAGTTAATGGGTAGCCCAACGTTTTCTTAAATTTTGTTACAGGATACGTTTTTACAATAACAGTATTTTACTTTTAATATAATATACATAATTCTTTTTTAGACCTAGATGCTCAATTGGCTAAAGTGCTTGTCATAAGTTATATTCGACATAAAATTTGTCAGTTCGAATCTGACCTAGGTTTTTATCTATATTTAGAGTTTAACATTTTTATGTTCAAGTTTTCTTATAATTCACAACCTCTATCTTATGAAGGTTTTAAAAATTGTGTTAGATATGCCGCTGTAAAGTTCGGCTTTAATTTTTCTATTTCTTCTAAATTTTCTGAAAATAATTTTAGAGATACTATTATAAAAGATTTTGCTCTAAAACTTAAGGCATTTGATATTAATGTTTTTGATACACGACCTAATGGTTTGCGTCAAAAGAAGGAATTCTGTATCTTTAGAGATTCAATCGTTTCTGATAACACTCCAATACTTAAGCTGAAATTTATAGATCCTAGATTCACAATTCCAGCTATACTTTCTTTTGACTCTCGTCTTATAGCTTATTGTAAGTTTATAAAAGATTCTGGTAGTTCTGAACGTCTTTCTATTAACGATCCTTTTTTTTTGCATCTAGGGGTCAACAATAAGACTTTTTATTTTGATGCATTTAGGTTTGTAGTATTGAGTACTATTGGCGGTTTGGATTATATTAATCAAGTCTCTATTATTTCAGAGGCTTATAGCGAAGCTTTTCCACACGATAACAAGCCTGAGGTTGTTACAATAGATTTGATTAGAAACTTCACAACCCAAATTCATAATACATTTTTTAACGATCCAAACAGAAGTCTATATAAAGTTAATGAATCTTTGATTCGACTTTTTAAGTATTCTGAAGTTAAAGCCTTTAATAATATAGAAGTTGGTAACATTAGTAAAAAGATTAGTTGTTTTAAAATTGATCCGCTTATTTGTAGTGTTAATATCATTTCTAAAGAAATTTCATATGAATCGTATGGTTTTTTTGAAAGCTCAAATTTTCGCTTTGCTACAAAAGGCTATTCGTCAGACTTTGACCCTCTAAAAGTCTACTGTGAATTCTTGACAGTAAAGTTTTATGAACATATTTTTAGTAGAGTTAAGGTAGAGAAAAAATTTATTTTTTTCCTAGAAGACAGTATACAATCTTGTCTAGTAGACGCAAATAATGCTCAAACTCTATCCTCATATTTTGATTGGTCACTTCATAATATATATAACCTAAACCTGGATGTTATGACTTATTTTGATCTTACCTGGGGTGAATATCCAGTTCAACTTGTAAGTCCAGCAGTAAACAATATAAAAATTATTCCGCTAAACGAAAATCTTCTAATGCAGAGTTCTATAATAAACTTTTGTGTTTTACTAGCTTTACAACAACTTATTTATAATATTAACTATAACAATGTACAGATCACGATCAAACCTTTTTAAAGTTTCAGAGCTAACTCATAAAGGTTTTAAAAATTGCGTTATATACGCATCTCTAACTTTTGATCCGAGCTTTTCTAATATTCCTACTAAGTTCACGGCGCGTAACTTTAAGAATACCGCTCTAAAAGATTTTATTCATATAGTCGAAACATTTGATATTAAAGCTTTTGATAATAGGCCTAATTGTGATGAACTAAAGGGTGATTTTCTTGAGTTTCGGGAGGCGATTCTTAAAGGAATTGCACCCACTCTTACATTGAAATTTGTAGACCCGAGGTTGGTAATTATATCTATAGTTTATCCAGATAATGATTTTCTAATCTATTGTAATATAGTAGAAAAAACTTCGGAAGGTTACCAAGATTTTAATCCGAATGACCCTTTGTTTAGCCATCTAGAACCGTGTAATAAAGCGTTTTTTTTCGATATCGTTAGGTTTATTATATTGAGTACAGTGTCAGATATAGATTTTCGAGAGCAAGTATGTACTATTTCTGAAGCTTATACAAAGGTAGTTAAAGACAACCTTTCTGATGTACGTAGGATACAGCTAATTATAAATTTTGTTATAAAAATTAGATCTAAATTTTTTGATGAAGTCAACTCGCCTTTTGGTCAACTGAGTAATCTTCTTAAGGAAAGTGCGCGTGAACGCCGGCATCAGTATATCATAAGGTCAATTGTTGATCCTCAACCTAAGCCTTCCATTAGGTATATAGTAGATACGCCGTCTTCTTCTGAAAATGATGTAAAAACTAAACAAGAGTTTTCTTCATATAACCGACTTATACTTTTTAAAAGCCCTCGCAGTTATTTTGTCCGTAGCAATTCTAAGGGTTTTTTTATCCTAAGATCTTATTTTGAACTTCTAAATTCAGAGTTTCATATATATGTTTTTAATTTGGCTGTAGCAGATAACAGATTTGCTTATTATCTAGGTGAAGACATGCAGTCTTGCCGTGTAGGGGCAAATGATGTTAATACCCTAACAATATACTTTGACCGGTCATTTAAAAACCTACATAAGCATAACCATAAGCTAGTTAATAACCTAGATCCTCTGATAAAAATTTCCTCCGATTTTATAAATAAGTCTATTCCGCGGTATTCAAATTTGATAATATTTCGAGGATTTATAATACTTTTATAACTTATTCCTTAGTAGCTTAGCTGGTTAAAGCGTATAACTGTTAATTATAAAACCATTGGTTCAAATCCAATTTAAGGAGATGTATATATAATATATAAATAAAAATGTTTAAATTTTTTTGTTTCTGTGATTCAGCAGACGCTTGGCAATTTGGTATTCAGGATCCTGCAACCCCTATTGCGGTTGGTATTCTGAAATTTCATAATGATTTGATATTTATCTTTATCTTTATTGTTGTTTTTGTTACTTGGCTTATTTTTAGAATTCTAGTGTTGTTTAACCAATCAAAAACTGTTAAATCTGTTCCAATTGTTCATGGAACTTCAATCGAGATTATTTGGACTTTGATTCCTATTGTAATCCTTCTTTTTATCGCCATTCCAAGTTTTAGTCTTCTATATGCTGTAGATGAATCTGTCAATCCTGCGATAACCTTGAAAGTAATCGGTAATCAATGGTTTTGGAGTTATGAGTATTCAGACTATTTTGCAGCTAACGATGATTCCTTGTCATTTGATTCTTATCTTCTTTCGGATGAAGACCTGGAAGTAGGCTTTTTGAGAATACTAGAAGTAGATAATAGGATTATACTACCAGAGAGTACACATGTTAGACTTATTGTAACAAGCTCAGATGTCCTGCATTGTTGGACAGTCCCTTCTTTTGGTGTTAAAATTGACGCGTGTCCAGGACGCCTTAATGAAGTAAGTGTTTTCGTGGAGCGAGTTGGCGTGTTTTACGGTCAGTGTAGTGAACTTTGCGGAGTAAACCACGGTATAATGCCTATTGTTGTTGAGGTTCTTTCAGTAGAAGATTATCTACTTTGGATTTCAGAATCTCTTAATGAGTAGCAAGTAAAAATTCTTTTAATTTATGGTATCTTTTTTTCAGCTCCTTATTTTGATATCTGTAAGCTTTTTCCTTTTTGGAGATGTTCCTAAAAAAATAAAAGAGATAACTACCATAATAGGTATCTTTAAAGAAGGTGCAACAAAAATTAAAAAACATTCCTTATAAATATGATGCATTATGTTTTTTTTTTCATAATAATTACTCCTCTAGTTGGCGCTGTGATGACTTTTCTTTTTTCAGATATGAAAAAAGAAGTAAGTTTTCTTGCATCCTTGATTTCATTTAATCTATCTCTAATTTTGTTTATATTTTTTGATATTTCTCAACTAAAGTTTCAATATGTAAGCATTGTTAAACTATTTAATTTTTTTGATTCAGGTTTTTATATGGGTGTTGATGGTTTGTCGTTGGTATTCTTGATATTGACAACTTTTCTAATTTCAATGTGTTTCCTTTTTTCTTGGAAGTCCAGTGAACCTGTTTCTTTTTATATTAGTTTTCTATTTTTGGAGTTTTTCCTTATAACTTCATTTACAACTTTGGATGTTATAGTGTTTTATGTTTTTTTTGAGGCTGTCTTGATTCCTATATTTTTTATTGTGGGTTTTCTTGGAAGTCGGGATCGAAAAATTCGAGCAGGTTTCCTCTTGTTCATCTACACAATTATAGGATCTCTTTTCATGTTGGTTGGTATTGTTTTTCTCCTTTCCGAGACTGGGACTTCAAATTACCTCCTTTTGATTGAAAACTCAATACCTTTCTTTAAACAAAAAGTTCTGTGGCTTCTATTTTTTTTTGCCTTTAGTATTAAAATTCCGCTATATCCAGTACATGTATGGTTGCCCGAGGCTCATGTTGAATCCCCCACATGTGGATCTGTAATTCTAGCTGGGGTTCTTCTAAAACTAGGGGCTTATGGATTTCTACGTTTTCTAATACCTCTATTTCCTATAGCTAGCGTTTTTTTTAAACCTCTTGTGTTTACTATAGGAATGCTATCAGTGATTTATGCCTCTTTTGTTGCTCTTAGGCAAATAGATATAAAACGTGTTATTGCTTACGCTTCAATTTCACATATAGGTCTTATAGTTGTTAGCATTTTCTCTTTTAATCCTCTAGGTATTATAAGTTCAATCTTCCAACTAATTTCTCACGGAGTTGTGTCTTCTGCTCTGTTTTTTTGTGTAGGTATTCTATACAACAGGTTTGGTACCCGTATGGTTAAGTATTTTTCTGGACTCGTACATACTATACCAATCTTTGTCTCTTTTTTTCTATTCTTTTGTTTGGGGAATATCGGATTCCCAGGTACATCAAGTTTTGTTGGTGAGCTTATCATATTGTTGAGTCTATTTTTTGAAAACATTTACCTAGGAGTTATTTGCTCTTCAAGTTTGATTCTAAGTGGTTTCTATACTTTGTTTCTATTTAACAGGATATCTTACGGTAATCTAAAAACTAATTTTATTTCCTTTTCTAGAGATCTTATTGGGTGTGAATTCTTCACTTTTATAAGCTTGTTTAGCGTTTCTATTTTTATAGGTCTAAACCCCTCACCTTGTTTTGATATTCTATTTAATTTTAGTTATTTTATATCATATATATTTTGTATATAACAAATGGTAAATATTATAATTAATAAAAATTCTTATTCTGTTCCTTCACATTGGACTGTATATAAAGCTTGCTTTTTTTACGGTTTTATTATTCCTAGGTTTTGTTTTCATGAACGTATAATAGTTGCTGGTAATTGTAGAATATGCCTTGTTGAAGTTAAAGGTAGTCCAAAGCTAGAAGTTTCTTGTACCAAACAAGTTATAATAAACATGGTTATCATAACAGATTCCCCACCTATTCTTAAAGCCCAAGAAATAGTTCTAGAGTTTATTCTAAAAAGTCATCCTCTAGATTGTCCTGTATGTGATCAAGGGGGTTCTTGTGATCTTCAAAACTATTCTTATCAATTTGGTTCCAATAGATCTCGCTTTTTTTATGAAAAATCAACAGTCAAAATAAAATCTTGGGGTGTTCTAATTAACACAATCATGACTCGTTGTATTTCTTGTACGCGTTGTACAAGGTTTAATCTTGAGTATATAGAGAATAAATATCTCGGTCTTGTTGGAAGGGGTAATTCATCTGAGATTTCGATTTTTCAGCAAAAATTGTTGAAGAGTATTTTTAGTGGAAATCTGGTTGATTTGTGCCCTGTTGGGGCCTTCTCAAGTAAATCTTTTAAATAAAAAATGTTTTTGAATTTTATAAAAATAATCTTTATCATTATTTTTTTGCTAATTTGTGTTGCGTATTTTACAATTTTTGAGCGTAAAGCTATAGGTTCTATTCAGAGACGGTTTGGGCCAAACGTTTTTGGTTATTTTGGAATTCTACAAGCATTCGCGGATGGCTTGAAACTTTTCCTGAAAGAAATTATTCTACCTAGTAGTTCTAATAAAAAACTTTTTCTATTTGCTCCGGTTTTTTCTTTTTTTCTTAGTTTGTTTAGTTGGTCAGCCATTCCTTTTTCACTTGGGTATGTGTATGCGGATTTGGATCTAGGTATTCTATTTATTTTTTCAGTTTCTGCACTAAGTGTCTACGGTGTCATTATGGCGGGTTGGTCAAGTAATTCCAAGTACGCTTTTCTAGGGGCGCTAAGGTCATCTGCTCAAATACTTTCATATGAAGTATCTATAGGTTTTATTGTTGTTTCAGTTATTCTTTGTTCAGGTTCATTTAACTTGTCAACTATTGTACAATCTCAGGTAAATATTTGGTATATTTTTCCAATATTTCCTATGTTCATTTTGTTTTTTATTTCAGCTTTGGCTGAAACCTCTCGCCACCCGTTTGATCTGCCAGAAGCAGAAGCTGAGTTGGTTTCAGGATATAATGTTGAGTATTCGGCTATAAGTTTTGCCCTCTTTTTTCTTGGGGAATCTGCTAACATGTTTCTTATGAGTACGTTGACTTCATTGCTTTTTCTCGGAGGTTGGGGATTTTTTAGTTTCTTTAATAGCTTTATTTTGTCAGTAAAAGTTTTTATATTCGTTATCTTGTTTGTTTGGGTAAGGGCAGCTTTTCCTAGATATCGTTATGATCAGCTAATACGCTTGTGTTGGAAAGTCTTTTTGCCATTTTCCATAAGTTGGGTTGTTTTTATTTCAAGCACACTTCTACATTTTAATTGGTGTTTATATTAACTCTATAATTTTTTTATGTCAATACATATTTTTCCTTATCTCCTAGTTTCTCTTTCGGTTTTTTTTGTAGGTATAGTAGGCATTGCCCTTAACTATCGAAGCATTATCCTTGTAGTTTTTTGTGTTGAATTGATATTTCTATCGGTTAACCTTAACCTTGTTTTTTTTTCACACTACCTTGATGATATAGTCGGTAAACTCTTTGTTATATATATTTTGACAGTTGCCGCTTCTGAATCTGCTGTTGCATTGGCAGTTCTCGTTTTGTATTTTAAAATTCATAACTCATTGTCAATAGACCATCTACACCTTCTCCATGGTTAAACTAATTAATAACAAAAACTTTATACATAATAACTATTCACAATTTTTTTATATTTTTTGGTTGAGAAGCGTCTTTAATAGGGTTGTTTCATCTATTAAATTGGAACGACAGGGAAACATTAGCGTTTTTATAACTAAAGACAACCTTATTCAAGTAATTTCTTTCCTTAAGTTTCACTCAAATTGTAATTATAAGACTATAAGTGACTTGAGTTGTACTGATTTCTTTATATCTAGGTCAAGGTTTGAAATCTGTTATCAAATTTTGTCTTATAAATTTGTCAATAGAACTTCGATCAAAGTGCGTGTACTTCCTTCAGAATCAGTCCCATCGATTTCTTCTGTTTTCAGTGTTGCGAATTGGTTCGAGCGTGAGGCTTTTGATATGTTTGGACTTTTTTTCGAATCGCATCCAGATCTCCGTCGAATTTTGACTGATTACGGTTTTGAAGGTTACCCAATAAGGAAAGATTTTCCTTTGTGCGGTTATAGTGAAATTAAATTTGATTTTGAGAAGCGTCGAGTTGTGTGCTTCCCTATTCAAATATCTCAAGAACTGCGTTTTACAATAAGTAATCTAACACGAAAATCTAATGTTATGCTAGCTAAATTTTATCTCTTTAAATATTAAATAAAATGCGTATAAATAAAATACCTATTTTTTCTGTTGGGCAGAATCACCTTATTGATTACCCATCTCCTAAAAATATTAGTTACTTTTGGGGGTTTGGTCTACTTTCAGGATTTATGTTGTTTATTCAAATTGTTACTGGTGTTTTTTTGGCTATACACTACACACCAAATGTTTCAATTGCTTTTATAAGTGTTGAGCATATTATACGTGATGTGTTTAGTGGTTGGTTGTTGAGGTACATTCACTCTAATGGGGCTAGCTTCTTTTTTATTGTGGTGTATTTCCATATATTTCGCGGCTTGTTTTACGGTTCTTTTGTTAATCCCCGCGAAGCTTTGTGGTGCTCTGGGGTGGTGATTTTTATTCTTATGATAGGTACCGGTTTCATCGGTTATGTTCTACCATGGGGTCAAATATCTTTTTGGGGTGCCACAGTTATTACAAACCTTATTTCAGCAATTCCACTTATTGGAGACTCTATCGTATTGTGGGTTTGGGGGGGGTTTTCTGTGGACAACCCGACTCTTAATCGGTTTTTTAGTCTTCATTATCTCTTCCCTTTTCTCATTGTAGGTTTTGTTTTTCTACATCTAGTATGCCTACACCTACATGGGTCAAACAATCCTATTGGATTGAACACTCACAATAATTCAATTCCATTTTACCCTTATTTTTTTATTAAGGATTCTTTGGGTATTTTTATTCTAATAATTGTTTTTTCTTTTTTTCTATTTTTCTATCCGAACGCTCTCGGTCACCCAGATAACTATATACCAGCTAATCCAATAGTGACTCCAGCACACATTGTTCCAGAATGGTATTTTTTGCCTTTTTACGCTATTCTTAGGTCAATTCCCCATAAACTAGGGGGAGTTATTATAATGTTTGGTGCTATTTTGTGCTTTGTTTTTATTCCTTTCATTACTTCGTCAGAATTTAAATCGACTTCATTTAGGCCACTTTTTAAGAAGATGTTTTGGTTGTTTGTAGTCGACTGCTTCGTACTGGGTTGGGTTGGACAAAATGAAGTTGAATCGCCTTTCATTGAAATCGGTCAAATTTCTACTGTTTATTATTTCGCTTTTCTACTGGTTATTATTCCTATGACAGGACGTTTTGAAAGTACTGTTATAAGGTATGTAAAGTAAATTTAGTTTAAGTTTTCTCGGCGGTGTAGTTTAAATGGTTAGAACACAAGAATCATAATCTTGTTGCTGAAGGTTCAAGTCCTTTCATCGTTAATTCTTTATAAACATATATTAAGCATATTATTTGTCATGTACAAAATTTTCTTTTCTGAGCTAATCTCACTATTTCCGTTTATTTTTTTCGGCGTGTCCTTGTGCTTTGTATTGCTTTTTTATTCTTTGGTGTCAACGCAAAAGTTTGTTCATAATTCAAAAACATTTACATTTAATAGCGTTTCATTTGCGTACACCATATATATCACCTTTTTCGTTATAATGATTGTATTTAATAGTTCATCTTTTTTTACGATTCAATTTTTTGGCTCGGTAGCTTGTGATGCTATTAGTTCTTATAGTCAATTGTTTATTCTTTTTTTGGCATTGAATTGTTTGGTTTCTTACACTCTTAATAAAAGATTTAGTTTTTTTAATTATTATGAGTTTTTTTATATATACCTTGTTTCTATTTTTTCTATATTTATCTTGGTTTCCTCAACAGATCTCATTTCAGTTTACCTTTGTTTGGAATTGCAGTCTATTACAATTTATGTCTTGTCTGCTTCAAATAAAAATTCCTCATTTTCTATAGAATCCAGCCTAAAGTATTTGATTATAGGGGCATTTTCATCTGGGTTTTTTCTTTTTGGATCCTCACTTATTTATGGTTTTATAGGTACAACAAATTATTATTTTTTGCAAGATCTAGCTAATTTTAATTTTCAAGAATTTTATATAGTTTATGTAGGTTTTACTTTTGTTTTTATTAGTCTTATATTTAAGCTCGGCATTGCTCCCTTTCATATATGGATACCTGATATTATTGAAGGGGTGGAAATGTCTCTATCTATATTTATTATGACTGCT
>MDLB01000068.1 GCA_001730085.1 PVC group bacterium (ex Bugula neritina AB1)
TAAGACCTCTGCACAACCACTTCAATTTCAAAAGAAATAGGCTAGATCTAATTTTTCATAAATTTATTGCTTAAAAAAGACTATCAAATGATGGCTAGATAATCTATAATAGAATATATATTATTAATAATTAATTATATTAATAAGGAATTAAAAAATATCTTTTTTATTATTAAGCGCAAAAGAACGTATCGCTAAAAATAACAATCTTATTAAATTAGAAAAACTTTTAAACTGGTCAAGAATCCAAAAAATCCTAACGCCACTTTATAAAAAAGGAAAGGACCTAGAGTGTAGCTTTTTCTTTCTCTTCTCATCAGATCTGATCTGATCACTTTTTATATGAGGAGCTGTTTAAGAAAAATTCAAATAGAATCAGCTTCAAAGTATTCTTACCTTGTTCTTCATGGTAGAATGGATGAAATACTTTTGTAAGTTCGTACACTTTTGATTTAGTTTTTTTTAAGATTTGATTTTTGAAAGAGATTTTTTTATTGAATAAGAAAATTTTTTAAAAATTTTTTCGATATGTAAAGAGACTTAAGACTCTGCAACGATTTTAAAGGTCTCTTGGTGTATAGATTTTTTTGGGGTCTACAAAGGAGATTATTTTTGAATGAGCTATATGTGGGAAAATATCACTTTATTTTTGAGTAAGGTTTTCTTTGGTATCTGTTTAATTTATTGTTTGAGTAGATGTTTTTTTGTTTTTTTTCTAAAGGATTATCCTTCAAGCCCTATTGTCCCTCATAAGGGAAAGTCTCTTTTATCCAGCACAGATTTTTATAGTGAAAATTTTTTGGATAATAAAGATATAGATTTGGAGGCTTTGATCACAAGCTCTTTGTGGGAATTGCCTGCTAATAAAAGTGACCTAGTTGAAGACTCAGGAGCTGGCTCTTTTGATTATTCATATCTTACATATATGAAAAGAATGACGAAAGAAAGGCATGACAAATATTCTCTTTTTCAAGAGTATATTATAGATGGGATTGTATGGGCTGATGCGACAGATTCACTTGTTATATTAAAAAATAAAAAATCACAAAGGCGCTTGTACCTTAAAGAAAAAGCTCATTTGACAGATTGGTTTATTGCTTCCATAAGCCCTAAAAAAGTACTATTCAAGCTCTTGGCGGATTCAAATCAAGAATATGAGATGTTTTTGCAAGAGACTTCTTTGCCAGAAAAAAATCTAAAAAAAGGTTGATTTTTGATTCATGAAACCGTTGCAAAATCATAAATATTGGTCTTTCGATTTTGATAGAACTTTAGTTGAAATGCAAGTTGATTGGGGTATGGTTTGGGATGAAGTTTTCAAACTTTTTAAAGAGAACAGTTGGGAGTTGTCAGAGGGTTTGGGGCTTCATGAGTCTATTGATGAAGCGGCAAGTAAATATGATGTTAGAGTGAAAAAACATTTTCATGATATTTTACAAAAATATGAATCTGGCTGTTCTTTTACAAGAAACATTCCCCTCCTCGCTGTCTTGGAAAAGTCTTCTGTACCTTGGGCTATTTTTTCTAATAACTGTAAAGGAACAATCCTTTCTATACTCGAAACTCTTGATCTTTCACCTTCTATCATTGTTGCTTATGAAGATGTTCAAACATGTAAACCGTCTTCAGAGGGCCTTGAGTTGATTTTGAAACATTTTTCTATTGAGTCAGAGCCAGAGAAATTGATTTTTGTTGGAGACAAAGTCACCGACAAGAAAGCCGCAGATTCTGCTGATGTTCCATTCTTTTATGTTCAGGATTTGGGAGAAAAATTTATATGACAACAGGTCTTTCTACAGCAGTTATCATTTTGGCGGCAGGGAGTTCTTCTCGAATGGGCAAAAGTGAAAACACAGCTCCAAAACCTTTTTTAGACTTGAATGGTTTTCCTGTGATTTACCATAGTTGTCAAATGTTTGATAAACATCCAGATGTGGATCATATCGTTATTACTCTTCCTAAAAACAAGAAATCTTTATATGTTGATCAAATCAAAAAATTACCTTTTAGAACAAGAGTTAGTTTTATCGAAGGAGGTTCAACCAGACAAGGATCTTCTTACAACAGTCTTAGGTTTTTAAAAGAGCAAGAATCTGCTCCAGACCTTGTAGCTATTCATGATGCGGCAAGACCATTTGTTTCAGAAAGAATGATCACCGAAGGTTTATCAATGGCTAAGAAATATGGTGCGGCTCAACCAGCGATAGACTTGACAGATACCCTTGTAGGTCATGAAAAGAATAAAATATCAGACTATTATGAAAGAGATCAATTAAAGGGGGTTCAAACGCCTCAATGTTTCTCTTTTTCTCGGATATGGCAAGCACACGGTGAAGCCGCTAAAAAAGGACTCATAGCTACAGCAACGGATGATGCACAGCTAGTTTTTCATTTAGGGTATGACGTATATATATATCAAGGTAGCTTAAATAATTTTAAGATAACATACCAAGAGGATTACGAGCGTGCCAAAAAATATTTTTTAAAACTTGATTTAGCTTAAACAATACTTTGAAATTATTTATGGTTTGAAAATTTTTTTTGTTAAAATCTTTTTGGAGAGAGGTTTCGTGATATAAGCTTTAGGATATATCTTTGTACTCGTTTTTCCTTTTAGATTGCAACCTTTAGCAATAACAGGTGACTTTGAATGTATATCTACTTTTCCTTTTTTAGAGAGAATGTTCCCTTGGGTATTCTCTATAAAAAGCTCTACTCCAAGTTTTCTATTAGCTTTTGATAAAAGACTTTCAACCTTATAAAGGAGAAGCCCTTCAGTTTTGATATTGTCGGCTTTTATGAAAAGATCTGAATCAGCAGTAATAGAACCACCCTTCATGGAAAAATTTTCTGATAATTGAATGTTTACTTTTCCTTTTGCAGAAATGTTTCCTCCATGACCTTGGATACTCCCATTACCTTCTTGGTATGCTTTAAAGATTTTTTTTGTTTTTTTAAAATGAACTTTTCCAGTGATATTCGCTTTATTCATTAGATTGTTTGAGTGTATACGTATATTCTTTTGATTAGATAAAATATTAGAGCCAGAGTTTATTGTGTTATATGTGTTTATGTGGATGTTACCTTCGGCGACAATAGTGGATAATTCGGAGCTTTTTTCAAGGTCTCCATAGGCAATATCAAATTCCGTGATGGTTTCTCTTTTCTTCTTTACTTTATGATTACTCATCACTTTTTTACCTTCATTAGGTAAGATCTTTTTGGCAGAATGATTTAACAAGTTGCCTTCTTTTGAAGTGAGTGTTATATGTGTGTTTGCATAAATTTGTCCATTAAGATTTTCAATGTTTTTTAAAGAGTTAAAGGTAATTGTTCCATTGGGAGAAGAGATTCTTCCCAAGTGAGTATTATTTAATGATTCATTCACTATTTGATCTTTGGATATAATAACAAGTTCGTTGTTTCTATTAGGAAAACCTTGTTTGTTTGTACCTTTAAGTGAGATTTTTCCACCTTTATTAATAAAAGAACCTTTTGATGTATGGATATTTATTTTGTTTCCAAAAGCATTGATATGGGTAGCTTTATTATTATATGTTAGAGATTGGAAAGATCCAGAATTAACAATCAAGTTGTTGTTAATGTTCATTTCGGCTCCTTGGCAGAGCAACTCTCCTTTCATATTCAAAATGATATTTCCAATCGTGCTTCCTAATTTTCCATTGATTTTTACCCCAGCTCCATTTTGTGTGACTAACATATGAATATTAGAGGCATTTAAATCTCCAAGTTCTGAAATATTTATTGCATAGATATTATCTTTACTATCTTCGACTTTTTTTACCAAATCTTTTTTGACCCAACTGGAAGAATTTTTAATATCACCTACTAGATCAAACTCAACTTCATTGCTTCCAGCTAAAAGACTTATTAATGCTTTGGGAGAAGAGTTTAGGTTATTTAGCTTTCCAGAAATATTTATTTTTTCCCCTATAAGATTAATTTCATCAAAATTTCCTTTTAAACCATTTTTATGAATATTAATTGTGCGATTAGGATCGCTTTTTACTTTGAATGAGTTTTTTGATATGTTTAATAATTTTCCAGCTATGAATGCTATTTTAGAGGTGTTTATGAATGAGGCGTTTTCAAGTTTAATACCGTTGGGGTTGATCATAACGAGATTGGCTTTTTGTCCAATGACTTCAACGGGTGCCGTGAAGATAGACTCTTTCGTATCAAAAATTTCATTTATAATAGTACGAAAGTGGCGGTTTTTATTATAGATAAAAACGTTTTTGTCTGTTACATCAAATTTTTTATATGAATTATAGGATACTTGACTATTATGTTTACTAGGAGCTATTTCTATTTTTAAAGATCCATCCATTCTTTCTTTCACATGTGTTTGGGTTTTTCCATCAGGAATAACTTCACTGGCTAATAATATTTCTGAAAAAATATGAGCGTAACTTATAGCATAAATCAATTTATTCATATCAAAAACCCTCTCTTTTTCAATGATAAATAGATGTATTTGAAAGTGTATAACCTTTAAGAATATCATTAGTTTATATTAAAAGTCAAATTTTATGGAAAATTTTTTATAGATACGAATTGATCTCAATTTCTAGGTCTAGGTAAGATAGAGTGAGAAAGTTTTTATTTTAAAGGATTTTTTTAAGAGAATCAAAAGACTTTGAAAGATAAAGTGGCTTGAAGGTTATTTTTATCATTGTCAAGCATCCTTCTATTTTTCGAAGAAGGAAATCCATAAGAAAGATTTAAATCTAAAGACTTATGATTGTAGCGTAACCCAAACCCCTTTGAGCTAAGGTAGCTTTTATTTTTATTCTTGTAAGAGGTTGTCATTCCCAAGTCTGAAAATATATAAAACCGGAGAGGGGTGAAAAAAAAACTTTTAGACATTTCAGTTTGGATATAAAAACCAGAGTCTCCGACAGATAGTGTATCACTAAGGCCACGTATAGAATCTGAGCTGCCTAGAAAAAACTGTTCAGAAGAGTAAAGTGAGTTAAAAGAATACTGCCCTTTTAGGGTTCCTTTAAAAGAAACATCTTTGTTAAAGAAAATAAAACTGTAGAGGGCAAGGTCTACTTTGTCAAATTGAGCATGAGGGGAATAAGGGTCTATATCAAATGGGTCTTTGATGGAGTGATAGCTTATTCCTTTACTATAGTTTGAATCGAGGAACCAAGAGCTTTTTTTTCTTTGGTATTGATACTCAAGGCCACAACGTAAAATGCTCAATGGTTGGGGTAATAAATCTATATCGTTATAAAATCTAGATGATTTTTTAAAGTCACATTCCATTTTTAAGCTAAGCTTTTTTTTATGACACCTTAAAAGAGATCGTTGAATATTGAAGGTAGACTGTTGCACCCTCCCCTCAATATCTGAATCTTTGTTTATTATGGATTGATAATCGGAATATGATTGACTATAAGTTAATAGCCAATTTTTAAAAGGTAGTGTGTAATAAAGAGCTAAACCTTGAGATTTTTCACTAGATATATGATACAAACTTAAAGAATCATTAAGACCTAGTAGTTGATCTTTTTTTAGTTTAAAACTGACTTGATCTTTGCCAGTATTTACGTTGCCGTCATTGCTGTAAGAAATAGTACCTCTTAATAGATCTTCTTTTTTTCCTTTAAGAAGAACTTGAGTGCTCCCCTCTGTTTCTCCTGGGAGTAAAAACAGTTGGACTTGATTGGAAAGCACCCTATTGTAATGTTCCATCCCCTGATCAAGATCTCTTGTGTTTAGGAGGTCACCTTTTCCTGTAGGAAAACACATCCATACCTTGAACTTATTCAAAGTATTCATAAAGCTATTTTCATGAAAATTTTTATGAGTAGGTTGACTCCTATCGACAATGTTATCAATAAAACCATTAAAAATATTTAGAGTGAGTGACTGGCTTGTTTTAATATTTTGATTGGGCAAGTAGACTCTTGTTGTGATATAGCCTTTATCAATATACTTATCCGTTAATTTATAACAGATATCCTCTATATCTTTAAAGGATATTTCTGTAAAGAGATAGGGAGATGTTAAGTATCTCAGCTCTTTCTCTGAAAGTAATGTGTTTCCGTTTATGATAAATTTTTCAATGTAAAAAGATTTTTTTTTGAATGGTAGATTTTGATCGAGATTTTTCGGGATTTTTTTAAAGTTGGAAATGGGTTGATTTAATTGATTAATTTGTTGTTGTTTTTTTTCTTTTCTTAAAAAAGCTTCCATGGGATCATACTGTTGTTGAGCATATATATAAGAACTTTTATCAAAAAAAATACAGAATAAAAGTATTTTTAATACTGCAGTCTCTGATTTTGCTATGAAAGATGTATGAGTAATTTTGTAAAACGGTTTCATATTATTTTTATTCGACTGTATTTATATTTTAATTAATTATATATATTTAATTTTATATTTTTTTAAAATAAATTTAATTTAATATTATATTAATGTATATAATTATTATTATACATTAAATTATTAAATTTAAACAAGATATTAAATGTTAAAAGCTTTAAACTCTATTTCAATATCTTTTTTATTTTTTTGTCATATGTAGATGTTTCTTGGGCTTTGGCTGTAGAGACGAGTCTAAGTAAGAGTCTAGATGAAGTTGAATATCTTACGGATAATACTTCAGAGTTTTTTAAAAAGTTTGAGGAAACTAAAAAAACTTCTCATTCGAAGAGGTTCCGAAGAGTTTTCTTAATGCCTAGCAATTGCTTATAGCTCTTCCCGTGAGTTTTTCCATTTGGTTATCTTTTTGTCTTTTAGGGTTAGTAAGAGTTTTGTATAATATAATATTATCTAATATAATCTTATATTATGAAAAAAAGACTTGTAAAGATTGGTGAAGCTGCAAAAATGTTGGGATCAACCCCTCAAACTCTCAGAAAATGGGAAGTTTCAGGAGACCTAATACCTTTTAGAAAAACAAAATCTGGGACAAGATATTATGATCCAGAAGAACTGATAGGTAGTAAAAATTTTAGCTCAACTTACTGCTAAAAGTCTATGCTTAAATCTTCTTAAAGCTGTTAGAGGTTTATCTTTTTAAGACATTATAGAAAAGTTCTACTAAAAAAGCTCCTAAATTTTCTTTAAAATTCTTTCTTTTATTACAATATTTTCTATTTTTAATATTCATAATCCTAAAAAAAATACTTTTCTAATTAAGATTTATTTTTTTAATGTTGTGCAGAAGTCTTAAGAAATGTTGAATCGAGTAAGTAAAAATATGATGGGAATAGACTTTTTTTCTTGTCTTGGAGATAGAGTTTATTTTGAAAGAGATAGAGAAAAGCTCTCAATGTCGATAGATCTTGACCTTTTGCAGAAAATAAAAGATTTGAAGGAAAAGTTTTTTTGTTCTTGTGAGATTCTTTTATAAAGGAAAAGTTATCGAATTATAATATTAATTCTTCCTCTGCAGAAGAAGTTTTTAAATATATATAAGGTTTAAAAACTTCTTCTTAATTCAAATGTTTTTAACTTTCGTGGAAGCCTCAATAAAAGCAGATAAAGAGATTGATTTTTTAAATCTTGCACGAGGTGCAAAGTAACTTATTTGCTCTAGATCTCTTTTCAAAAAAGACTGTATCGGCTCAGCTGCCACAGCATTTTTTATACTTTTTACTACTGCCACATGGACAAGGCTCGTTCCTTCCAACTTTATCTTTCTGACGAACTTGTTGCGAACGTTGGATTTTAGTGAGAGAGTTTAAAAGCTCTTCTTTTTGTAAAGCAAAGGAAGCCGATTCATTCGTATTATCTTCCTCGGGAGAATGGTTAAATTCTAGGGAGTCTTTTTCAAAAGACTCTACGTGTTCATCAAAAGTCATTATCGGCATGTTTATTGTTTCTAAAACAGCTTGAGATTTAATGCTGTGAAACATAAATGAAAACAAGCGGTGACCTTCTTTTTGGTATTCATGGAGAGGGTCAATTTGTCCATAAGCTCTAAGACCAACACTTTCTCGCAGCTCATCCATTGTATAAAGATGATCTTTCCAACTTTGATCAATAGCGTTTAAAAAACGAAAAGAGATGTGGTCTAAAAGTTCTTCGGAGCTTAGAGGTGCAACTTTTTTTTCAAAATTTTTCACACATTCTTGATAAAGCATTTGATCTAAGTTTTTATTTTTGTAGGATTGGTTAAGAGTATCAAGGGAGATGTTCAATCTGAAATCGCCAAGGAGGTCTTTTTGCATTTTTTCGGCATCAAACTCCTCGATGTCAGGATCTTCTTGATTAAGGGCGAAGTGATTTTGAACAAAACCTATAAATATCTCTTCGATTAATTCGTAGAGATGGTTTTGTAAATCAGACATTTCTAGAATCATTTGCCGATAAGTGTAGATGACTTCTCTTTGTTTATTCATCACATTATCATATTTTAGAAGCCATTTACGTATATCAAAATTATGTGCTTCTACCCTGCGTTGAGCTGTTTCTATTGCGCGTGTCACAAGGGGGCTTTGAATATCCTCACCTTCTTTCATGTGCAAACGTTCCATCAATGTAGCTATCCGGTCAGAGCCAAAAATACGCATTAAGTCATCTTCGAATGAGAGAAAAAAACGTGAGGAACCCGGGTCTCCTTGACGTCCAGCTCGTCCTCGTAACTGATTGTCAATCCGCCTAGAGTCGTGACGCTCTGTTCCGATAACGTGTAAGCCTCCTTTGTCCATAACCCCATCACCTAAAACGATATCTGTTCCTCTACCAGCCATGTTTGTGGCAATGGTTACCGAACCTTGTTGCCCAGCCATTGCTATAATTTCGGCCTCTCTGGCATGATTTTTCGCATTCAAAACCTCGTGAATAATTTTCTTTTTATTCAAAAGCTTTGAGACTCGTTCGGAACTTTCGATAGAGGCTGTTCCAACTAGAATAGGTCTACCCTCTAGGTGCATTTTATTCACTTCCGTGACGACAGCGTTATATCTTTCTCTAGAAGTTTTATAAATAATGTCTGAAAAGTTTTTTCGCTGCATGGGTTTATTGGTAGGGACAACCACAACGTCTAATTTATAAATTTCATAAAACTCGCCTGCTTCAGTATCAGCTGTTCCTGTCATACCTGAAAGTTTATGATACATCCGAAAATAGTTCTGAAAAGTTATTGTTGCCAAAGTTTGAGATTCACGTTGTATCTGGACATTTTCTTTAGCTTCTAATGCTTCATGTAAGCCATCACTAAATCTTCTTCCAGGCATCATACGCCCTGTGAATTCATCAACAATAACAACTTTGTCATCATCGACAACGTAGTCGACATCTAGATGGAATAAAATATAAGCTTTTAAGAGCTGTTCGAAACTTCTGATTTGCTTTCCCTTTGTTTCATAAGCTTTATAAGCTTCAATTTCTGATTTTTTCTTTTCTTCCGAGGATAGACTTTCATCGGCTTGAATATTGGCAACTTCATCAGCGATATCATTGATTTGAAAAAGGTCTTTAGAGCCACTAGACAAAAGCTCCTCCCCTGTCGAAGATAAAATAACATCACGACTTTTTTCGTCATAAATATAAAAGAGTTTTTCTTCTAGAGTGACACGTTCTTTAGCACGTTCTTTACTACTATAAAAAGTTATTGATTTTTCGAGTTTACGCTTAAGTTCGGGTTGTTGAGAGATGCGTTGTAAAAAGTTAGGATCCTTGGGTGCTCCACGATGGATAATGTAGAGCCACTCACTCAAAGTTTTGTCATCATCTTTTTGTAAACACTCGTCTAAATTTTTGTAAAATGTTTGGAGAAGGACTTCTTGCTTTGTCACAAGAAGTTGAACCATTGGCTTAACTTCCATATAGCAGTGCGATACTTTGTCAACCGGACCAGAAATGATCAAAGGGGTTCGAGCCTCATCGATTAAAATACTATCGACTTCATCCACGACACAATAGTTCAAGGACCGTTGGACTTGCTCTTCTTTGGACATGACCATGTTGTCTCTTAAATAGTCAAATCCATACTCATTATTAGTCCCAAAAGTGATATCACAAGCGTAAGCTTCTTTCCTTTCCGGGGGATTCATATTGTTGACAATAACACCGACGGTTAAGCCGAGAAATTCATATAGTGGACCCATCCAGTTGCGGTCTCGTTCGGCCAAATAATCGTTAACTGTAACAACGTGAACACCTTTTCCTGTTAAAGCGTTCAAATAAACAGATAGTGTTGCGACTAAGGTTTTTCCTTCTCCCGTTGTCATTTCAGCGATTTTTCCTTGATGCAAAACGATAGCACCCATCAACTGAACATCGTAGTGTCGCATATTTAAAATACGTTTCCCGGCTTCTCGGACTATAGCAAAAGCTTCTTCTAAAAATTCATCTAAAAGAGACTCTTTGCTTTTGTTAAACTCTTCTTTTTCGGTTTGAATAGACAAACCTTCATGGAGTTTTTTTTGTTTCACTTTTTCATATTTTTCGTAAAGAGGGAGCACTCGTTTTTGCACAGAATCTTTCAGTTTTAAACTGCGCTCTTTCAAAGTTTCATCGGAGAGGGTGGACAATTCCTTTTCCATCTCATTAATGCGATCAACTCTGAATTGTAATTTTTTAATATCTCTTTGACTTTTCGTTCCAAAAATTATTTTTAATAAAGATTTAAACATTTTTATATTTCCTAAAATCTAAACATAATGAATTTAATAATTGAATAAAGAAAAAGTATCCTTTTACGTGACCCTAAAGTTTAAAATCTTTTGTAGTTAATAAGCAATAGATTTATTTTAGGTTTTTTTTTAAAATTATTTTAAAAGATCTCAAAGTGAAGCTTATTAAATAGTGGTGTAACATGCTCTTAACAAGAGTCACTTGAGACGGGCTAGGTCTTCCTAGTATACTCTTCAATGTTAATGATAGCATGTTATTAACTTTTTGATCAATCTGCTTATTTTTTATATTCTAAAGATACATAAGATACTTTGGACTTTTTATATTTTTTATATAAAGCGATTTTTTTTCTTTTTAGATTAGATCATAGTTTTTTTGATAAATACTAAGGATATGCGATTTAAAATATCAATATAAATTTGTTTAAATTTTAAAAATTATGTTAGAAATCTTTTTGTCATTAGTTAGACTTAATTAAGGGTGTGTGTGAATGAAAAAATTTGTTCTTCTTTTTTGTTGTCCGGATCAAGTCGGAATTGTTGCACGTATTTCGTCTATTTTTTTCCAAAATGGTTGTAATATTTTGGAATCCGACCAATACAGAGCGCAAGAGAGTCGACCCCATTTTTTTTTAAGGGTTGTTTTTTCAGTAGAGTCCGAGGGGTATGATAACAAAGGCATGCAGCAGCATTTTTCTGAGTGTGCGGCTGCTTTTTCTGCACATTGGATATTACGTGACTTGGGGATACCCTTAAAGACGGCTATTTTTTTATCTAAAGATGACCATTGTCTTTCTGAAATCCTTTACCTTTGGAGTAATCGGGAAATCTTTTTGGAGATTAATTGTCTTGTGAGTAATCATTCGCATCACAAATCCTTAGCCGAAAGATATGGCATACCCTTTCATCATATCGCGAGTGATGACAAAAAAATGGCGGAAGAAAATATTTTAAAACTTACGAAAAGTTGTACTGACTTTTTGATATTGGCACGCTATATGCAAATTTTATCAGAAGACTTTCTTGAGAAATATCAGAAAGACTTGATCAATATTCACCATAGTTTTTTGCCCTCTTTTATAGGGAGAAATCCTTACCAAAAGGCATTTGATCGTGGGGTTAAGATGATTGGAGCGACAGCGCACTTTGTCACGAAAGACTTGGATGAAGGGCCTATTATCACTCAGTCGGTTAAATCTGTTTCACATAGAGATACGGTTGAAGATATGAAAAATAAAGGAAGAATCTTAGAAAGAGATACGTTAACAGAGGCTATTCGTTATTATGCTGAAGGTAAAATAATGAAATATCAAAATAAAACTATTGTGTTTTCTTGATAGTTGGTATATGAGAAAGGATCAAAGATTAAGGGTTACGAGAAGCTGTGTCAAGTTTTTTGAGTCGCTTTACTAGGCTTACGCCTAGCCAAAAATCAATCTATCCTTTATAATAGAGCCTGTTATTACTTGAGATTATATTTAATGCCTTTGCAAAATATTATAACTAGCTTTCGGGGGATTTGTTTAAAAGCCTTTGTCATTTTGGCAAAAATATTTCGAGAGTGATAGTAAGTTGTTTCAAGATGAAAAAAAATTGCAAAACTATTCTCCGATGAGAGAAACGATGTCTTTCGCAAAAGTCTCATGATTGTTGATATTGTTTGCGACACGATTTGATTATTTTTACTTAAAAGGAGCTTTTGGTCAGTTATGAATAAATTTTCTATTCCAAAGTGTATGAGCACACAACATCCAGATAATGTTTCAGCCCCTTTTTTTACTCCTACCTCTGTTTTGGGTGGTCAAGATGAAATAACAGAAGCTTATTATGTTTTTTCACACTTACTTTGCGATGAGCAAATGTGGGACTACGAAGGTAAAGAAGTTGATAATCATGTTGTTAAAAAATTGTTTACCAAATACGAAGCTTTTTTTAAAAAAAATAAAATTGGTGAAAAAGTTTTTATTACCTTAAGGGTACCTAACCCAGAAGTTGAAAAAACAGAAGCAAAAATGCTTTTGGAAACACTTGAGAGTATTCCTCGCTCTTTCGATATTGCTAAGTTATTTTATGATAAAGATAGTGCACCCATATTTGAGGTCATTTTACCGATGACGTCTTCGGCTAAAAACATGGATCGTATTTTCCAGTATTATAAAAATTTTGTTGCTGGAAAACAAGACCAGCCTTGTTTTGAAAATGATATTTCTATAGCTGAGTGGATCGGGACAATAAACCCTTCGAGTATCAATGTTATACCTCTATTTGAAGACAGAGAAAATACATTGAAAGCTCATAATATTGTTGAAGAATACTTAGAAAATAAAGACCTTGATTACCAAAGAGTTTTTTTCGCACGTTCAGATCCTGCGATGAACTATGGGATGATAAGTGCCTTATTGCTTAACAAACTTGCTTTACAAAATATTGCAAAGACTTCTGAAAAAATAGGTGTTCCGTTTTACCCTATTTTAGGTGTTGGGTCTTCACCTTTAAGAGGAAATCTTACACCTCTAAATGTTGAAGATATCTTGAAAGAATATCCAAGTGTTCATACTTTTAGTTTGCAGTCTGCTTTTAAGTTTGATTATTCTGTGAGTCAGGTTAGAGATGGTGTAAAAAAGATATTAGCGAGTGAAACATCCGCTCCTCATGAGCTTGATACAGAAAAATCCCTAGATATCATGAACCGCGTTCAAGCTTCTTTTCAAAAACAGGTTCAATCTTTAGCGATACCTATTAATGCTGTTGCTAAGTTTGTCCCTAAGAGACGTCGTCGTAAATTACACGTTGGTTTGTTTGGTTATTCCAGAGATGTCGGAACTGTTTCTTTGCCAAGAGCTATAACTTTTACGGCTTCCCTTTACTCTTTGGGTGTGCCTCCCGAGCTTTTAGGTTTAGATGCTTTGACCAAAGACGATATTGCCTATCTTAGAAAAATCTATATAGGTTATGAGAAAGATTTAAGTATGGCTTTAAAATTTTATAATCCGGACTCTCCCTATGTTCCTCAGTCTATTAAGGATGCTATAAAAAACTTGGGTGTTGATTATGAAACAGATAAGTTTCATAAAGAGTCTACGGATCAAATCATAAAGTTTCTTAATTCTTCAACAGGCGAACAGTCGATGTTGTCGGATTATATTTTGAAAGCGGCACATGGGCGTCGATTCTTAGGCTAATATTATCTGTCACTAAGAAGAAATGATAGTTGTCATGAAAATGGAGTTTTTATGTCCCTACCCTCTATTAATAATTTGACTAAGAAGTACTTGGATAAAGTTCCCATTGTGGGGATAACAGCTTACGATGTTTTTATGGCACGTGTTGTAGAGTCCCTTGATTTTGATATTATTCTTGTGGGTGATTCACTAGGCATGGTTGTTTTAGGTTATGAGACAACCGTTCCTGTAACGGTCGAAGATATGATACATCATTCTTCGGCTGTTGTTAGAGGTGCGCCTAAATCTCTTGTTATTGTCGATATGCCTTTCATGTCTTATCAAGAGTCTTCCTCCAAGGCTATATACAATGCTGGTCGTATTCTAAAGGAGACAGGTGCTCAAGCTGTTAAGCTAGAGGGAGGCAAAGAGATCGCTTCCACTGTTGAAAAAATGGTTACGGCTGGGATACCGGTGATGGGACATTTAGGAATACAGCCACAATCAGTTCATGCTACAGGAGGCTATCGCGTTTCGGAAATGCATGAGCTTCAAAAAAAGAAGCTTTGGGAAGATGCCTTTGCTCTTCAAGAAGCCGGTGCTTTTTCTACTGTTATAGAATGCGTCAAAGAGGGTGTTGCTTCGGAACTCACTAAAGAGTTAAGTATTCCGACTATTGGTATTGGTTCTGGAAGAGATTGTTCAGGACAAATCTTGGTTGTGAATGATCTTTTGGGGATGACAACCAGAGCCCCTTTTAAGTTTGTGAAATCCTATGCTGACTTAAGAACAGATATCTCCGAAAGCTTAAATGCCTATCGCCAAGATGTTTTAGATGGGAATTTCCCCACGAAGAAAAACGCCTTTTAAGGCTTTTACCTTAATTATTCTTCCAAGTTTTCCTAGCTCTATTGAAAAACTTATTAAAAAAGAAAAAATAGTTCAAATGGCTTACTATCTAAATGAACGTTTGATTGATATTTTTGAGATTGTGTAAGATATGAAGAGTATTTTAGACTTTCTGGAAGAATCCCTCTTAGTCTCTCTAGACATGGATAGCAAGAGTTGAAGTTGCTAGACTATCGGATAAGAGTTTCTCTTTAAAGTAGTTTACTTGAGAGATATCAAAAACTTCATCGCGAAAGTTTAAGAAGTTTATGAGAGTCTTTTTTTGTTGATCAGTAGGTAAACAAATAAGCTTTTTCTAATGAAAACTCTAGAGTAAAACATTAGAGGGTTTTATTCACGTCTAGCTCTGGATTTTCTAAATATGATTTTATTTTCTTTGATTAGGGCCATTCGTTTCTATTAGACTAACTATTTTATTCTCTATTCTTTTTTTTCTAAATAAGACTTTGTTTTTTCAATGTATTGTCTAAGAAGGATATCTTTTTCGGATTCATAGTTTGAAGGAAATGCATATGGAACGCCTTTGGATAATATTCCCATAAAAAAATCTAACGGACTTTTTTTGATTTGATCTATTTTTTGTTTTCATCAATATCGAAAGCAAAAGCTTCAATAGAGTTTTGAATTTCTTCACTAGATAACTTTTTTTGATAAAGAAGTTGCTGTAAGTGATTTTTACAAAATCCAATTTTTTCTAATTTTTTATAATCTATAGAAGGAGTATCTTTTAGAAACTTTTCAGATTTTTCTATTTCTATAGTAGTAGTATTTTTTTTATATAACTACTACTACTATAGAGTCCATTTTTTTTAATTTTCAAATTGATTTTTTGTGAAGAAATTTCTTTGAAAATAAATTTTGGGAGGCTATAAATTGTCCATCCAGAACGCCCTGCTATACTGCTATACGTTAAGAAAGCAAAAAACTTTTTGAATATTTTTCCTTAGAAAAGAGATAATAATCAAGGAGAAATGGAAATGAATAAGAAAAAATATAAAGCAAAAGAACGGTAAATAATAGTACTTGAGGGAATAAAGGGGAATGTAAGCTTGGGGGAATTATGCAATCAATATGGGATTTCGCAACAAACCTATTATAATTGGAGAGATAGACTGCTATCTGAAGGGTCTAAAATTTTTTCCTATGGGGGAGTTGATAGAGAAAAAGAGGTTCTAAAACAAGAGGTGAGTCGTCTAAAAGAGACAGTAGGAGAGCTAACAATGGAGTTAAAAAAAAACGATTGGTAAGGTCTAGAAAAAGGTCGGATAAGGTTAAGATTAGAGATGTTTTTTTATTAAAAAAAATAGACCTAATCAAGTCTGAACATCCTTATTGGGGCTACCGTAGAGTTTGGGCTTATATGAAATATATGAATAAAGAAAGCTTTGCTATGGCTAGAATTTATAGAATTATGAAAGAGAACAATCTTTTATGTACGAAAAACAACAGACTTAGGGCTAAGAGAACTCCGCA
>MDLB01000069.1 GCA_001730085.1 PVC group bacterium (ex Bugula neritina AB1)
AATGAATGGGACAATGGTTTTTCTGCCTCTTCGGAGGTTATACGAGCTATTAAAAAATATAATGAGGACTACCCTCACTCTGTAATAAATTATTTTACTCCTAATGCGTTCGATAATTTATGTAAACAAAAGGACCTTTATTCAAGAAGTTGTGCTTGACTTAACGTATAGCACTATAGGTGGGTTTAGATTCTATACCTACCCTTCTTTTAAAGATCCAATGTATCTTTGGAAAAGCTTTTATTAATACTGACAGATTAAAAAAAAATTGGGCTAATCGAATGAATATTGCGGCTTAATTTGGATATGGCGATTAATCCAATTACACTCTTTTCTTGACGTGACCATATTTTTTAAAGAGGTATATTGAAAAGTTTATGAGATATTTTTTAGATACTCGCGTATTTTTGTTTAGTATTATGCGGTGAGTATTCGTTTGCTTAAATTTTTCTAAAGAGATTTTGTGCGTATCAAAAGGTCTGGGTCTGAAATCGTCACGACGGTGTTTTTAGGGACGGAATCTGTTAGCCATACATTGCCTCCAATCACAGAGTTTTCACCTATTTGGACATCTCCCAAAATCGTAGCTGCAGCATAAATGGTGACATTATTTTCTAATGAAGGGTGTCGTTTTTGACCTTTGATAATAGCACCTTCAGAGTCTTTAGGAAAACTCATGGCGCCTAAGGTCACTCCTTGATAGATTTTGACATTGTTACCAATAGTACAGGTTTCACCAATCACAACACCAGTCCCATGGTCGATAAAAAAGTAATCCCCGATGGTCGCTCCAGGGTGAATATCTATACCTGTTAGTGAATGTGCTCGTTCACTCATCATTCGTGGGATCAAAGGAACTTTTGCTTTGAAAAATTCATGAGCTAAGCGGTGAACCATTATGGCATAAACACAGGGGTAGCTAAGGATTATTTCGTGAAAAGATCCCGTGGCAGGATCTCCCTTTTCGGCCGCTATAATATCTGTGTTTAAAGTTTTTCGAATGTTAGGTAGATGGTCTAAAAAGTAATGTGTTATGTTTTCCGAAGATTTTTTACTTTTTGATCGATCACCATTATATTTGTAAAGGAAAGCTTTCTCTGTTTCCTTAGAAATGATTTTGTAGAGGCTTTTAAATAAGTATAGCATTCTTTCCGATTTGATTTGTGGGTCAAAATCTTTTGAAAATATAGAGTTTTCTGACTTGTTATAACCGTAAAAAATAAGTAAAGAGAGCCTGTCTAGGATAGAGCATATTTCTTGGTGATCTGGAAATGGAAAAGGAGTATTTCCTAGTTTATCTTGATATGAAGAAAGATCGGCTACCCATTTTTGAAAGAGATTATCATCGAGATTCATGGTAGAGTTTTTGACCTAGGATAAAATCTTTGATGTTTTCTTTTTCTGCCTTTTCCAAATCAAAAAACTCCACACCAAAGCCACTTTTATTGCTTTCTAAATAAAAAAGTGATGATTTGTTCCATCTTAAATTAGCCTTTATAGTTGAAAAACATGGCCAATGAGAGCATTGAAGACTTAGGTTTAATCGATACTTGCCAGAAAGCAAAGCGTGCAAAATTGATTTTTTTATCTCAGATGATTCAAAAAAAAGACCAGAGATCCCAATATTCTTTAAAAGACACTTTGGAAATTCAAAAATGACTTTCCCATCTGAAGGTCTTTCCACGGAACAAAAAAGATAACTTACAAAAGGGATACGCTCATAGACTCTGAGATTTTTTCCTGAATACAAGAGAAGATGTCCTTTCTAAGGGGTTAAGCAGGGCTATCGAGTAGATGTAGCATCCGTGAAGCCAAGTTAGAAATATCACCTTCAGGTTGTTCAACAGATATCGATGTATAGATAGCACGAGCCTTAGAAACCTGTCCAAGTTTATGGTAACACCTCGCTAGGGAAAAACGTGCTTCCTGAAAGAGATGATTACCTTTGTAGGTATCGATCAAATATTCGTAATTTTTAACTGCAGCTTGGAAATCTTGCAAATTTTCTAAGCAAGATCCTTTCATTAGCAAGAGTTGTTCGGTAAAAGTTGGGAAGGAGGAATAGTTTTTTATAGAAAGATCGATTAAGGATATGTTCTCTTTAAAAGCTTTTTGTTTAAAGTTATGATTGATTAAAAGAAAAAGAGCTTCCCTCCCTTCCAAAGATTTGGGAGATACCTTAACAAGATCTTTTAATGCAGAGATAGATTGTTCGATATTTTTGCCAGATTGTAAGTCAGATCTAGCTTGAGAAAGCTGAAGAAAAGAGTATTGTCTGTTTTCTGTATGTATTTTTTTAGAAAAAACATAAACACCAAGAAGGATAAAAAAAAGAACAATGAGTACAAAAAACTTTTCTTTATGAGACGTCACTTTAAAAAGAAGTTTTTCAATAAAGCCAATGAAACGATCCTTTTTTAGGGCACGAGAAGGCATTTCTTTCTCCTTAAATCCAATGATTACAAAAATATTAATTATTTTTAGTGAGCGATAGGACCAGACGCAATTGTTATGACCATTCGACCCCCAGATGGTTCTATGATCAAGGTACATGTTTGCGTCTCTTTCTCAAAATTTAAGATAACCCTACGGTATTCCATCATATTGACAACTTTCCAATTGTACATAGGCATCTGCGTTTTGAAAAAAGTTATAAGGGAGTTGACATCGGTTCGACCAATGTATCGTAAGATCCCAACTCTAGAAAAATCATTATTAAACATAAACGAATCATTGTAATCAAGCTTAAATCCTGAGGGGATAGGGATATCCTCGAATTTTAGATTCATTGCCATGTTTTTAGCATCTTCATGAGATTTTTTTGAATACAAGTTTGAAAGATACTTTTGCTCATCATCTTGATGAGAAGCAGGGTTCATTCTTAAACATCCACAGCATCCAAAGCACAAGATTAAAACTGTTGAAAGAGATAAAAATTTATTCAATTTTTTTATTTTTCCTTACAAAAAAAATTTGTCTTATAAAAATTCATTTAAAGCGACTAAGTATAAAGATTTATGAAAAAGTTAAAATCTTTTTTGTGCTTACTTTTGAATGAAGATTATCTAAAGAAACATTAACATTTGTTAAGTCAACCTCGGACCAATGAAAAGTAAAAGCTGCTCTAGAGTCCCAAAACTTTTCTAAGCCGTGAAGTTCGAAAGTGTAAACACTTGGTAAAATATTAAAAAACTTTTCGATATATGAAAAATTGTGGACAAAAGGTAATTCAACAGAAAGGTATTTTTGACCAAAACCACTATTTAAAAAATAGCTATCTTTAAAGAAGTCAGACTTGTTTTGCATTGGAACGAATATATAAGAAATATTTTTAAGATCATTTTTGGAAAAGTCAAAGGAAGCCAATGATTTCTCTTTTAAAAAAAATGTTGATTCCTCTGCTTTATTGTTTTTTGTTGCGATCCAAGATACATCAGAAGTAGTTGCAAAAGCGATGGCCGTTAAAAAATTGAAATAAAGGATAGATATAAAAATTTTCATATTGATTTTCTCCTTGAAAAAAGATAATAATAGCTCATATATTATAGCAAAAAAATATATCAAAAGTCAAGTTTTTTTATTTTTTCAAGGCCTCCATATGCATTTCAAGATTATTTATTATTCATTATTTATTAATAATATTAAATCTAAAATTGTTTTATTGTTCATAGATCGGGATTGGAACTTTAAATAAGGTAAAGAGGGATAAAAAGGTGAAGAAGAATTTTCTTCATTATCAGGCAAATATTGGGAAATTTTTTGATCAATAAATGAGCTTTTGAAAAGGTTGGTTATTTTTTCTAACTTTTTTTTATCTAGAGATTCTTTTAGCCAAATATAAGTAAAACTATTGATTGTTTTCATCGAGTGATAAACTTTGTAGAAATTATCAATAATAGAGATGGCTTCATCAACAGAATAACAAACTTTAAAAAAATCAGTATCATCAAAGTTAATATATTTATATTTTTTTAAAGTACAATTAATGAATTCATTAAATTTAGACCAAAAAGTATCTCCTGTAGGCTCTAAAAGAAGAACAGGATGAGGAGGTGTTTTACCTGTTTGGATAAGAGTTATATTTTCGAAAAGTTCATCCAGAGTCCCAAAGCCTCCCGGGAAAACGACAGTTGCTGAGGATTCTCGTATGAATGTTAATTTTCTCGTTAGAAAATAATTGAATGAAATCAGGTTTTCTTTATCAATAATATATGGATTAGCTTCTTGTTCAAAAGGTAGTTCTATATTCAAACCAAAGCTTTTATCTGATCCTGCTCCTCGATTTCCAGCTTCCATAATTCCTGGTCCTGCGCCGGTTATAACCATATAGTTTTTGTTAGAAATCTTTCTTGAAAAATCTTCTGCCATTAGATAAATAGGATCTTCAGGGGAGGTTCTAGCAGATCCAAAAACAGTAACCTTGTGTATATTTCGATATTTTGAAAACGTTTTGAATGTTTTTTTTAAATCTTCTAATAGTTCACTTAATAATTTCCAGTTAGAGTAGTGTGTCCCTTGATTTGAAAGTACCATTAGTGTTTCTAAAATATTTTCAATATGTACTTTGGAAGAATGGTCAAGTTCTAGGTCATTTATTTTTTTACAAAAATTAGATAAGTGATCTTGATTTATAGCTGTTTTTTTTTCTTTCATTTTGTCCCCTTTTCTCAATCGAACCATCTTAAGGTGTTGATAAAATAAATCACTTAATGAAGTTTTTTTATTAATGGCTTAGGTTCTTGAGCGGTAAATAAAAAATTTAATAGCTCGTCAAGGTGTTCTCTTAATCGAATTATCTTTTTCCATTCACCATAAGAGTGAATACAAAAATCGTTACGGATTGCTTCTCTAAAAGCAACCTGTACCCTCTTCTTTAAGTCTATCAATAAAGAGTTATTCTCGTGTCCTTTTTTAAAATTATTTTTGTAAATGTCCCACTCTTTTGATTTATACATAAAAAAGTAAATAAGTCCTTTGTAAAAATGATAGGTATTTTTTTCTTTGAAGCTTTCCTTATGCAAGATGAGTTTTTCTAATGCTAGTTCGTATTTATATAAGTTTATATAAGACAGGACAATAAACTCAAATATTTCATTTGGATATTGGTTCATTTTTAAAGCGGTTTCGAAATCATTTAGAGCTTTGAGATAATTTTGTTGGTGATAATGACAGAGCCCTCTTTGAAAGTTTTTAGAAAAAGAAGAGAAGCGGTTTTTTTCTGCGATATTTAATATATCGATAACTCTAGGCCAGTTTTCCAATGAGAAAAAAATATCGGCTAAAGCAATATGTGATGGTAAGTGATCAGGAAAAAGGTCCAAAGAGCGATTAAAATCATGAATGGCTTCGTCTGTAAAGCCTAATTTTTTATAACAGACTCCCCTTTTGTAATGTTCTAAATATAAAAAAGGAGATTTTGAAGGTTTTTTTTTCTGGATGCTTTGATTAAGAGAAATCAAGGAGTTTAAGTCAGAGAAAGCAGAGGATTGCTCTGATTCCAAAGGCTCAGAGACTTTGGAGGTCAAAGCTTCTGAGCCAAAAGGAATGCTTAATAAAAATAAAGCGATTGCGATTTTATTATAAACGCTCAATTTTGATAACTTTATAAGAAATGGTTCTAGCTGGTACTTCGATTTCAATGGTGTCATCAACTTTGTGACCTAAAAGAGATTTGCCCACAGGAGAGCTTATAGAGATCTTCCCTTCTGTTATAGAGGCTTCGTCTTCTGAAACTAAGGTATAAATGATTTCGGAGTCCATATCTTGATCGTAAAGCGTTACGGTTGATCCAATATAAATAGCATCTGTAGAAATTTCTTCATTGTCAACGATTTTAGCTCTTGCTAATTTGTCTTGGATTTCATTGATACGAGCTTCGGCAAGGCCTTGCTCTTCCCTAGCTGCGTGATATTCTGCGTTTTCTTTTAGGTCACCATGTTCGCGCGCAAGTTCTATTTTTTTTGAAAGTTGAGGGCGAACATTTGTTTTTAAATTATCCAATTCGGTTTTTAAGTTATTGTATCCTTTTTGTGATAAGTATACTTTTTCCATGATATATGGCTCCTTTTTGTAAGTACAGATCAGCTGTTAGTTATCAAATCTTTTAATCGGTTGTTTAAAAAAGCTGGTAAAACAAAACTTTCTCTATGAATCGAAGAGGTATAATAGTCTGTATTGAAATCTTTTAAAGATGAGCGCCTTAAAGTCGAATCCTCTAAAGGGTTATACTTTTTAGTTCCCATTGCAAAGCACCACATTCCTCCTGGATAGATTAAGTTTGAATATTTATAAAGATATAGGTTGTCGAAGATACTTTTTATTGTTCGAAGAAGATTGGTTTGTTCTTTTTCGTAATAGTAAGGAGACTCTGCCTGAGAAACAACTATTCCATCTTCATTTAAAATCCGGTAAACATTTTTATAGAATTTTGTATTAAAGAGAGGAACAGAAGGTCCTAAAGGGTCTGTGGAGTCTACGAGTATGATATCAAATTTCTCATCAG
The DNA here is from genome assembly GCA_001730085.1 of PVC group bacterium (ex Bugula neritina AB1). GTDB lineage: Bacteria. The sequence continues at coordinate 6,503 of MDLB01000069.1, forward strand.
TTTCTTCGACAAACTTGGCTCCATCTTCAAATAAGACATGACACTTTTTATCTTTCAATGCAGAGGAAAGTTGAGGCATAAATTCTTCACAAGCTTTGACCACGCATTCGTCTATTTCTACTAAAGTAGCTTTTTTCACAGAGCTATGTCTTAAAACTTCACGGATGGTGCCACCATCTCCCCCACCGATCACCAAAACGTTTTGAGGAGAAGGATGCGTGAATAAGGGTACGTGGGTTAGCATGTCATGATAGATAAACTCATCTTTTTCACTAACCATGGCGATGTTATCATTAAAAAGCATTCTACCAAAGCCTTTGGTCTCGACAACTTCAACTTTTTGAAAAGCACTTTGTTGGGAATAAAGGATTTCCTTTATCTTATACTGAACTCTTAAGTCATCATGAATATACTCTGAAAAACATGGCGTAAATTTAGACATAAGCCCCCTCTTTTTTTGTCAAATGAAAGTTTTCTATATCGTAATCTTTAAAGCTTACCTTAGTTTTTTCCTTTTTTTCATACCCAGGGATATGTAAATCATGTGAAAGATTAAAAAAATTAGAATAAAGAGCAATCAAAATGCTTTCCGGTGAGAATAATTTTATCAAATAGTTTAACATTTTTAAAATATGATTTGACCGAAAGTTTGTTTCAAAACTAACATATGAATTCTCTTCTTGAGGAGTTACATGAAGAGTTAAATAAAACTCTTGACTTATCCCATTCAAAGAGTACCCTCTAGGTTCAAAAATATGATCTTCTATGAAGATGTTATCAAAAAAACTTTCAAATGCAAGTTTATTTTGAATCGCTTTTGAATTGGATGCATTTTTTTCAAAGTCGTTTATTATCGACGACGAAGGCTGTGACATTAATAACTCTATTGTAAAGTCATCTTCTAGAGTGTAGTCAGGGCTTTCATATGAGGTTGCTATGAAAACATGTAAATGCTCACCCTGTGTAGGCCCTAATCGGTAGCTATTACCCGGTAAAACTTTATTAATATATTCGATTTCTTTTTCAAAATCCGAGAGTTGTTTTTCTGGAAATAAAAGCTTTTTGCGTGCATAGAAAATGTACGAAATCTTCTCAATACCGAAGTGTTTGATCAAAAGAGGTGCTAAGAGGTAAAGTTTTGTAGATCCACAAGTGATTAGAATGACCCGGTCATCATAGACAAAAAGACTAGACTCAGAAAGGATGTAAGAGTCCATATGCTTATGGTGATTTAGGCTGATAATTTTTGCGCCACAGACCTTTAAAAGAGAAGACCAATTTAAGGCTGTATCTTTTCTAATAGACTCCGAAAGGGGAGTTAAAATGATTTCTAATTTTTTTTCTGAACCTTCGAACATTGCTTAGAAACATCTCGAAAATAACTTGATTAGTTTAATAAAATTTTTATACATAATTAGGAAGCCTTTGGTAAAAATAAACATTTTGAATAATATTTTGAGATTTTTGCAAAATATGTCAAAAGTTTTTCTTGAGTTTTTTATAAAGCCTATCGGTACTTTTAAAGAGTCGCTCTTTAATACCTTAATACCTTTTTCTTATTTTGTCGGAAGACGGTTAGTAAAAAAGTTTAGTCGCTTCCTTGAAGTGCAAAGATTTTTATGAAAAAAATCCCCACTTAGTTTCTTTTTCTTGCTCTTTCGTACCTTTTTCTTTTTTCTTCACGTTTTTTTTCTCGAGCCTTTCTTTTTTCTTCTTGAAAGAGAGTATCGAAAGGTTCGCTTCTGCCTAAAAGAATGTCTAAGTAAGGGTTATTAGGATCGTCTTTTGTGATTCTTGGAGATAAGACGACATAGGAAATTTTCTTGTCTTTTAATTGTTGAGTCATTCCATCTGTGTGAAAACCCCCACAAACCTGTACAGCAATTTTTTGATTAGTTTCTTCCATTCTTTGGATGGTTTTATTATTCATTATAAGGTCACGATCTTTAGCGAAACCGTAGTAAGATAAAAAGTCTTGGTAGAAGTTATCAAGCTCGACAATATTAGATGGTAAGTCGAAAGAAACGTTATAACGTGGGGCATACGTTCCTATGAAAGATAAAAACTTTGAGAAAGAAAAAAGATCTATCTTTCTTTCATAAAAAGCCAAGTCATCTCTAGACATTTCGAGTTGGTAAAATCCATCGATTTTTTTGAGAACTTTTGCTAAATGACATAAAAGTTTTTGTTCTTTGTTTTCAAAAGTGAACATTTCAAGATCTTCTAGAAGCTGTTCTTTTTCCCTCAACAACAGGTCATGTTCAATACTTTCGTAGGCAATCATGTATTTAGCATAGTTTACTAAGTTTTTGTAGTCTGACATTTTTTCTTTTTTCATATTTCTTGCGAGTTTAATAATATGAGAGTGATATTCTCCTGATGTTAACTTACCATTTCTAAACATGGTTGTTTTAAGGACAAGTTCACTAAAAAATCTTTTATACAAAGGTTCGCGCATAACATTGATAAGTTTTCCTCTCTCTGCTTCGATTTTATCAAAGTCGATTTTATCTTCGTATTTAGAAACGAGAGAAAAATGTTTTAAGTTTTTGTACTTTTCAAGTTCAAATTTATATTTTTTGGCTAGATTAATCAAAAAGTCACAATACTTAGTAAAAGTTAATTTTTCATCGTCATAGGCTTTTTCTTTAGAGTCCATTAAAAGGAGAGCCCTGTTGTAAATTTTAGGTTTAAGCTTTTCAAAAATGTTTGTTATTTTTGATATAACGGATTCAAAACGTGGTCTATAAGGCATTGTCTTTTTAAAAGCATTCAAGTTGTCGAGATATCTAGAGCGATCTTCGATCCCGAAAAGTTCAACGTCTTTCTCTGAAGTAATAGCATAATATTCAGGCCCTGTGATCCGACCTTTTTTCACAAAAAAATCTGCAACTTCTTGTTTTACTTTTTTGTCTGGGAAAGATGCGAAAGGAGCAACATCAATCAAGCCTTCAGATCCTTCAACACATAAGAGTTTAACTTTATTTTGGTCGACCAAAATTTTTATCATTTCGTAAATATTATTTTGAGCTTCGTAGTTACAGTGAGCATCCTGTATATGAATAATCAATTTATCGCCAAGTCCTCTATAGGAGTCTTTCACGATCCCGATATTTTCTGGGATTTGAACGGCTGAAATTTTATTGGGGACACGTGCTACGCGGATACCTGAGAAAGATGTCTCCGAAGCGAGTTCTTTCGCTTTTTTAGCTTTAAAATTTTTATTGTCTCGGACATTCCGAACTTTGCGAAACATGCTTTGAGAAAACAATGGGTCTATCAAGCAAGATGATAAGATGAAGAAACAAGAGGCTAAAGTTGAAAAAATTCTCATTTTAAAGAAGCTCCTAAAATATATTTTCAGCTAAAAAAGTTTAATAAATGTATTATCTATATTACGTTGAATGTATATCACATACTAAATGTTTTTGTCAAAAAATTATACTTACCGAAAAACTTTTACAGTGTCACCTTTAATGGGAACTTTACCAGAAAAAGTTTTCTGTAGTATAACCGCAGAACTGACATTATCGAAAACTTTTTCAACGCGTATTTTTCCAATGATAGTTTTTTCTCTAAAGACATTTAGAATTTGTCCTTTTTTTAAATCGTCGATAGCGCCCAAAGAAAATAAAACAAAGTTATAGGTAGAGTTTTTTTTCAAAATAAGCCCTGTAGAGCGTTTGGTGTATTCTTTTTTTAGAATCCCATTTTGATTTAGTTGAGATTGTAAATCCAAAGAAGGCTTTTTCTCTAGTTCTTGAATCCTCTTTTCGAGATCGGCATTTGTATTTTTTTGGGTTTCTAATTGACTTTCTAGGTTGTCGCGTTTTTCTTCAAGCTTTTCTATCTTTTCTCGGAGAACCTTTTCAATATTCTTTAGCCCCCCTACTGTATTTTTTAACACAAGAGCTTCATTGATTTTTTCGGATAATTTTCGTGATACGTCGATAGACTTTTCTTTTTCTTGATTAAGTTTTTTTTCTTTTGACTCAATGAACGATTTGTTTGAGTTTAAGTTTTTTTCTAAAATGATTTTTGACTCTTGAATTTCTCGCATGGTTTCTTCTGCAAATTCTTTTTTCATACGGTAAGATTTTATACGAAAATAGACTTTGATGTTCATATAAGATGAAAATCCAGTAGTTATGAGTAATGCGAAGATTAAAAAGTAAAAAACTTTATTCATATAAATGTACCCCAAAAAATAGTTTTGTTAGATGATGAAATACTTCTCAAGAAGCTCATTATATCTCGTTATCATCAGATAAGGCAATCAAGACATTTGTGGAGTTAGTCCCAAAGCTTCATACCCTAGGTTGGTTACTTTTCTTCCACTAGGTGTTCTCTTAATAAAACCTTCTTTGATCAAGTAAGGTTCATAAACCGATTCTAAAGTGTCTTTTTCTTCTCCGATGACCATGGCTAAATTTTTAATGCCTACAGGTCCACCGTTGAACTTTTTGATCAAGGCATTCAAAATAGCTTTATCAAGTTCATCTAATCCATTTTTATCAATATTTAAAAGCTCAGCAGCTTGTTTAGCTATTTTTATAGTTATATGACCATTCCCATGAACCTGACTGTAATCCCGAACACGTCGTAACATTCGATTAGCTATCCGAGCGGTTCCTCTTGATCGTCTAGCGATTTCCATAGCACTGTCTATGTCTATGCTTATATCCAGAATTTTAGCGGATCTAAGGATAATATGAGCAAGTTCTTCTGGTTTATAAAAGTCCAGTCGTGCAATCACTCCGAAGCGAGATCGCAAAGGAGAGGTTAAAAGCCCACTCCTTGTTGTAGCTCCAATCAAAGTAAAGGGAGGTATTTGTAAGTGCAACGATCGTGCATGGGGTCCTTTATCAACAATGATATCGATAGAGAAATCTTCCATGGCTGAATAAAGATATTCTTCAACGATAGGTGGTATACGATGGATTTCATCGATAAATAAAATATCTTTTTCGTTTAAACTTGTTAGAATCCCAACCAAATTGCTAGGTTTTTCAAGCAAAGGCCCAGAAACTAAGTGCAATTGGACGTCCATTTCTTTAGATATAATGTGCGATAAAGTTGTTTTCCCTAAGCCTGGGGGGCCAGAAATTAAGACATGATCCAAAGGTTCTTGTCTTAGATTAGCGGCTGATATGAAAATTTTTAGTTGGTTAACAACATCTTTCTGTCCCCAAAAGTCATTAAGACTTAAAGGTCGAAGAGATATTTCATCTTTTTTCTCATCAGGGCTTGCAGAAAGAGAATTAACTTTTGTCATCTCGTCCATTAGTAATTCTTTCTAAGTTTAGAGAAAATACAATTGACATCCTCACCTACCTAAAGGAAGGTGATTCCTAGATTTACTAAGCTATTTTCTTAGCAACTAGGGGTTCTTGCTTCAACGAGATTCCTAATAGATTCTCTCCACAAGCTTAAAATCGGTTCTGCCCGAACCTACTATTTTTCATCTGCACGTTTTTAACGACTGCAGTTTTATAGAAAGCAACATTTTAACACAGAAACCTCTCATCCTCTACCTGAAGGAATAGGTCTTCTCGGCTAAAGTGGATAAAATATGTTTTTAGGAACATTACATTTAGCCTATTGATCACGGAGTGTTATTTTTAAGGAAAGTTCCATTTTATGAAGAATGCTTTGATAGGCCTTATCAACTTCTTCATCGGTTAAAGTTCTATTTTCAGATTGAAAAGTTAAAGCAAAGCCAAGGCTTTTTTTGTTGTCTCCAAGTTGCTTGCCTCTATAAATATCAAATAACTCACATTTTTTTAAAGTGTCTAAGTTCATGCTATATATGACATCTAAAACTTCGGAGCAAGGTAGATCTTCTGGCATCTTTAAGACCAAGTCACGGTTAATAGCTGGAAAGGGAGAGATCGGTCGAAACTTTGGGTTTAGGCTAGCTTTTTCTACAAAGCAATCTAGATCAAGTTCAACAAAAAAAAGAGAATGTGAGCATTTTTTTATACCATATTGTTGGATTTTTTTAGGAGAAATAGATGTTATATAGCCACAAGGCTTATCAAAAATAGACAAGGTTAATATGGTATCTTCCTTATTGCTTGATAAATTTTTAGGGTAAGTATAAGAGATAGTTATGTTAAACTTTTGGGCTAAGTGTTCAACGCAGCCTTTTATAAACCTCAAACCTTTATGAGAAAGAGCCGCCCATTTGGAAGCTTGAAACATTTCTTCATTTTTTAGAGAGTATACGTCCCCTATTTCGAAAAAATTCCCAAGATCTAACCTTTTTGTCCAGTTCAAGGCAAAATTTTTCAATAAACCTGGGAGTAAAGTTTGTCTCAATACGCTTTGATCTTTAGATAAAGGCAAAGACAAAGATATGGCTTGGTTTTGAAGCTTACTCTCTTCTTCAGGGTCAATAAAACTGTAATTAATCGCTTCCCATAAGCCTAAACGAAGAGATTCTTCTGTAATGATTTCTTTTAGTTTCTCGACCGGCTCTGTAGGAGTACTTTGAAGTTTTATTTTAGGGCTTTGAGAAGGGATTTTGTCATATCCGTATACGCGAGCGATTTCTTCCGCGATATCTGCTTCTCGGTAAACTTCTCTCCGGCAGTTTGGAATATTAACAGAAAAGGTTTCTTCCGTTTCTTTTTGAATTTCAAAATCGAGAGATTCGAGGTATTTACCCATTTCTTTAGCGGTTAGTTGAATGCCGAGTAAACGATTTATTTTTGAAACGCGACATGAAATAGAGATAGGTTCTAAAGGTTTGGGGTAATGATCTATTATTTCTTTGAGTATGTTGCCACCGGCTAAATTTTTTATCAAATTTGCTGCCCTATCTAAGGCAATCGGTACCATGTCTATATCAGAACCTCTTTCAAATCTGTAAGAAGATTCGGTTGAAAGGCCTAAAGATCGAGCTGTTTTTCTAATAGACGACGGGTTAAAGTAGGCGCTTTCTAAAAGGATATGAGAAGTGTTATCTAAAACTTGTGAATTTTGACCACCCATTACTCCTGCGATCGCGAGAGGCTTTTCGGAGTCAGCAATAACCAAGCATGAGTCTTCTAATTTTTTTTCAAGTCCGTCTAAAGTTATAAAAGAGGATTCTTTAGCTGAATGTATGTTCAAAGTTTTACCTTTAATTTTGTCTAAGTCAAAGGCATGTAAGGGATGTCCATATTCGAGAAGGACATAGTTTGTTATATCCACGATATTATTCACCGACCTGATACCGGACTTTTTTAAACGGTCCACTAGCCAATCAGGAGAAGCTTTGACTTGAACATTTTCTATAACACGAACAGCGTAGCGGAGGCAGTTTTTGTCTACATTAGTGTTTAAAGATATTGCCTCATCGGTTTTTTTAGAAACTTCTTGAAAAAAAAGTTCATGCATAGGGCGTTCAAAGTTGTCTAACGCAGAAATTTCTCGTGCGATTCCATAGACGCTTAGCCAGTCTGGGCGGTTAGCAAGGTTTTCAAAATCGTAAACCCAGTCATCACCTTCTTGATAAAGCTCTTCAACAACAAGACCAACCATATTTAAACGATCACCAAGATCTTGGGGAGATAAATCAAAATCAACATGATCTTTTAGCCAGTTATAGCTAACTTTCATAAAACTTGCTCACCCTTCTTTCGTTATTTCTAAAATCATATAAAAGCCTAAACACAGTTGTTTTTATATGTTATGATTCACCTGATCGGACTTAAGAATATGAATTAAAGATTTTTCAAAAATTTTCTAAAAAATATAAATCGTTTTCGTAAAATAATCTAATATCTGTAACACCATAGATAAGCATCGCGATTCTTTCGATCCCCAAGCCAAAAGCGAAGCCCGTCCACTCATCTGAATCATAGTTGACAGAGCGAAAAACCTCGGGGTCAACCATACCTGCTCCAGCGATTTCAAGCCAACCGGTATTAGAGCAGACGCGACAGTCCTTATTGTTGCCATCGCAGTTCATGCAGGAAATATCAACCTCTGCACTTGGCTCTGTGAAAGGAAAATAACTTGGGCGAAAACGAACCTTTACGTTAGATCCAAAAACCCCGTGTAAAAACATTTCGAGAACACCTTTTAAGTCTGCAAAGGAAATATCTTTATCAACTAGTAGGCCCTCGATTTGATGAAACATAGGTAAATGAGTAACATCGGAATCCCGACGGTAAACTTTTCCTGGAGCAATAATCCTTATAGGAGGAGAAGATTTTTCCATCGTGCGGATTTGTACAGGAGATGTGTGTGTTCTTAAAAGACCTTTGGGATTTAAATAGAAAGTGTCATGCATATCTTTTGCTGGATGATCAGCAGGGATACCCAAAGCTTGAAAATTATAAAAATCTGTTTCTATGTCGGGACCTGTTTTTGATTCAAAGCCCATGCTTTTAAAGACATCAAGGCATTGCGACATAATTGTTCGTATGGGGTGTCGACGTGGCGGTTTTAATGACTCCCCTGGCAAGGTGAAATCTTCCAGTTTTGTATTTTTTTTAACCGAAGAACTTTTGGAATAGATAGAGATAGCTTTATTTAAACTTTGCTTCAGCTCATTGCCCAAACGGCCAAAGGCGGGACGAGACTCAGGAGGAACTTGGGAGAGATTCTTGAGATGCTTTGTTAAAACACCTTTTTTCCCTAAATACTTGATCCTGAAAGACTCGGCCTCATCTGAGTTGGTGACAGATTGGAGCTCTTCTAATGCTAATTTCTTGATTTTTTCTAGTTCATCTAACATGCGAGGGATTGTAACATAAGTTTAGAGTTCTGCACAACTTTACAATATCATTAGAGAATCTCTCATATTGTTTTTTCAAAGAAGATTTGAGAGCATTTTGAGATTCTTTAAAAATACCAACCATCCTTTAATTGAAATAAGTTGTACAATAATTTTTTTTATAAAAGAGTTTATCTTCTTCCTTAAGTAAAGATTTTTGTTTTCTTAACGTATAGAAGTATAAAAGGTTTTAAAAATATAAAAATTTATTTTGAAAAATATTTTTTTATGTTTTAAAAATGGAAGCAAGGATTCTTAAATATGAAAAAAATATATATTGATATGTCTATATGGTTTATTATACTGCTATACGTTAAGAAAGCAAAAAACTTTTTGAATATTTTTCCTTAGAAAAGAGATAATAATAATAAGGAGAAATGGAAATGAATAAGAAAAAATATAAAGCAAAAGAACGGTAAATAATAGTACTTGATGGAATAAAGGGGAATGTAAGCTTGGGGGAATTATGCAATCAATATGGGATTTCACAACAAACCTATTATAATTGGAGAGATAGACTGCTATCTGAAGGGTCTAAAATTTTTTCCTATGGGGGAGTTGATAGAGAAAAAGAGGTTCTAAAACAAGAGGTGAGTCGTCTAAAAGAGACAGTAGGAGAGCTAACAATGGAGTTAAAAAAAAACGATTGGTAAGGTCTAGAAAAAGGTCGGATAAGGTTAAGATTAGAGATGTTTTTTTATTAAAAAAAATAGACCTAATCAAGTCTGAACATCCTTATTGGGGCTACCGTAGAGTTTGGGCTTATATGAAATATATGAATAAAGAAAGCTTTGCTATGGCTAGAATTTATAGAATTATGAAAGAGAACAATCTTTTATGTACGAAAAACAACAGACTTAGGGCTAAGAGAACTCCGCCTTACCCTTCTAAGCCTAAGGCAACTAAAAGAAATGAAGTCTGGGGTACTGATATGACTAAAATTAAAACCTCTTTAGG
>MDLB01000070.1 GCA_001730085.1 PVC group bacterium (ex Bugula neritina AB1)
TTCTAAAATTTTATGGAGCGTTGGATTTCTTTTTGCAAAACGTTCATATGCTTCATAGCTTACAAAACTCATTTGTATTTTTTCCCCTCTATATCTATTTATTTTTTTGATCATAATCTTAGCCACTTTATCTTTGAATTATATTTATTTTTAGATTATTTAAGGCAATTCTTTCTTATATATTATACTTCAATTGTAACTATATCTTTATCTATTTTTTGTATTTTTTATCTTTATACTCTTAACTTTTATACTTTTTTTATTTTAGTGCAGAGGGTTCATGTTATTTTTTTTATTAAAAATACTCTTAAATTTATTAAAAAAAAAAGGATTAAAGATCTTTAAATTTCTATGTTTTTTGACTCGCTTATCTGTTCCAAGAAGAAGGGGGTCTACAAATCAACATTTTTATGATAATGTTATGTGTGGGATTTTTAAGGATACTTACAGAGATCTTTTCGAAACACCCCATATACTTTGTTGAAATAAGTCTTACAAAAGGCTGTTGTTTTGGGAAAACTTCAGAGCCTTAATAGATACATTTTTGATTAAAAATAACAAGATTTTTAATGATTAATTTCAACTATATTATGAGGTATTTTGTGAATATTTTTACTAGGGGGTAAGTGTTCTGATTGTGTGCTTATATATTTAGAGGGGATGTGTGCCATGTCTTGGGAGAGGGTTCGGAGTGAAGATCCAAAAAGACCTGTTTGCGTTTTAATTGTCAAAGACGGTAAAAATTTTCAAGAAATTGAAATCAATGAAGATACATTTTTGCAGGTTTCTAAAAATGCAGAATATCAAATTTTATTTAAGGCTTATCGGAGAGAAATGCAGAAAGGTGGCGATAGCTTTGTTGCCTTTGCTGAAGGGAAGGATCTTTGCCTAGAATATGCCGGAGAAGTAACCCTCACATTGTCCGATTTTTTTCTTGAAGATTCTAACTCCTATATTCTTTTACCCTCTGCCCTATCCCCTATTCATAAAATCTCTGCATCTGAAGTCCCCTTAGGTGTTCACTTTGCCAATGATAAATCCCTTATATATGCTTATGGCCACAAAGAAAGTCTTTTTAGCTTTTTAGAGCAGGAAGATGTTTTATCTTTTCTAGATCAAAAAGAAAACTTTACAACCAACTATGTAAGTTTATTCCCTACTTCTTTAGCTTCAGAAGATGGCTATGACTTCTCTGCCGTTTCTAATACAGATGAAATGAATTATTGGAAAGGAGCCTCTTTCTTAGGAATAGGAGGTGCGTTAGCTGGAATAGGGGGTGCTTCTGTTTCTTCTACGGCATCTGCTTTTTTGGCTAAAGCTATCAAGGGGTCTGTTTTATTAGGTCCAGCTGTTCAAGAACACGGCTTAGTTGTTAATGTTTATTCTGAAGAGGGGGCACTGCTTGCTGAAGAAGTCCCTCTTGATCCTACTGGAGCCTTTGATCTGGATCTAGAGGGACAATATGAAGGTGCTGTTTTATTGCAAGTTCACGATACTTCTCCAGGTCCAGATTACATGGATGAGGCAACTGGAGAGATGAAAGATTTAGATAAAGACATTCGAACAATCGCTTATATTGGTGAAGCCCAAAGTGATTACGACATGAATGTTAATCCACTAACAGAAGTTGTCGTTAGAAAAATGGGTATTCCTGAGAATCTTGGGAGTGAAGAGGGATCTTTAACCCTTGGAGAAATGATAGGGGAAAATCCCGAAGAGTCTATACAGTCTGCTAGTGCTGGGGTAGCAAAATCTCTAGGTCTAGAGGGGGTTGACCTTCTTTCTGCGACGGTGACCCCTTTAGTGACGCAGGATGGAGAAACGAAGGACGATGTTGACCCTTATGGGAAGGTTTTAGCTGCGATTTCTGCTTTGGAATATACACAGGGGGAAAATACATCGGATGTTTTAGATCAGCTTGCAGCAAATATAGATGGAGACAAATTGAACGTTGAAGTTTATAAAAGTCTACAAAAAAGTGTTCAAGAAACTTTAAATATTAAAATGGAAGAGCCAACGTCTTTTGCTGATACGGTTGATATTTCAGAGCATACAGAATCTAACTCTGTTATATACAAAGTCGGTAAATTTGCAGGGCATTCGGGCTTTACTTATAGGCTGGAAGGGGTTGATGCTGACTCCTTTGAAATTAATGAAGAGGGCTTTTTAAAAATTATTGATAATGTAGATTATCAGGCAAAGCCAACCTACTTTGTTAGTGTTTTTTTATTGGATGAAGAGGAGAATGAGATTCTTGAAGAGCTAACGATCAATGTGAAAGACGTTGAAGATGTTGATTTAGATGCTTCGATTGAGGGTAATCAAGATTCGATTTCACGTTATGTGAACAGTAAAGAAGTTTTGGAGGGGGTTTCTTTTTGCCAAAATATAAAGGCTCCTTCGTCTGAAGATATTGAGTCTTTGACAGTGAGATTTGAAGGGAAGGCTTTTGATGTTTCCCAAGATAAAGTATTGCTTGGAGATGTAGCTGTTGTTACAGAAGAGAGTGAGGGGCAGAACCTTCAAGTGGGGACCGTTTTAGGCGTAAGCTATATATATGATGCTGATGATAAATCTCTATCCCTTTCGAAGACGAGTGGAGAGTTTTTCTTGAGTGAGGAAATCAAGGAAATTCTTGAGGCTGTACAGCTTCAAAATCTATCAGATCTCCCAAGCAACGGTGAGCGAAAAATTTCAATTGTTTATGTGGATCATGACGGGCATGAAAGTCTTGAAGCGACAGCTGCTTTGGAAGTTATGGCTGATCCTCCTTATGTTTTGAATATTTCGGATAATTTTGAAAGCTCGACCACGTCTGAACAGGTTACCTATACAGTTGAGTTTAGTAAAGATATAGATGGTGGTTTTTCTGCTGAAGATATTTTTTTATTAGACTCTTTGGGAGAACCTTTGGATTTGACATCTTGGGAAATAGGAGAGCCTCAAAGCGATAACGGGAAGATCTGGACTATTACGCTTAAGCCTATAGATGAAAAAGTTGATACCGCAGAAGTTTTTTTAGGGATAAGACAAGGCGCTGTGAAGGATATCTATGGAAATGAAAGCGTCGAAACTCTTCAAGAAGAATCTTCGCAAAAGTTTGATTCAACAGCTCCTAGTTTTGAAAAAGGCTTTTCTGTCGAGATAGAGCTTGAAGAAAATAACGCTCTTGATCAGGTTGTGCATGATACGCAAGCTAGGGATGATGTTTTTTCGGAGATAGATCAAGGTCTTACTTATCAAATAAGAGTTGGTGAAGATATGAATGAAGATGTTTTTGATATAGATTCAAGCGGGAAAATTTTTTCAAAGAAAAGTTTTGACTATGAGGAAAAGTCTTCTTATAGTTTTGATGTTCTTGTTGAAGATGAACAAGGGTTGCAGTCTTTGCAATCGATCACTCTTAATGTTTTGGATCAAGATGAAGCTCCTGTTTTTTTAGATAATGGTCAAGAAGAAATCATTCTTCCAGAGCATTCGCCCTTAGGCTTTGTTGTTTTTGATGTGGATACTTCTGATGATAATCAGGAGGTTGATAAAGGGGTTGTGTATAAGTTAGATCCCTTGGATGATCTTTTTGAAATAAACGAATCAACAGGTCTTATCGAGTTGAAAGGGATTCCAGATTTTGAACACGAAGAAAGTCATGATTTGACCGTTGTTGCTACGGATGATCTTGGCCAAAGCTCCCAAAGATTGTTTCAAGTTCTCATTAAAGATGTGGATGAACTGGACTTAGACAAAGAGGCGATTGGCTTTCAAAAGTACCACTCTATTACAGCTAATGCTAGTGACATTGCGAAAGGGGTTTCTTTTGGCGTAAATGTGAGTGAGCCTCTTGTTGGAGCGGTTAAAGATATTCAAGTAGCTTTGAGTGGGGATGGGATTTCTTTTGATCATGATAAGTTGGTTTGGGAAAGAGATGTAGAAATTGATTTGAACGAAGATTTTGATCAAAAAGGAAGTTTGACGGAGTTTCTTTATCGCTACAGTAAGGAGACTCAGACACTTCTGATTTCTAAGTCAAGTGGAAATTCTTTTTCGTCTATACAGGCAAAGTTACTAGTAGATAATATGACTTTGAAAAATACGCAAGAGGTTATTCAGAGTGGAGAACGTATTGCGCAAATCAACTATGGAGATGAGGAAGGTCATTATGGGGAGCCGTCTATTGCTGTCATAAATGTAGATGCGATTATCCCCCGGGTTCTAAGTTTAACAGATGATACCGAGTCTACCGTATCATCTAAAGATGTTACATATACGCTAACTTTTAATAAGGAAATTGATGCAAGTTTTGACTCAGAAGGGATAGAACTTGTGAATGCTGAAGGGGAAGTCCTTGATGCCTCACAATTTGTTATTGATCCTCCGGTTTCAGAAAATGGACTTGACTGGAATGTTCGTATTACTCCTCGCTCGAATGAAGTAGAGATGGAAGTTCTTAGGCTGCGATTAAAGGCAGGAGCGATTCAAGATTTTTATGGGAATAAGAATGAGTCTTTTGAACAAGAAGTTTCAAGTCAATCTTTCGATACAAAACCTCCTATTTTTTCCGAAGAAAATGTTTCAAGCTTGAGTGTTAAAGAGAATGTCTCTTCAGGAGAACTATTGTTTGATGCACAGGCTAAAAACGACAAAGATGCACAGTATGATGAAGATATTCGTTATGAGCTTAAGGGGAAAGATTCTGAAGATTTTGCTTTAACAGAAGATGGAGAGGTGCGTTTTGTAGAGTCTCCGGATTATGAAGTTAAAAAATCATATAGCATTTCTATTACAGCTAAAGATGAAGTGGGACTGGAATCAACGCATGAGTTGAGTGTAATTATTGAAGATGTTAATGAGCCAGCTATTTTTAAAAATGGTTCAGAGGACTTCTTGTCTGTTCCAGAAAATACAGATAAAGGTGTCCGTATATATAATGTCCAAGCCATAGATGATGGAAAGCTTCCTGATGAAGGAGTTTCTTATAGTATTAAGGAAGATGAAGGTAAGGCCTATTTTGAGATAAATGATGAAGGGCATTTGATGATTAAGAATCGTCCTGATTTTGAAACTGTTAATGCTTTTGATTTAACTATTTTGGCTACAGATGATAATGGCTTTTCGAGTGAAAAAAAACTAACCATAAATATTAAAGATATAGATGAGGTTGATTTAAATTCTTTTGATAGCGGTGTCCAATATGAATATCGCACGATTTCTAATATGGAGGATATTTTAAAAGGAGCAAACTTTGGTTTCGATATTGCGGAGCCTAATGAGGGCATCCAATCAATTAAAATGACTTTAGGCGGATCTGGTCTAATTCTCGACTCAGATCAACTTGTTTTAGGTGAAACGATAGATCTTGCTCGAGATATTGAGATTGTAGATAGTAACGCAAACGTCACGTATTCTTATGATAGAGCGGCTCAAACAGTTATTGTTTCTAAGAGTGATAATGAAACCTTGGAGCCACCAGAGGTTAAAGATATTCTTGACTCTATGAAAATCATGAATACTTCTGAGGGGGTTAAGGATGGGGAAAGAAAGGTTCTAATCAATTATACCGATACCGATGGAAATGAAGGCGAGGTTTCTGCGGCGATCATGGAGGTTTATGCAACTTCTCCAAGGGTTAAAGCGATTGAAGATTCTTTTGATCAGAAAGATTCTGCCGAAGAAGTTTTTTATACGATAGAGTTTAGTCATGAAGTGGTTGCTCCGTTTTCTTCGAGTGAAATTGAGTTGATTGATAGTGATGGAGTTATTATCGACAAAACCAAATGGATCTTAGGTACTCCCCACACGCAAGATGGTCTTTTTTGGAAAGTTGGAGTTACTCCTCCTTCGGGAACTCTTGATACCCTAGATGTTCGTCTAAAAATAAAAGAAGGTGCGGTGAAGGATATTTATGGGAATAATAATGAATCTTTTCTCCAAGAGCTATCTAGTCAGCGTTTTGACACATCTCCAGTTTCTTTTCAAGGAGAACCTGTTGTAGAGGTTGACCTTGTTGAAAACTTTTCACCATGGAAGGTTGTTTATGATGCAGAGGCTAAAGATGATTCGAATAGCCTTTTTGATGAAGGGATCTTTTATAGATTGCAACCTTTGTCTAAAGAAGATTCATTGCCTTTTTCGATTGACGCAAAAACAGGAGTTGTCACATTAAAAGAAAAAATCGACTATGAAATACAGACTCAGTATGAGTTTCTTGTTTTGGCAGAGGATGAGCAAGGATCTACAGATCAAAAAACACTCAAAGTGAATGTTTTAAATATTGATGATACGCCGCCTGTTTTTATTAAAGGCGAAGAAGACTCTATTTATGTGAAAGAAAATATCTCAGCAGAGACAGTTCTTTATGATGTTGAGGCGAAAGATGATACAGGGCAGGCGGATGAAGATATTTTTTATCTTTTATCAGGTGACGATCGGGATGAATTTTTTATTGAGACAACTGGAGAGCTTCATTTTAGAGGGAAGTTTGACTATGAATTAAGGCAGACGTATGACTTAATGATTTTGGCTCTTGATGGAGAGGGAGATTCCTCTCAAAAAAAACTATCTGTACTCGTTGAAGATATCGATGAAGTTGATTTTGATAAAAATACAGAAGGCTTGCAAGATGTTGATACGATTGTAGCTAATGGAGAGGAATTCTCTTTCGGAGTCTCCTTAGCTCAAAATGTTTCAGAGCCATCTTTAGAAAATATTAAGTCAGTTAAAGTTTTGTTTCAGAATGATACATTTGCTCTTTTTTCTGACAAGATAATCTTAAATGAAGAGGTTTCTTTAAATACCGACTCCTCTGGCAGTGACATAAATATAGGTCAAATTTCCTCTTTGAAATATAGTTATGCTGTTGCAGAAGATAAGAGTTGCTTGCTCATTTCTAAAAGCAATGATGATGTTTTTGAAGGATTTGAAATCCAGACAATATTGAGTGAGGTCAAAATAAAAAGTGACATAGAAATTCTCCGAGATGAGCAAAGGCAGCTTGAGCTTAGCTATATTGATAGCGATGGCTTTGAGGGGGAGGCTTCAGTATTAAATGTTGATATTTATGGGGCTCTGCCAGAAGTTAAATCGATTTCAGATAATATACAGGCGAATGTCACTTCTGATGAAGTTATCTATACGGTAGAGTTTAATAAAGCGATAGTTCAAGGCATTTCTCCTGAAGCGATTTCTTTTGTTACTCAAGAAGGAGAGGAGTTGTCTAGAGAAGATTATGATATAGCCATTTTGGAAATGGATAAAGGTTTTACATGGGGTATCAAGATGACCCCTGTAGCAGAAAAAATAGATACAGTTCCTATTTTTTTAAAAATTTCTGAAGAGGAGTTGAATGATAAGTATGGCAATACAAATAAAGAGTTTCTGCAAGAGGTTTCGTCTCAAAGTTTAGATACAACTTCTCCCCAATTTTTGAATATTCTTAATGATGTTCATGTTTTAAATGTTTCTGAATTTACCGACAGTTTCAAGGTTATTTATGATGCTTCTGCTAAAGATGATGCGTCATCTGATATTGACGAAGGATTGATGTATAGCTTGAGTGGTGCTGACAGTGATCTTTTTAAAATTAATCAAGATACAGGAGAGCTTTTTGTTCGGTCTCGCTTGGATTATGAACGAAGCACAAAGCACGATATTAATATTATCGTAAAAGATGGTCAAGGTTTGACAAAGGTTCAGGCTTTTGAAATCAATGTGATTAATGAAGATGACACTCCTCCTGTTTTTCAAGAGACATCTACAGTGGAAATAAAAGTTGCTGAAAATACCTCTGAGAAAGAGGTTCTTTATGATTTTCAAGTGACGGATGACTCTGTTCCAGATGATGATGTTATGTATTTTCTTACAGGGAAAGATGCCTCTTTCTTTGCCATAGATGATAAAGGTCAATTAACGTGCAACGGTCGTTTTGATTATGAGGGTAGACAGACGTATGAGCTCTCAGTTGTCGCTTTAGATGGTGAAGGGATGATGTCTTTTAAAGACTTAGAGGTTTTCATCACAGATATTTCTGAAGTTGACTTAAACTTGAATGTGGAAGGGTTTCAATCAGAATCTTTTTTTGAAATTAATGCGGTAGAGGTTGGGAGTGGATTTTCTTGTTTTTCTGAAGTCGGCGAGCCGATCCCAGAGGATGTTTCTGTTGTTAAAATTCTTGTCGGAGGAGAATCGCTCAGTCTTAGTGAAGATAAACTTGTTTTTGATAAAACAAGTACACCTGATGAAGCTTTTGATCCAACAGAGATGGATTTAGATCAAAATGGTTTTTATGAAAATATAGCGATTGGGATCGTAGAAGATTTAGATTGTAGATATGTTGAAAGAGATAAGACCTTTGAATTCTTTTTGAAAAATGAGAAAAGTTTTTCAGGCGATGATGTAAAAACTTTATTGAATGGATTAAAGTTTAAAAATGAAGCAGACAGCTCAAAAGATGGGGAAAGAATCTTAACCATATCTTATATTAATGCAGAGGGAGACGAGGGAGAGGCTTCTCGTGTTGCTTTAAGTGTTCAAGCGACACGTCCAACATTGCTAGCTGTTAGTGACAATGCTCAAGAACAAGTAACTAGAGAAGAAGTTACGTATACTATGATATTTAGTCATAGTCTTGAAAAGAGTTTGACGTCGGATGATATAGAAATTATTGATGAAGAAGGTCAATCTTTAGATAAGAGTCAGTGGATTTTGAGTGACCCTCTTACAAAAGATGGTGTGACTTGGAATTTTTCTTTGAAGCCAGTGGAAGAGAGCTTTGATACTGTAGCTGTTCGCATAAAGATTCCTCAAGGAAAAGTGCAAGATGTCTATGGAAATACTAATCTTGATTGTGTTCAAGATGTCCAGAGCCAGGCTTTTGACGCAACGGCGCCTATTTTTGAAGGAGGAGAACGTGTCGAGGTTGATCTCGTGGAAAACGCTTCAGCGGATACAGTTTTTTACGATGCTCAGGCTAAAGATGATCGTAGCTCGGATCCCGATGAAAGAATTGATTATAGACTTCAAAAAGGGTTGGATGAAGCGGAGGTAACCTTAGATAAATCTGGGAATCTTCGCCTTAAGGAAAGTGCAGATAGAGAAACAAAAAGTCAGTATCAGATTAATATTGTTGCCACAGATGATCAGGGAATGGAAAGTGTCCAAAATGTCGTTGTCAATATTCTCGATGAAGACGAAGCTCCTATTTTTGATACAGAGATGGAGAATGAGTTAGTCATCGCAGAAAACTCCTCCAAAGGCTTTGTTATTTATGATTTTCAAGCACAAGATGACGGAAAATCTATTGATCAAGAAATAATCTATACATTAGAAGGTGGTGAAGATTTTTTTGAAATCAATGAGGAAGATGGGAAGCTTTTATTAAAAAATCGGACAGATTTTGAACAACAAGATAGCTATGACCTTGTGATTCTTGCAACAGATTCTTTAGGACAATCCACTCGTCATTTTTTAACAATGAATATTGCAAATGTTGATGAAATTGACTTGGATGCAGATCAAGATGGAGTTCAAACAGATTCTTTAAAAATTGCTAATTTACAAGATATTCAAGAGGGTACAAAGTTTGACTTAAACGTTTCAAAGCCAATAGCTGATAATATCCAGAAAATACAAATGGCTTTGAGTGGTGAAGGGTTAGATACGGATTTTGACTCTTTGATTTTAGAAAAAGACCTTGCGGTTGCTTTGAAAGAAGACTTTGTGCAAGAAGGTCAATGGTCAGGCTTTTTATATTCATACACTTATGAAAATCAAACTCTTTTGATTTCAAAAGCAGGGGATCAAAATTTTTCACCTTCCCAAATAAAACTTATTTTGGATGAAGTGAGTTTAAAAAATACAGAAGAATCTCCCAATAAGGGTAGCCGTGTGCTACGGATTAGTTATATAGATGAGCTTGGTAACGAAGGAGAGCCCTCTTTTGCGACAATTGAAGCGAATACGGTTCTTCCTGAGGTTAAAACTATTCGAGATAGTCTCGACATAGACGTTACCCGAGATGAAGTTATATATACCATAGAGTTTAGCCATAGTGTTGGTTCAAGCTTAACAGCAGATGTCATAGACTTGGTTGATGAGTCTGGCAATGTTTTAGATAGAGATTCTTGGGAGATCGGCACTCCTCAGACAGAAAATGGTGTCCTATGGACATTGACCGTAACTCCTCTTGAGGAGCAGGTTGATACAAGTTCTGTTTGTCTAAAGATAGATGAAGGGAAGGTTCAAGATCTCTATGGGAATCCTAATGTTGCTTTTCTTCAAGAAATTTCTTCTCAAAGTTTTGACACAACCTCGCCAACTTTTGAAAATGGTGAAAATCTTAATATTAATCTCATGGAAAACACTTCTGCGGATACAGTGATTCATGATGCACAGGCGAAAGATGACGCAACATCAGAGGCAGATGCAAGAGTTACATATACCTTAGAGGACGGGTTGGATTCTGATAAAGTCACGCTGGATGAAGCCGGAAACATACGTCTTAAAGAAAGTGCGGATAGAGAAACAAAAGATCGATATGAAATCAATATCGTTGCTCAAGATGATCAGGGAATGGAAACGGTTCAAAATGTGATCGTGAATATTCTCGATGAAGATGAAGCCCCTCTTTTTGCTGAGGATACAGAAAGCGAATTTTCGGTAATAGAGAATACTAGTGAAGGCTTTGTGATCTATGATATTCAGAGTCAAGACGAGGGAAAAACTGTCGATGAAGGCGTGTCCTATAAATTGGAAGGTGGAGGGGATGTTTTTGAAATAGATACAGAGAATGGTCAGATTTTTTTGAAAGGTCGTCCTGATTTTGAGACAAAAGATATATATGACTTAACAGTTATAGCGATAGATGAGAGTCAAAAAGAAACAGAAAAGTCTTTAAAGATTAGTGTCCGAAACTTAGAAGAAGTGGACTTGATTGAAGCAGAAGAGGGTGTGCAGCAAGAAAATGTTAGTATCTGCAATGCCAGTGACATTACGAGCGGTGTGGGTTTTGAATTAAATATGGCAGCGCCTCTAGATAATGTGGTAAACAAAATCAAAATTGTTTTGTCAGGAGACGGATTAGAAGTTGAACATGACAAAATAGAAATGGATATTGAAATAGATGCCGTCACAGAAACGATTGTTCATGGATTGGAAGTTTCTCTTAATAGTGACCAAGAATTTTCGAACATCACAGTCGGAGGAGTAGAGGGAGTAGACTGTTTTTATCGTAAAGAAGGTCAATCTTTTGAAATCATTAAAAGCGAAGGTCAATCTTTTTTAGGGTGGGAAGTCAAAGGAGTTATAGAAGCCTTAGAGCTAAAAAACGATAGTGAAAATCCTAAAGATGGAGAGCGAAAAATCGGTATCAGCTATATCAATGAAGCTGGTCATGAGGGAGAGATTTCTTTTGCTTCAATAGATGTGTATGCGTCTGCACCGATAGTTGAGATGGCTGTTGATAATGTTGAGGATGAAGTTACGAAGGGTACGGTTGAATATACATTGAGTTTTAGCCGTGAAATGAGTGAGTCTTTTGACGCAGAAGATATAGAAATCCTCAATGAAGAAGGCGAAGCGATTGATAGGTCGACATGGGAGATAAGTGATCCTGTTACAGAAAACTTTAAAGAGTGGAAGTTTCTTGTGACACCTCCCCAGGGAGAAATAGATACGAATGCTATTAAGATAAAAATTTTAGAAGGAAGTGTTGAAGATATTTACGGGAACGGGAATGCGGAATTTATTCAAGAAGTCTCTAGTCAAAGCGTTGATACCACAGCACCCGTTTTTGAAGGTGGAGCAAATGCAAGCGTGGATTTCGTTGAAAATGCTTCAAGAGACAAAGTGGTTTATGATGCGCAGACGAGAGATGATGCAACATCAGAAATAGATGCAAAGATCACGTATAGATTACAAGAAGGTTTGGATGCAGATAAAGTTGAACTGGATGAAGAGGGTAAGGTACGTCTTAAAGAAAGTGCGGATAGAGAAACAAAAGATCGTTATGAAGTTAATATCGTTGCTGCAGATGACCAGGGAATGGAAACAGTTCAAAATGTCATCGTGACGATCCTCGATGAAGATGAGACTCCATTATTTGCCGAAGATATAGCTGATTCCGTAACTGTTGCTGAAAATACTCTTGAAGGAACCGTGATTTATGATGTTCAAAGTAAGGATGATGGCAAAGAGATAGACGAAGGAGTGACTTATAGCTTAGAAGGAGATTCTGAGGAATTAGATCTTTTTGGTATCGATGCTGAAAGTGGAGAAATCTTTTTAAAAAGTCGCCCTGACTATGAAGTAAAAGAGACATATGCCTTTACCGTTGTCGCAAAAGATGTGAATGGTAATGAGAGTTCTAAAAGTTTTCAAGTGGATATCAAGAATCTAGAAGAGGTTGACTTAGAAGGCACAAAAGAGGGTGTACAAGTAAGATATGAAACAGTTGCGAATGTGCAAAATCTTTTTGAGGGTATCAAATTCGGTTTTGATATCGAAGAGGTTGATGCGACAAATATAGATTGTTTAAAAGTATCTTTTTCGGGAGAGGGTCTAGATGTTTTTAATGATAAGGTCTATATAGAAAGAAGTATCTCTTTGAATGAAGATCAAAGCTTTAGAGGTAACTGGTCTGGCTATACGTATCTATATGAGCAAGAGACAAAGACTTTGACGATTAGAAATACAGGAGGAGAGGCCTTTTCTGCTTCTCAGATCAAATACTTACTCGAAGAGATGAAGCTTGAGAATAAAACAATAGAGCCAAAAGATGGCGATCGTGTTGCAATGATCAGCTATATTGATCAAGCAGGAGATGAAGGCGAGTCTGCTTTTGCAACAATTGAGGCACACACCATTCTTCCTGCGGTTAAAAGTATCATAGATAGTGTTGAAGAAGACGTGACTCTAGGTGAAGTTGAGTACACGATAGAGTTTAATCGCAGTATTGGAGAGAGCTTAACAGCAGATGTCATAGACTTGGTTGATGAGTCTGGCAATGTTTTAGATAGAGATTCTTGGGAGATCGGCACTCCTCAGACAGAAAATGGTGTCCTATGGACATTGACCGTAACTCCTCTTGAGGAGCAGGTTGATACAAGTTCTGTTTGTCTAAAGATAGATGAAGGGAAGGTTCAAGATCTCTATGGGAATCCTAATGTTGCTTTTCTTCAAGAAATTTCTTCTCAAAGTTTTGACACAACCTCGCCAACTTTTGAAAATGGTGAAAATCTTAATATTAATCTCATGGAAAACACTTCTGCGGATACAGTGATTCATGATGCACAGGCGAAAGATGACGCAACATCAGAGGCAGATGCAAGAGTTACATATACCTTAGAGGACGGGTTGGATTCTGATAAAGTCACGCTGGATGAAGCCGGAAACATACGTCTTAAAGAAAGTGCGGATAGAGAAACAAAAGATCGATATGAAATCAATATCGTTGCTCAAGATGATCAGGGAATGGAAACGGTTCAAAATGTGATCGTGAATATTCTCGATGAAGATGAAGCCCCTCTTTTTGCTGAGGATACAGAAAGCGAATTTTCGGTAATAGAGAATACTAGTGAAGGCTTTGTGATCTATGATATTCAGAGTCAAGACGAGGGAAAAACTGTCGATGAAGGCGTGTCCTATAAATTGGAAGGTGGAGGGGATGTTTTTGAAATAGATACAGAGAATGGTCAGATTTTTTTGAAAGGTCGTCCTGATTTTGAGACAAAAGATATATATGACTTAACAGTTATAGCGATAGATGAGAGTCAAAAAGAAACAGAAAAGTCTTTAAAGATTAGTGTCCGAAACTTAGAAGAAGTGGACTTGATTGAAGCAGAAGAGGGTGTGCAGCAAGAAAATGTTAGTATCTGCAATGCCAGTGACATTACGAGCGGTGTGGGTTTTGAATTAAATATGGCAGCGCCTCTAGATAATGTGGTAAACAAAATCAAAATTGTTTTGTCAGGAGACGGATTAGAAGTTGAACATGACAAAATAGAAATGGATATTGAAATAGATGCCGTCACAGAAACGATTGTTCATGGATTGGAAGTTTCTCTTAATAGTGACCAAGAATTTTCGAACATCACAGTCGGAGGAGTAGAGGGAGTAGACTGTTTTTATCGTAAAGAAGGTCAATCTTTTGAAATCATTAAAAGCGAAGGTCAATCTTTTTTAGGGTGGGAAGTCAAAGGAGTTATAGAAGCCTTAGAGCTAAAAAACGATAGTGAAAATCCTAAAGATGGAGAGCGAAAAATCGGTATCAGCTATATCAATGAAGCTGGTCATGAGGGAGAGATTTCTTTTGCTTCAATAGATGTGTATGCGTCTGCACCGATAGTTGAGATGGCTGTTGATAATGTTGAGGATGAAGTTACGAAGGGTACGGTTGAATATACATTGAGTTTTAGCCGTGAAATGAGTGAGTCTTTTGACGCAGAAGATATAGAAATCCTCAATGAAGAAGGCGAAGCGATTGATAGGTCGACATGGGAGATAAGTGATCCTGTTACAGAAAACTTTAAAGAGTGGAAGTTTCTTGTGACACCTCCCCAGGGAGAAATAGATACGAATGCTATTAAGATAAAAATTTTAGAAGGAAGTGTTGAAGATATTTACGGGAACGGGAATGCGGAATTTATTCAAGAAGTCTCTAGTCAAAGCGTTGATACCACAGCACCCGTTTTTGAAGGTGGAGCAAATGCAAGCGTGGATTTCGTTGAAAATGCTTCAAGAGACAAAGTGGTTTATGATGCGCAGACGAGAGATGATGCAACATCAGAAATAGATGCAAAGATCACGTATAGATTACAAGAAGGTTTGGATGCAGATAAAGTTGAACTGGATGAAGAGGGTAAGGTACGTCTTAAAGAAAGTGCGGATAGAGAAACAAAAGATCGTTATGAAGTTAATATCGTTGCTGCAGATGACCAGGGAATGGAAACAGTTCAAAATGTCATCGTGACGATCCTCGATGAAGATGAGACTCCATTATTTGCCGAAGATATAGCTGATTCCGTAACTGTTGCTGAAAATACTCTTGAAGGAACCGTGATTTATGATGTTCAAAGTAAGGATGATGGCAAAGAGATAGACGAAGGAGTGACTTATAGCTTAGAAGGAGATTCTGAGGAATTAGATCTTTTTGGTATCGATGCTGAAAGTGGAGAAATCTTTTTAAAAAGTCGCCCTGACTATGAAGTAAAAGAGACATATGCCTTTACCGTTGTCGCAAAAGATGTGAATGGTAATGAGAGTTCTAAAAGTTTTCAAGTGGATATCAAGAATCTAGAAGAGGTTGACTTAGAAGGCACAAAAGAGGGTGTACAAGTAAGATATGAAACAGTTGCGAATGTGCAAAATCTTTTTGAGGGTATCAAATTCGGTTTTGATATCGAAGAGGTTGATGCGACAAATATAGATTGTTTAAAAGTATCTTTTTCGGGAGAGGGTCTAGATGTTTTTAATGATAAGGTCTATATAGAAAGAAGTATCTCTTTGAATGAAGATCAAAGCTTTAGAGGTAACTGGTCTGGCTATACGTATCTATATGAGCAAGAGACAAAGACTTTGACGATTAGAAATACAGGAGGAGAGGCCTTTTCTGCTTCTCAGATCAAATACTTACTCGAAGAGATGAAGCTTGAGAATAAAACAATAGAGCCAAAAGATGGCGATCGTGTTGCAATGATCAGCTATATTGATCAAGCAGGAGATGAAGGTGAGCCTGCTTTTGCAACAATTGAGGCACACACCATTCTTCCTGCGGTTAAAAGTATCATAGATAGTGTTGAAGAAGACGTGACTCTAGGTGAAGTTGAGTACACGATAGAGTTTAATCGCAGTGTTGGAGAGAGCTTGACAGCAGATGTCATAGAGTTGGTTGATGAGTCTGGCAATGTTTTAGATAGAGATTCTTGGGAGATCGGAACGCCTCAGACAGAAGATGGAGTCAAGTGGACCTTGAGCGTAAAAGCTCTTGAAGGTAAAGTTGATACAACAGCTGTTCGATTGGGTATCGCAGAAGGAAAGATCCAGGATCTCTATGGGAATCCAAATGCTGGTTTTATTCAAGAGAGTTCTTCTCAAAGTTTTGATGTGACAGCGCCCTCTTTTGAAAATGGTGAAAATGTGAGTGTTGACCTTGTGGAAAACACATCCGTGGATACAGTGGTTTACGACGCACAGGGCAAAGATGACGCAAATTCAGAAGCGGACGAAAGAGTTACATATACCTTAGAAGAAGGTTTGGACGCAGATAAAGTCACGCTGGATGAATCCGGAAACGTACGTCTTAAAGAAAGTGCGGATAGAGAAACGAAAGACCGTTATGAAATCAACATCATTGCTAAAGATGATCAGGGAATGGAAACGGTTCAAAATGTTATCGTGAATATCCTAGATGAAGATGAGGCGCCTCTTTTCGC
>MDLB01000071.1 GCA_001730085.1 PVC group bacterium (ex Bugula neritina AB1)
TTTCATCTTTAGAATAAGAGATTTTAATGTTTTTAGAATTTTCAGAAGAATCTAACTCTTTACGGTCTTCGGGTATTTTTTCTCTTTATACTCTTAACTTTTATACTTTTTTTATTTTAGTGCAGAGGTTTCTTTTTTAAAAATCAAACTTTTTAAATATTTTTAAAAAGTTTGATTTTTAATAGAGTAGGATAGATTGGATCGAATAGTAGAGTGTTTTTTATTATTTTAAAATATTTATATTTTTGCTTTATAGTTCATTTTTTTAGAGTAGGTTTAACAGAAGATCCTTTTAGCAGATAAAAAAAAGAGATGCAGCAGAGATTGTGGAAGTTTTGATGATATGAGATTATCTTTTTCTTCTTCGCATAATATATATTATGTTAACTTAGGTGTTTTTTATTATTAAAATAAAGTCTATTTGACTAATTGCATATGGTTTTAGTGCAATAACATTAGTAGAAAGAAAGCTAAGGAGGAGCTTATCCAAGAAGAAGTTCTGGAACCTCTTCTTTTATACTTTAAATAAGAGAAAACTCTAATATGGTTAAACTATATTTATGAGTCGATTGAATCTCTAGAGATCACCTAGGTTCTAGCTATATATTATGTGTGTATAAGGTATGAAATCAATTTTAATAAGGAAAGTCTCTATATTTTATCTAAAATATGAGAGCTCATTTTCGTAAAATTCATCAAAAGATATATCCTTTTTTAGAGAAAATCATAAGATCCTTAGCTTATAAAATCTTCATATTTTTGAATAAATTTCAGAATTTTTTTGGAGCAATTTCTTTAAACGTGTCTTTGCGGCTGCGGCTAAATCAGTTGAGCCTTTGTAATCACAAGCTTTTTGCGCAAACTCTTGAGCATCAGAGATGTCGATGCAACTGATGACATGCTTGATTTCTGGAACCAAACTATGGCTCACGCTAAGGTTGTGCAAACCTAAACCAATCAGTATTTCTAGTAAAAGTGGGTCACTAGAAATCTCTCCGCATAAGGAGACGTCAATATTAGCTTTATGAGCGACTTTGATAACATGATGAATAAATCTCAAAATAGCGGGATGAAATGGATCATAGTAACGTGCCATTTTTTCATTCCCACGGTCGACGGCTAAACTGTACTGGATAAGGTCGTTAGTTCCTAAGCTAAAAAAATCAACGTGTTCAGCGAGGATATCAGCCGTCATGGCTGCTGCGGGTGTCTCTATCATTATCCCAAGAGGAATATTGTCATTGAAAGGGATTTTCTTTTCTTGCAAATCTTTTTTGATATCAGCCAAGATTTCTTTGGTTTTAAGGATTTCTTCTAAGCTTGTGATCATAGGGAGCATGATCTTGAGAGAGCCATGGATCGAAGCCCGTAATAATGCTCTTATTTGAACTTTAAAAATATCGGACCTGTCTAAGCAGAAGCGGATGGCTCTCAATCCCAATGCTGGATTTTCCTCTTTTGCGATGTTTAATTGTGGAGAAAGTTTATCTCCCCCAACATCTAAGGTTCGGACTGTTAGATTTTTCGATTTCGAAACACATAGTATTTTTTTATAAATATGATATTGTTCTTCTTCTGTGGGTAAATCTAGTCGATTCATATATAAAAATTCTGTTCGGAAAAGTCCGATCCCTTCGGCTCCATTGTCTAAAGCTGAATAAATATCTTTTGGTATTTCAATATTAGCCATAAGATTTATTTCGTGTTTATCTTTAGTTTGAGCTTTTAAAGACTTAAATTTTTTAAACTTATTGGAATATTTTGTGTATTGATCTAGTTTAAATGTATATTTTTTGACGGTTTTTTCGTCAGGGTTTACAAAGCATGTCCCTGTTATTGCATCCAAGATAACAAAGTCCCCATTTTTAATAAGTGTTGAGGCGTTTCCCGCTCCAACAATGGCTGGGACTTTGAAAGATCTGGCAACGATAGCGGCATGAGAGGTTTTGGATCCAGCATCGCTGATGAAGCCTAAGACGTTTTCCATGTGGATCATCACCACATCCGAAGGTAAAATGTCGGGAGCAATTAGGACACAAGGTTCACGAAACATGTGTTTATAGGACTCTTCCTTACCTGTAAGGTTTTTAAGGACTCGCCGTCCAACATCTTCGATGTCTGCAAGCCTTTCTTTTATATATGGATCATCCATAGAAGAGAACTTTTCAGAATATTCTTGTAAAAGTTCATAAAAGATAAACTCGATATTCAAAAGCTGTTTCAGTAACCTAGACTTTAGATTTTTATAGAAAGAAGGGTCATCTAAAACGAGTAAATGAACGGTGAATATGGAAGCACTTTCATCGCCAATGCTATTTTTAACATCGTTTTTGATACGTGTTATTTCTTCACGTGTCAGAGAGATGGCTTTTTGGAAACGTTCAAGCTCTTTTTCAACATCTTCTTTATTGATAGGTTTATGCGAAAAGGTGAAAGAGTCTTTTTTGATAACATGGGCTTTCGCCATCGCAAAACCAGCCGATGCAGGAACACCTTGTATAGATTTTTTAGTTGAATCACTCATCAAAAGTTCGCTTTATGATCAGATGTTCTAATTCATCAAGAGCTTTTTCAGCATCGGTTCCTTCTGCGATAAAAGTCAAAGAGGTTCCTTTAGAAGCCCCTAGAGCTAAGACCCCCATGATACTTTTTGCATTAACAAGCATATCTTCTTCTTTTTTTATAAAAATAGAAGAGGAAAAAGAAGAAGCTTTTTCAACTAATAATGCGGAAGGTCTTGCATGAAGGCCCTCCGGATTTATTATTGTGATTTTTCTTGTGATTTCTTTTTTTTCCACGTGAAATTTTTTCCCATTATGATTTAATGTTTGCCCCTGAGGGTGTTTTTTTTATAACATTCAGCATTTTTTTTTCTATTTGTGTTGCGGGATGAATACCCACTTGTTTTAACCGATAAGAGGCAGCTGCCACCTCAATCAGAATAGCAATGTTTCGACCTGGCTTCACTGGGATAAGTATATGAGGCAAGGGTAAGTCTAGCAAAGTGTAAATATTATCCTCTAAGCCTAATCTTTCATATGTTTTCGATGTGTCCCAGTCTTCTAAAGCGACAACTATGTCGATCTCCTTTTCATTGCGGATAGAGCTTGCGCCATAAATATGATGAATATCAATGATCCCTAATCCTCTGACTTCAACATGATGTTTAATCATTTGATGGCCAGATCCAATCAAAAAACGCCCCATCTTTTTTGTTATAGTTACAACGTCATCAGCAATCAAGCAGTGGCCTCTTTCCAATAACTCTAAAGAGGATTCACTCTTACCGACACCGCTAGCTCCTAATATCAAAACCCCTACCCCATGAACTTCTAATAAGTTCCCATGGATGGTTTTTGATGGAGAAAAAACATCTTCCAAATAGGATGTTAACATGCCGATAACGCGGGTTGTTTTAGTATCCGTTTGCAGAATTGGGATATTGAACTGTTTCGACTTTTCAATAAAAAAAGGCAAAGGTTTTGTTGTGTGAGCAAAAATGATCAGAGGCGGTTTTGATGCTAAGAATTTTTCAATGTGTTTATTCCTAATATGCTCTTCCATTTGGCTCAAAAAACTTATTTCAGCTTTCCCGATGATTTGTATTCTTTTATTATCGAAGTGTTCATAGTAACCTGAAAAAAAAAGACCTGGTCGGTTTAAATCTGGAAGAGTTATCGTTTTCTCTAATGCAGATTCGTTTGTGAACAGTTTTTTAAAATTCATCAGAGATTGTGTTTCAGACAAAAACTTGCGAACTTTGATTTCTTTTTTTTTCATGTAAGCCCTATTCCTATAACCATCAAAAATAGAATCATATTTTTTGAATATGATTTTTTATCGGTTAATGTGTTGAATTATTTTCTCTTTTAATTATCTTATAAATAGCACCCGAGTCCTCTGCTTCTAAAAGCTCTTGACGAAAAAGTTTATCTTTTAGTAAGTTAGAAATACGTGCCAAGGCCTTAAGGTGCTGTCCGGTTGAATTTTTAGGCGTTAAAAGAAGAAAAAATAGTTTAACAGGGATACCATCTAAAGAGTCGAAGTCAACGCCAAGCTTAGAACGACCAAGCAAAGCGACGAGGTCTGTAACATCTGTTTTAGCGTGAGGAATGGCGACACCATAACCAATCCCCGTGCTACCCAAAGATTCTCTTGCCATCAAGTCTTTAACAACTTGGTCGCTATTTTGAATTTTATTCATAGATTTTATGATACCAACCATTTCGACAATGACATCCATCTTTTGTCGAGATTTCAAGTCATCTAAAACGGCTTCCTGAGATAATATATTTGTTATATTCATGTTGCTAGTCTCCCTTTCTATATATTTTCATCAACCGCTTCGATAAGTTCGATTTCGTTAGAAGTATTTTTTTTCAAAAGAGATATCTTTTTTGTATCTATTTGTCTAAAAATTAGAAAATCTTCTTCATTAGAGCCGGCTTTTAAGTTTTTATATTGCATTAAAGCTTCCTCAAGAGTCATGGATCTGATGAGGTATTCTTTAACAGGAACTGTTTGAGAAGTTTCTATAAATTCTTCTATAAAAGATTCGTCGGAAACAGTTTCTTGTTCTGTCAATATCTTCATTTCATGCTTCAACGGTAATTTTCTATGATGTTTAATTTTATCACGGATTTTTTGTAAGTGATGAAAAACTTTTTCGACAGCTTGATCTATCGAGATATACATATCTTTTGAGTCTGATATCCCTTTGACATATTCTTTGTTGACAAATAAAGATATTTCGGCAATATGTGAATGTTTTTTTTGGATAGATAGAGTTACTTTGCAGTCCGAGAGATTGTCTAGAACGTTTTCTAGCTTTTCAATTTTGTGATGAATATAGTGATGTAAACCATCAGTTAAATCTAAGTTCCGTCCAGAAATATTTATATTCATAAATACCCATCCTTTCCATAATAAAGATAATTAATAGACAATCGCGATACTTTTAATATCGCTAAGATCTTATAAAAATCAAAACAAATGAGTCACTCTAGATGACTCGCCCCTCATTATTTTGAAAAAAGCTTTAATCAGAGCATTATAATAAAAATTCATAATGTAAAACTTTCTCCAAAATACAGACGCTTAGCGTAAGCATCTTCTAAAAGTTTTTCGGAGGTTCCCGAAGCCAAAACCTCTCCCTTATACATTATATATGATCTATCCGTTATAGATAAAGTCTCTCTAACATTGTGATCCGTTAAAAGAATAGAGAGTCCTGTTTTTTTTAACGAGTAAATGATCTGTTGAACCTCTGCAACAGAAATAGGATCAACACCTGAAAAAGGCTCATCAAGAAGGATAAAGGATGGATTACGTGCCAATGCTCTAGCGATTTCTAAGCGACGACGCTCCCCTCCTGATAGCGAAAAAGCACGACTTTGAGATAAATAAGAAATTTTTAAATCTTGCATAAGCTTTTCCAAGCGGTACTTCCTTTGAAAAGGAGATAATGGCATCATTTCTAGTGCTGCCATTATATTATTTTCAACGGTCATTTTTTGAAAAACAGAAGGTTCTTGTGGCAAATAGCTCATCCCTATCCGGGCT
Source organism: PVC group bacterium (ex Bugula neritina AB1) (assembly GCA_001730085.1). Taxonomy (GTDB): domain Bacteria. The sequence continues at coordinate 5,563 of MDLB01000071.1, forward strand.
CTTTTATACATAGGAAGTTTGGTGATATCTTTTTTCTCATAAAAGATTTGACCTTCGTCAGGGCGAACTAATCCAACAATCGTTTGAAAAGTTGTTGTTTTTCCTGCACCATTAGGACCAAGTAAGCCAACGATTTCACCTTTTTCAACAGAAATATTAACGTTGTTAACCACAGGGCGGTGTTTATAATATTTTACTATATTTTTTGTTTCTAAAACCAGCATATATCTAAAAACCTCTCAGAGATTTTATTGAAACTTTTGCACAATAAACTAGACGGGATAATTTTGTAAAAATGTCAGTTTAAATGTTAAAAAAATCCCGATCTTCTTCAGAAAAAAATAGAACAAGTTGAGCGGATGGTTCGCACAAAACTTCTTCTTTATTAAGAAAAAAAGTTATATTTTCTGCTGTCAAAATATGATTGTTTTTTAAAACTTTTGGGTTTCCGGTCAAATAAACGGCACCATCGGAAACGTCATATTCTGCCATTTCTCCCATGGCTTTTTTTAAATCTTGGTTGATCATTACATTCCCCTGACAAAGGACTCTGTCTAGTTTTTGAGTGATGCGATCAAAAAAGATTTTCATATAATCAGCCCTTAAATTCAAGCGAGGATCAACAATAGAGACATTGTCAAAAAGTTCAACGAAATCTTCGTCGTAGTTGAATTCCATTTTTCCTGAACAGGTTATAACGGAAGGATGTTCATTGGCATGTTTGTTGAAATTTTTAAGGGTGACATTTTTTTCGATAGTTGCTCTATTTTTATTTTTATGAATAGTCATATTTTTACCTGATATCATATTGTTTTCTTTGACTATTTGAATATCATTTTTCATTTTTAATAAAGATTTTTTAGAGTCCCAAAAGAGATCCGAGGTTTGTAAGTCTGAGCCTTCATTGGTTTTTAAGTGAACATCTTCTTGAAGAAAAACATGACCTGTATCAGGAGCGTAAGTTCCTGAAGTTGCTTTTAAATGAAGGTTGGGTTCCCCTTTTTCGTACAAAGTCCCTTTGGGCTTTTTTAATGTGATATCTTTTTTACCTGGGAATATTTGAGCAACATCTGCCAAAAGATCCCACTTTTTGTGACCATCTGGGGTGTAGCCAGCTAAAGAAAGCTGCTCGGCTTGGTTACCCTCTTGTGCTATCAAAAAAAGAGGGAAAAAATGAAAAATAAAGATATATATTAGAAACTTTCTCATAAAACCCCCACATCGAGTAAGTCTTGAACATCCACAAGTCCCGTTAGTTTTTTTTGTGAATTTAAAACGGGCAATTCGTCTATCTTGTTCGCTTTTATCAATCGCAGGGCTTCTACGGCTAAGTCATCAGAATGAATATAAATGGGGTCTTTTGTCATAACTTTTTTTATCGGACAATTCAAAAGATCATTTTCTTCCAAAAGGCTGCGTCTTAAATCGCCATCGGTGACTATGCCTTTTAAAAAGCCTTTATCATCGACGATAATTACGGTCCCTGTTTTATAGGAAGAGATCAATGAGGTTGCTTTTTGAAGAGATTCCGATTCTTGGATTTTTGGTGTATTTTCAAAGTCCCTCATGATGTCCGAAACTTTCAAAAGGAGTTTTTTTCCTAGGTTACCTCCTGGATGTAAGCGTGCAAAATCGGTAGAGGTGAAGCCTTTTTCCTCGTATAAAGTGATGGCGAGAGCATCTCCCATTGCTAGAGAAGCTGTTGAGCTTGATGAAGGGGCTAACCCCATGGAGCATGCTTCTTTTTCAACCGAAACATCTAAAACAATGTCACTGTATTTAGCAAGAGTAGACGTCATGTTTCCTGTCATAGCTATCAATGTGCACCCAATCGTTTTTATTAATGGGAGCATTTGAATAATTTCTTGGGTTTCTCCACTATAAGATAAAAGAAGGACGGTATCTTCTGGATGAAACATACCAATATCTCCATGGATGGTTTCTGCAGGATGAACATAAAAAGATTGAGAACCGGTGCTTGCGATAGTGGCAGCTATTTTTCTGGCGATCAAACCTGGTTTTCCCATACCTGTGCAAATGATCCTGCCTTTGGTATTTTTTAAGACATTAACCGCCTTTATAAAAGATTCATCCAGCTTAGAGACAAGATCTTTGATGGCATCTGCTTCTGTTAGTAAAATGTTTTTTGCTCTTTCTAGCAACATGGAAGATCTCCATTGGAAATGTTTCGCAAGGCTAAAATGTGTTTCAAAATGGGCTCGAACTTACCCAATGGGATCATGTTTGGCCCATCGCTTAAGGCTTTATCTGGTTCAGGGTGAGTCTCAAAAAAAAGACCATCACAGCCGACAGAGGTTGCGGCATAGGCTAATAAAGGTGCGAACTCCCTTTGGCCGGAAGAAAAACTGCCCTTGCCTCCTGGTAACTGTACACTATGTGTCGCGTCAAAGACAACAGGGCGTCCCCACTTTTTCATGGTGGGAATTGATCTCATATCACTAACCAAGTTATTATAGCCAAAAGAGTTCCCTCTTTCGGTTAAAAAAACATCGGTTTTTTTAGATTCAAGGACTTTGTCTAAGACATTTTTCATGTCCCAAGGAGCCAAAAACTGTCCTTTTTTTATGTTTAAGATACAGTCTGTTTGAGCTGCTTTCACAAGAAGGTCGGTTTGACGGCATAAAAATGCCGGGATTTGAAGAACATCTAAAATCTTTGAAGCCTCTTCAACTTCATCGAGATTGTGAATATCAGAAAGGACAGGTATTTCCAACTGCTTAGATACTCTCTCTAGGATAGCGAGGCCTTTATCTAAACCGGGTCCCCTAAAAGAGTTTAGAGATGTCCGGTTAGCTTTATCATAGGAAGCTTTAAAAATGAAAGGTATTTTTAAACGATCTGTTATCTCTTTAAGTTCTTGAGCTATTTCGAAAACCAAACTTTCGCTTTCGATCACACATGGACCGGCTATGAGAAAAAAAGAAGAATCCTCAAAAATAGCTTTAGAAATTTTTGTATGAAAATTTTCTTTTATCACTCGATATGACTCTCTAAACAATTAAGAATAGAAATAATATCACTATTTTTATCATCGGTTAGCTCGTATCTTTTTAAGAAACAAATGCCTAAGCCAAACTTTTTATCGGCGATATATTCTTCAATCCGAACAGTTCGTCCTAATAAATGGTTTTGACTTTGGATAACTGATTTATCAAATTCAATCAGATTAGAAAGAGTTGGGAGGTCTAATTTAAGAACTAAGATTTTTCCTACAGGAAAACTCACATCTGTTTCTAATAATAAGCCACATGCGCTTATATTTTTAGAGGAACCTGGAGGTAATTTATCTAATTGATTTTGTCTAAAAATTTTGATTTCAATTTCAGATTCATAAGGAACCCTAAAAAACTCTCTTTTTTCAATACCGTCATGTATGCTCATTTCTATTGTTACCTCCTTAAACTAAACAGTTTTGATATTTGTTCAAAAGCTTTTTAGCTTCTGTGACAATATGACAAGATGTTATACCCAAAGATTTTAAAATCACAGCACGCGAACCATGTTCTACAAAATGATCTTTTATTCCCATGCGCTTGATACAAATATCATTGAGTCCATTTTTTTCCAAAATTTCCATGACAGCAGAGCCAACCCCTCCCATCATAGCACCTTCTTCAACAATCAAAAAGGCCTTATGCGTTTTTGCGATTTTGCAAATGAGTATCTCATCTAGTGGTTTAATAAACCTTAGATTTATCAATGAGCAAGAATGTCCTTCTTCTTTTAATGTTTGAGCGGCATTGAAGGCCAAAGGCACAGTCGCTCCGATAGATAGTATAGCTACAAGAGAGCCTTCCATCAAAGTTTCTGCTTTTCCTAACGAAACCTCCGAATCTCTGTGATCATCAAACAAAGAGTCCTCTGTTGCGCCTTTGGGATAAGCGATAGCGGTTGGACCATCTAAAGTTAATGCTAATTTCATCATTTTGTCTAACTCATGACCATCTTTAGGTAACATGATTTTTATTTGAGGGATACATCTAAGCAAAGGAATGGTGAACACTCCATTGTGAGTAGCACCGTCTTCCCCGACTATTCCCATCCGGTCTAAACAAAAAATAACATTGGCATTTTGGATGCAAACATCATGGATCACTTGATCGAGAGCTCGTTGTAGAAAAGTGGCATAAAGAGCCACAATAGGCCGTTTACCTGCTTTGGCAAGAGCGCCTGCATAGGTGACACAATGTTGCTCAGCTATCCCTACATCAAAAAAGCGATCAGGGTATTTTTCTGAAAAAGGTACAAGTCCCACACCCGTAGGCATGGCGGCAGTTAAAGCTACAATATTTTCATTATTATCGGCTAGCTCTAAAACAGTTTTAGAGAAAACTTTGGTAAAAGGGACTTTACTTTTTGAGGCTGGCAGAGGTAAACCTGTTTCTATGTTAAAAGAAGAAACCCCGTGATAGAAAGCTGGATTATCTTCGGCAGGGGTATAGCCTTTCCCCTTTTTTGTTATGACATGTAATAGTATAGGTCCCGATAAATTTTGAACGCTTTTAAAAGTCTGGATAAGATTAGGTATATTGTGTCCGTCAATAGGTCCAGAGTAGAGAAAGCCAAGCTCTTCAAATAGTAGACCTGGAACCAAAAGGCCCTTTAAGCCCTCTTCGAGTTTGCTTGCGGTATGAAGGGCAACATTCCCAAGAGTATTGGGAAGTTTTTTTAGAAGATCTCTAACCTCGTTACGTACTTTATGGTATAGAGGGTTTGTGATTATTCTATTAAGGTATTCGGATATAGCACCTACATTTTTGGATATGGACATCTCATTGTCATTCAATATAACGAGGAGATCTTTTTTCATTTGACCAGCATTATTGATAGCCTCAAACGCCATCCCTGCAGTTAAAGCTCCATCTCCCACAACAGCGATAACTTTTTCCTTGGTTTGATTTAGGTCTCGAGCTGTCGCCATACCTAAGGCTTGAGAAATAGAGGTACTGCTATGCCCGACGGTGAAAAGGTCATATTCGCTTTCATCTATATTGGGATAACCACTCAGGCCGCCATACTGTTTAAGAGTTGGAAAAAGTTGACGTCTTCCCGTTAAAATTTTATGGGCATAAGCTTGATGTCCAACGTCCCAAATAAGTTTATCTTTAGGAGTATTAAAAGAATAGTGAATGGCTAGTGTGAGGTCAACAACTCCTAAAGGAGGTCCCAAATGTCCACCATTATTGGAGACAGTGTCGATGATAATTTTTCGAATATCTTTTGCTATTTCAGGCAACTGATCAATAGAAAGCTTTCTAAGATCTGAAGGATTTTCAGTTGATTCTAATAATGTAGTAGACATAAATTTTCCTTACTATTTCGTGCGCGAAATGACAAAATCAGCTAATGAGTCCAGAGTATCTCTCTTGCCTTTTTCGAAAACATTTAAGGCTTCTTTGGCTTTTGAAACATGATTATTAGCAAGTTTAATCAGGGTTTCTTTGTCAAAAATTTTGGCATAATTGTCCTGATCGAAACAGTCATCGATCACTTGAAAAGCGAAGCCTATTGAATGGCCATAAGAAGAGATATTATCGATAATATTTTGAGGCGCATCTGACAAATAGGCACCTACCAAACAAGATATCTGTATAAGTTTAGCCGTTTTATTATTATGAATATATGTTAAGAGTGACTCAGATAAATCGAGCTTTCCCTTGGCTAGTTGAATGTCGACGACTTGTCCACCTACGACACCTTGGGAACCAATAGCCTTTGCAATTAAAGGAGCCATGCGAGGATCCATAACTTCGAAAGCTAAAGAAAGCAAAGCGTCTCCGGAAAGGATAGCTATATCTTCTCCGTACTTTTTATGATTAGAAAGTTGACCTCTTCGGTAGTCGTCATTGTCCATGGATGGTAAATCATCATGAATCAAAGAGTAAGTGTGTATCATTTCTAAAGCGGCAGCTGTTTTTATAACAGCCTCCGTATCTCCTCCACAAGCTTCGCATACGGCCAGAGATAAAATAGGACGAAACCTTTTTCCATCTGCAAAAATAATGTATCTCATGGACTCATGAAGAATACTAGGGTATGTTTCCGAAGATGGCATAAGTTTTTCCAAGGATTCATCGACTATCTTTTTTTGTAAAGATAAGTAGTTTTTAAAATCTTTTTGTTTATCAGTATTTTTCATTAAATTTCGATCGCTTTTTCATTATTGATGATGATTTTAAGAGGTCTGTATATATATTCACTCTTAACACTTTTGTCTTTATAAAAAACTTTGAGGTTTCAAGAAAAAGCTTAGATCCAATTAAGGACAGCAGTTCTTTCTTGAAATCTCAAATCAATTAAAAATTGTTTTAAGGTAAAAGGGAGACTTTGCAAAGGCTTCGTTAAGAAACTTTTGGATCAAAATCTTTCCACTTGATTTCACCATTTTCGTCGAGAAAGGATTGAACCTTTTGTTCAGCTAACTCCAACATTTTATGACATTCACGGGCATGAGCGACCCCATCTTCGAATAATTTCAAAGATTTTTCTAAAGAGACATCTCCTTGCTCAAGGGAATCCACAATGGTTTCCAACTTTTTAAGATGACTTTCAAAAGTTTGTTGAGATTTTTTTACCATTAATCCTCACTTGAATCAGAATAAGGTGTAAAACTTTTAACAGAAGAAATGACATGTCCATCTTTTAAACGCGTTTTCATAAGCATTTTTTCACAGACACACGTCACAGATTTTATCACATTTTGACTCTCAGGATCAAATGTGAGGCTGTACCCTCTTTCTAAAACATTTAAAGGACTTAACATATTCATATGATTTGTGTGTTTTAAAAGTTCGGATCGTTTTTCTTTAAAAAAGTGCAGGAACACCTTTATAAAATGTTCTTCGACTTTAGTGAATCGCTCTTTTTGCCAATCCAAACGTTGAAAAGAACTCAAAGATTTCAGGGTTTTTATCAAGAAGGAGAAGTGATCCAAATTTTTTTGCTTTTTGCTTAAAAAGGCGTTTTTAAAGCGTTCGTTCAGTTGAGATAACTCCTGTTGGAAATAGGGAACAAGGTTTAAAGAGTGACGCAAGGTGTAGCCATGTGAAAGCTTTTGAAGCTTTTGTTTTTGAGTGTTTAATGAGTGAAAAATAGTGTGAGCCATTCGTTTCTCTGTCTCAGAAAGGTAATTTTGTAAGGTAGTCTGGTCTGGAACAGCGATTTCTGCTGCGGCAGAGGGTGTTGGGGCACGAACATCTGCAACGAAGTCAGAAATAGAGAAATCTATTTCATGCCCTACGGCAGATATGATAGGCGTTGTTGCTTTATGAATCGATCTTGCGACAATTTCTTCATTAAATGGCCACAAGTCTTCTATGCTTCCACCGCCTCTACCTAAGATGATTAAATCTAATTGAGGGCTAAGTGGACTTTGAGACTGATCGATAGCCGTCACAATCTCTTTGGCTGCATCAGAGCCTTGAACTTTGACGGGAAAAATATAAATTTTCGCGAGAGGGTAACGCCTTTTTAAAACATGAAGAATATCCCTGATAGCTGCTCCTGTCGGAGAAGTTATAACCCCAATACTTTTGGGGTAGGGTGGTAATTCTTTTTTATTTTTGCTATCAAAAAGTCCTTCTTTGGATAACTTTTCTTTGAGCTGTTCAAAAGCAAGTTGTAGAGCTCCCCTACCCTTTGGTTCAACATGTTGGGCAATGATTTGATATTGACCAGACTTGGGATAGACTGTTAATGATCCCGAAACAATAACTTCCAAGCCGTTCTTTAAAGAAAACTTTAGACGTGTGTTAACTCCTGCGAAAATCACCAATCGTATTTGGGAATTTTTGTCTTTTAGAGTCATGTACATATGTCCGGAACCATGGTGAACAAAGTTAGATATTTCACCACAAACAAAAATATTTAAGAATTTTTGCTCAAGATTTGACTTGATCTCATAGTTCAGGTCTGTGACATTCCAAATCTTTTCAGATAGAGAACGGTTCGCTAACTCTCTCAATATGGGTTGCCTTCCCTTCTGATGTTTCAATATCTATCAACGCACCATTTAGCCAAACATCATCTGTTGTGACTTCGAATTTTGAGTGAGGTTGATTTAAAAACTTTAGAATCACACTTTCTTTTTTTCTTCCAATAACCCCACTCATGCCCCCTGTCATACCAAGATCAGTGATATAAGCGGTACCATTGGGGAGAACTTTTTCGTCAGCTGTTTGAACATGTGTATGTGTCCCAAATACGGCACTGACTTTCCCATCTAAAAATAAACCCATAGCAACTTTTTCGGAAGAAGCTTCGGCATGAAAGTCGACAATAATGATATCTGTGACAAGTTTTAGTTTTTCGATTTTTTCTTGGGTTATTTTAAAAGCAGGGATTGTCTTTTCCATAAAAACATTCCCGATAACATTTAAAACACCGATTTTGATATCTTTATGTTCTTTAGGAGAACAAACAAGGGAACTTTTACCTGGGTCTTTTGTATAGTTTGCAGGGCGTAATAATCTTTCCCCTTGCATAATATAGTCGCTATCTCCGCGATGTTTTCCCATATGGTCACCACCTGTTATGACATCTATACCGGCATCAAGCAAATCTTGTAAATCTTTGTCTTTGACACCTGAGCCTTTTGTGGCGATATTTTCGGCATTAACGATACAAAAATCAATGCCTTTTTCTTTTTTTAATTTGGGATAAAGGTTTAAAACCGCTTCTTTCCCAGCATTTCCTACAATGTCTCCAACCACAAGGATGCGTACTACTTTGGACATATGAATTTAACTCCGTTATTGAATGATGGTTTTTAAAAATAGAGATCTATTTTTTATGTAGCATATTCTACAATCTTTTTCTCTCTAATAATATTGATTTTAATTTGATCGGGGTAGCTTAACTCTTCTTCGATTTTATGTGCTAAGTCTCTTGCTAGCAGAACAGACTGATTGTCGTCAAGTTGTTCAGCATTAACTATAACACATAGTTCTTTACCCGCTTGTAAAGCAAAAGTCTTCTGAACCCCTTTGAAGGTCTTTGCTAATGACTCCAACTTCTCTAACTCTAAAAAATACTCATCAGCTTTAGGTGTTCTAGCTCCCGGCCTATGCGCGGAAACTTTGTTTGCCGCTGTAAGTAAAGATGTATAGATGTTGGTGGTTGTAGAATTCGCATGGTGGAGCTCTATAGATTCACAAAGGGTCTCACTTTCTTTATAATCCCGTAATAAACGAGCACCAATGATGGATGGAGAACCGTTTGTTTCGTGATCGAGAGATTTCCCTATATCATGAAGTAAGCCTATCCTTTTGCAAAGAGAAATATCTAAATGTAACTCTTCTGCTAAGTGAGCCATGATATGAGAGACTTCTTTAGAGTGATCCAAAAGGTTTTGTCCATGTGTTGTCTTATAGTTTAATGTCCCTAAGTGAGACAGGAGACCTTCTGGAAAATCTTGGATGTCCAATGATTCTACAGTCTCTTTTCCTAAGGATTTGATATGAGATGCCATATCTGTTTCAACTTTTTCAACGGTTTTTTTGATTTCCGATGGATGTATCTTTCCATCCTGAATAAGCTTTTCGAGAGAGATACGAGCTATCTCTCTTCTAAGAGGATCAAAGCTAGAAAGAATAATGATTTCCGGGGTATCGTCTACGATAACATTAACGCCCGTACAGGTTTCTAATGCTCGGATATTTCGGCCTTCTCGACCTATCACACGACCTTTAATATCTTCGTTGGGCAATTGGACTTTTGTGATGGTGATTTCTGAGATATGTTCGAAGGAACATTTTTGGATAGCCGTAGCAATGATAGATTGAGCGTGTCTTGCTGACTCTTCCAAAGTTATTTTTTGATGTTTTTTTATCATTTTTGCCCGCTCTTCTTGCAGAGAGTCTGTTAGTTTTTTTTCGATTATTTTTTTAGCAGCTTCTTCCGTTAGACCAGAGACTTTTTCTAGGACATTTATCTCGTCTTTTATGATTTTATCGATCTGATTATGTTTGTTTTTTAATTCATCTTTTAAGTTTAAGATATTTTCGTTTTCTGCATTTAAAGTTTTCTCAAGGTTTTGCAAATTTAAGGATTCATTTTTTAAACTTTCTTGTTGTTCTTCTAGTTTTTTCTCGCGATTTTTTAAATCATTTTTGGCTTCTGCCATATCCTTTTCGAATAATCGTTTCTCTTCGATGATTTTAAGGTGAGCTGTTAACTCTATATCTTTGACCTTTCTCTCCCCTTCTTGAAGCGCAGTGTCTATGATGGCCTGTGATTGATTCCTTTTATTTAGGTTTTTGCGGTAGTTGGAAAGATAGCTCAACCCATAACCTATAGCAAGACTTAAAGGAACAGCTAGAAGGAGAAGAATATTTAAAAAAAACTCTTGGTTCATATGAAAAACTCCAAAACATGAAATATATGGTCTCATTTAAAAATAATGATCGCACAGTCTTTGATTTTTAAAAGCAGCAACAAAGCGGTTCGTGAGACTTGTACAGAGGACTTGATATTGTTTAGAAATATATGACAGGCTTTATTTTAAAGAGGCTTTGGCTCAGCTTGTTCTTTTTAGAAAAATTAATATTTTTGTAGCTATGAATTTTTTCCAAAATGGCAAAATTTTTTAATTAAGGATCTCAAGAAAGCTTGCCAGATATTTTCACAACATCCTTTTCCTATTATACATGAAAAATTTAGATAGACTCAAATAGTTTTAGATAAATAGTCAAAGTGAGAAGGGAAATATTCACTTTTTTTTAAATTGTATTTATTTTAGTCATTAAATTTAAAAAATATATTATTTCTTAAAGACCTCTGCATAGCCTAGAAAAATGAAAGGCTTAAATAAGGAAAAAAGTAAGTGAAGAAAATAAAGTAAGTAGATCTAATAAATAGAAGAGGATAAAGAAAAGATCCCAAATAAAAGACCTCTGCACAACATTAAAAAAATAACTATTAATTAGAAAACTATTTTTTTTTAGGATTATGAATATTAAAAATAGAAAATATTGTAATAAAAGAAAGAATTTTAAAGAAAATGTAGGAGCTTTTTTAGTAGAAGTTTTCTCTAATATCTTAAAAAGATAAACCTCTAACAGCTTTTAAGAAGATTTAAGCA
>MDLB01000072.1 GCA_001730085.1 PVC group bacterium (ex Bugula neritina AB1)
GGCTACAGTGCAAACGCTGACCGTAATGCGGGGCGTAATATCTTAGAGGCAGGGCATGCCTTGTTAGCTTGTGGAGAAAATCCGTTAGGAATTTCTATGAAGCAAGAACCCCTAGTTGCTAAAAAAATAGCTTAGTAAATCTAGGAATCACCTTCCTTTAGGTAGGTGAGGATGTCAACTAGATGATTATTAAGAGCTTTCTCTGTCTTAAAAGTAGCTTCACATTTCGAGCATTTATAACTTATATAATTTTTAACACTTTGTATATGAATATTGATTTTAATAGTTTTAGGAGAAATTATTTGTTCATTGTTTAAGTTTTTTAATGAACTTGAAGTAGATAAAGCGTAGATGTTTCATGAAAAAGAAATTTAAAATTATAGTGAATATAGTTAGATTTTTATATTTGATGTGATAACTTTTAGGCATTTTTTCTATGATTTTGCTTATCGGTTAAGTAAGGTAAAAATCTATTTTGTTTTAATAAAGATTTGTTTCTTAAACTAGGTATTGAAGTTTGTGTAGGGGCATGACTTTCCATATGTTTTTTGAGATCTTTTTTTAAACAAACTCTTCCACATTTTTGACATTGAGATGTTAGCTCTCTTTTATGGAAAGACGCAATATGAGGCTTACACAGTTCATGAGAAGGGAACAGGAGCATACATAATGAACAAGAATATCTAATTGAAAATTTGATATCATTTTTATAAGTTAAATTAAGATGGCTAGTTTTACAATGTTCTTGAATAAGTTCGGGTTTTTCGAAAAAAGCTTCACATTTAGTGCATTTATATTTAATATATAGAGGTCTAATTTTATTTGTTATTTCCATTTTATGTTTAAAAAGATATTTTTCATAATTTGTATGATTAGTAAATGTTATATGACAATGAGGACATTTAAATTTTGGATCTATAACCTTTTTATTACTAGCTAGAGGAAGGCTAGAGTCTAAAGAGTAGCTATATTCAGTTAAAATATTGGAATCTTCTGTTTCTTCGTTTTCAGAAGATTTTTCAGCTTTGTTACTAGCTAGAGGAAGGCTAGAGTTTAAAGAGTAGATATGTTCAGTTAAAATATTGGAATGTTCTGTTTCTTCGTTTTCAGAAGATTTTTTAGCTAAATTTCCAAGTTCGGAAAAAAGATCAGGGAGAGCTGTATTAGCGAGTATTTGATCTGATTTGATAAGATACTTGCTTATTAAAAGTAGGTAGCATGCTTTTTCGGACTGGAGTACGGTTTTATCGTCAGAAGTTCTTGAGTACGGACTTAAAGAACTTGAAGGGGATAAAGAATGTAGTTTTAATAAAATAAAGATAAAAAAATAATTATAAATTTAAACATATTTATTTGTTATATTTAAATAATATTAAAAATTCAACATATTTTTATATGAATATTGTATATTTATGCTAACTGTGAAGAATTTACTATTCTATATTGACTAGTTGATGGAGTTGAAGACTTAGGAAGTGGGCTGGTTTTAGGTTGATTGGAGTGTGGACGGACATAAGAGGTAGTGGGATACTTAACCTGTCCTTGATAATTTCAATAATTTAAGATTGTGTAGAGATTTCATTTTTGTTAAAATTTTTCTGTGATTTCTTTTTAATTTTTTATTTATGAGTAAAGGTAGGATTTTATGGACTTCAAAAGTATGAGTGATTTAGATTTTATTTTTGATCAACAAAAAAAACTAAACACACGGATTGAACCCGATTTATATGAAAAGATGGAGGATCCTGACTTTCGTAGGCGCTGGTTTTTAAACTATACACTTGCTTTGCAACAAGAGATATCAGAGGCGATAGATAGTACTCAGTGGAAATGGTGGAAAAAAGGTGAAGATGATTGGGATAATATCAAAATAGAGCTTGTAGATATGCTTCATTTTTGGGTAAGTATGTGTCAAGTTGCCGGTATGGATGCTAAAGAGGTGAAAGAGTTGTACATTAAAAAAAATAAGTTGAATCATGATAGGCAAGAGGGTGGGTATAAAGAAGGCACATACCAAAAATATGTGGATGGAGTAGAGGATAACGCGAATCTTCTTTAAGAGTTAGGTTTTTCATGACCTTTTAGGGCTCGAAGCATATGATGCTTCCCCAAAGCTCCTTTTAATCTTTCTAAGTGAAAAAGAGCGTTTCTAATGGCTTCTTTGACTTGACCTTGAGAAGAATAAGTCACCAAAACGCTTTTGTCACTCATGCTTTGATAAATCTTTGAAAAAACATCTTTCTCCCAAAGTTCAGGTTGTACTTTGGGAGAAAATGCGTCAAAATAAACAACATCATAATGTTTTTTTTCTAATTCGACACTTAGTAAAGAGGTCATCTTTTTTTTAAAATAAAAATTGGTAAGAGCTTGGTGACTTTTTTCCCATGAAGAAGTGTGAATATCTTGAAAAAAACTAGCCTGCTCGGGAGATAATTTTAACATTTCGGGATAATTTAACAGAGAAAATTCTTCTTTAGAGAGAGGACTTGTTTCCAAAGAGGTATATTTGATAGTATGTTCTTTATTTTTTTCACAGATCAAATATGTTAGTAAGGCATTCAAACCTGTTCCTAATCCGATTTCTAAAATACGTATTTCTTTATTATCTTTTTGCCATTTTTTAAAAAACATCAAACCATTTTCAATATAAACATGTTTGGATTCTCCAATGGCTCCAAACCAAGAATGGTAATATTCATCAAGATCTGGTAGGTAAAAAGTGTAAGATCCTTCCTTGGTTTTGAATATCTTTTTTTGAGACACGGCTTGAATTTCCTTCTGGGATTAAGATTTACGACGATGAAATATCCGCAAGGGCACGTGGATTCTTTTCTACAGGGGGAAGGGGTTGGATATCACTTTTTGAAGAGATACCTAAATCTTTGAACTTTCGTGCAGAAACCAAAACTCTGCTTTCTAGGCTTCCTACCGATTGATTATAAGCTTCCGTTGACCTTGCTAAAGTTTTTCCCACTTGAGCATAGTGACTTGTGAATGTTGCTAAGCGATCATATATTTCTCGACCAAGTTTTTCTATTTCTTGAGCTGTTTGATTCAGTTTCTCTTGTCGCCAGCCATAGGCAATAGAGTGTAGAAGAGCAATCAGAGTTGTTGGAGTTGCGATGATAACTTTTTGAAGAATACCATCTTCGATGAGGTTTTTTTCAAATTCTACAGCGACACTAAAAAAAGATTCGCCAGGGATAAACATAACAACAAATTCAGGGCTTTTTTCAAATTGATCCCAGTAAGCTTTTTTAGCCAAATGGTTCATATGGTAGATAACTTGTTGGGTGTGTTTTTTTAAACCTTGTTCTCTTTCTTTTTCGCTCGTGGTTTCTATAGCTTCCAAGTAGGCTTGTAAAGGAACTTTGGCATCAACAACAAGAGTTCTTTGTCCTGGTAGATTCACGATCATGTCCGGACGAAAATGAAGCTCTTTTTCGGCGTCAAAAACCGTTTTTTGCTCTTCAAAGTCGCAGTGCTCAACCATTCCGGCTAATTCGGCAACACGTTTGAGAGTTATTTCTCCCCAGCGCCCACGAACCTGCGGCTTTTTTAAAGCAGATACGAGGTTGCCTGTTTCCTTCTTTAATTCGCGGTGCGTTTCTGTGAGCATACGCATTTGTTCTTCTAAACCACCATACATCTTCTGACGATTTTCTTCTAACTTTTGATTTTGCTCTGCCACAGACTTCATCATACTTTCGATGGGTTTTAAACCATGAAGAATGGTATCTTCTTTTTTTTCCCATTTGTGTTCTGCTTCCGAAAGGATTTTTTCGAAAGAAGATTGAGCGAGGTTTAATAATGTTGAATGGTTTTTTTCGAGAGCTTTCTCGGTCATTTCTTCAAAAGTATTTTTTAAATAATTTTGATTTTTTTCTGAGGAAGTTTCTTTGAACTTAGAAAGTAGCTTTGTGTAGCGGCGATGGATATAAAAAGAAAAGAGCAAAAAGATGATCAGTAAAGTGATAGGGTAAAGGAGTGAAACCATGTCCACATCAACCTTAAGTCATAAAAGTTTGAGGGTAGTTAACCAAATGAAATTTTTGGGCTTTTTCATCGAAATCGTCGATTTTTCCCAAAAAAGCTTTTTTAGGGAAGGTGCATTTTTTTCCGAGGTGGTCCAGAAATTCCTGTTTAAAAGTTGTTAAAAAACTTTCCATCAGGATTTTTTCTTCGTGAGAAAGGAAGCATCTTGTTTGATCGGTCACATGTCCACATTGCAAAAGGATAGCTTCCATATCTTTTTCTGAGCCTTTCCCTTGGTGTATTTTCCATAAAAGGGATGAAATATTTTGACATCCTATTTTGCAAGGCATACATTGCCCGCAAGACTCGCGTGCTAAAAAGGAAGAAAAAATAGCTGCGGCTTCGACCATACAAACCCCTTCGTCAAAAACGATAAATCCACTTGAACCCAAGCCTGACCCAGCTTTCTTCATAGATCCAAAGTCTAGAGGGGTTTCGAATTTATCTGGTGTTAGCACAGGGTTTGCAACTCCAGAAAAAACAGCTTTGATTGGAAAGTTACTATCTTCGGGGCCACCACCGTGAGTGTTCAAAAGAACATTAAAAGGTGTACCCATTGGTAGCTCATACATTCCTGGGTTTTTGACATTTCCAGATAGCGTAAAAATGGTTGTTCCAGCGGTATCTTCACTCCCAATCGAGCGGAACCAGTCAGAGCCTTTTGCCAAAATATGGGTGGCATGATTAAATGTTTCAATATTGTTGACAACTGTAGGGTTATGTTCTTCGGGTTTCGGGAAAGCACCGAGGATATAGGTTGGAGCGACACGAGGCATGGCTCCTCCACCGCTTAAAACTTCAAGAAGACCACGTTCTTCACCAAATAAATATTCATCAGGACCTAAAAATAGCGAAACATCGTCTTTTTCACAAAGACCGGCTTTTTCAAAATCAAGGATCGCCTGCTTCACATTAGCAACAGGGATTTTGTACTTTGCCTTTAGTCCAATATAAGCTCGAGTAGCCCCAATAGCGTATTTAGCGATCAAGAGACCTTCCACTAGCGGGTAGGGGTTTTTTTTGAGTAAAAAGCGGTCTTTGTATGTTCCAGGTTCACCTTCTGATCCATTGCAAACAACATATTTCTTTGGAGAAGGGTCAGATCGTACACCACCCCATTTGATGAAAGTTGGAAAACCTGCACCCCCGCGACCACGCAAGCCAGCTTTTTTTAGGGTTTCAATAACATCTGTAGGCTTCATGTTCAAAGCATTTTTTAAGCCTTGAAGACCTCCGATATCTTCATAATTTTTTATGTTTTTGATAATTTGATTGTTTTCTGGAAGTAAAATAGTTTGGCTACCCATTGAATTCCCTTTATCCTTTTATTCTTAAAAGGCCGAAACCTTTGCACAGTTTCAAGTATTTGATCTTTTGCCCGTTGTATAAAGACTTTGCGGGTTTAAAAAAGTTCATAACGTATTGAGTAGATGAAATCCTTTGTCCTCATTTTAAACCTTTTAAAAAAACTAAAATTAAATAATTTGAAATATTTTAAACGGTTTTGAGGTTGTCTATTTTAAAAAAAATACGGAAAAACTATTCAATTGGTAGCGGCGCAGGGATTCGAACCCCGGACCTTAGGATTATGATTCCTCTGCTCTAGACCAACTGAGCT
This sequence comes from PVC group bacterium (ex Bugula neritina AB1), assembly GCA_001730085.1. GTDB lineage: Bacteria. The sequence continues at coordinate 5,654 of MDLB01000072.1, forward strand.
ACGCCGCCACTTAGAAGAAGGAAGTCTACTATAAAAGGGTCAATTAGTCAAGAAATAACTCTTTATATTAATGATAGAGAAGTATTTTAAAATATCTCAAACACTTTCTTTCTCGATCTATTAAAAAGACTTCGCTTTTAAAAAAAATATATTTTAGTAGGTTTTATTGCCTTTTTCAAAAAGAAAAATTATTGTTAAATCAGATGCAAAAAAGCTTATCCTGTATTTTGAAATAGGTCTAAAATACATCCTATATTTTTAAAATTAAAAAAAACGCTGATTTTAAAATGAAAAAATTTCTAGTTAATAGTATTTGATCATTTTGAATGTAAAATCATAAAAATGATTTAAAAACTTTCCAATCATAGATATCCTTAAGGTTGTCTAGATCTTTGTCTTGAAGATAATGTTTGACAAAAAGTTTTTGTTTTTCGTACACTTATAGGGCTATCCGTACAAAAAGTTATGGATACTGATGTGTTTTTCTTAATGATCAATTTTTTATCTATGAAATTGAACGAAATACGTAATTTGCTTACAAATTCAAATTTATAAAGATTTTTCGATTGGGGGTTATGTTTTGATGAAAAAAGTTTTTAGCTTTGCATCCTTGTTCATTTTTTGCTTCACTTCTTTAGGTTTTGCTTTTGAGCGAGAACAAGATATTCCGACAATGTTCCAAAATGAGCGCGATCTGATGCTTCACTTTATGCAAGGGAAAGAGTTTTTCAAAAAAAGTGAGTACGAGAGAGCTAGAAAAGAGTTCTTGAGTGTTATACAGATTAACTCTGATTATCATCCCGCCTATGAATACCTGGAACGTATACAAGATAAAGCTATCGAGATGGCTGAAAAAGAAGGTGATCGTAGATCCGTCATTAAGGACGCCATGGATAATCTGGGCAAACCTTCCTCTGATCTAGCCGGTCTTTCTGAAGAAGATCTTTTTTATCAACTCACAGATTTAGAGCAAAAAAAATTAGATACATATGTGGGAGATAAAGACTTTTCTCATATGGTCGAAGATCAAAAAATAACGGTTATGAGTAGAGCTAACCAAATGAAGAAAAATATTGATAAAGTTCTTGGCAAAACACGTAAAAAAGATGTGATGAAACATATTGTAGGTAGAGACGAGCCTTTTGTTGTTCAAGGTTTAGATCACCATCTTTCACAAGACTTTTCAATGAGATCGAGTGTTGCGCGAGTTGCTGAAGCGCAAAGAGAGGTTGATGCTAACTTTTGGTTACATAGAAGAAAGCAGTTGGAGAATTTTTATAAAAAAGGTGTTGAAGCTTATAAGTTGAGGGACTATGACGTCGCAAAAGGATTATTTGAAAAAGTTCTCTCTATTGATCCTAGCTATAAGTATGCGCATGATTATCATCAAAGTAGTCGAGATAAACTTATAAAAATTGAATTGCAAAACAAGCATAATACCGGCATTCTTAGCAAATTTCGCAAAAATAAAAAACCTAGAATGCAAGATCCTATTGAGTCTCGGGCACAAGACAGTTTATGGGAAGAAAGCTTGAAGATGACGGCCGAGATGAGTGAAGATTTTCAGGAAAGAAAAGGGGCTTTGTTAACGGGTCATCGCGATGACTTAGTTAAAGAGGGATTGAAGTGCATGGAAGACAAAGACTTTAATCGTGCTTTGAGTATTTTTGAAGATATCCTTCGGTATGACCCAAAAGATAAAAAAGTTCTCAAATATCGTAAAGAAGCTTTATCTTATGTTGCTAAAAAAGAAGAAATGCTTCTTGAGTCTTTGGGGAACTTTGATAGCAAAGAACTGGCTAAGTTATCTTCGGATCAATTTGCTTTGGATCAGAAAAAAACAATAAAGAGCCCTTTGTCGACTATTCCTAAAAAAAATGAAAAGCATTCGGAAGAGGCGGATTTTTCGGAGTTGTACGATAAAGGAAAAGAGGCTTATCGAGAAGAAAAATATGATTTGGCGTTAAGGTACTTTTTGGAATTGGAAGGCCTTGATCCCAATCATCGCTATGTAAAGAAATATATACTAAGATGTCAAAAACTTTTAGTTGAGAAAGATTCTGGACAGGGCGATTTTTCTGCAAAAAAAATGTATAAAAAAGCTAAAAAACTTTATAAAGATAAAAAGCATCGTGAGTCAGTAGATTTATGCTGGAAAATTTTAAGGGTTGAGCCTAAATACAAAAAAGCTAAGAAGCTTTTGAAAAAAGGTTTGAAGCGCTTAGGTTTAACAATGGAAGATGTTTTAAAAGAATTTTCTTTGAAAGAAGAGGTTAGATCTGGGGATTTATCTATTTCAAAAATGTTACCTTCATCTAAAGTGGTTTTTCAAAAAGACGATAAGAAATCAAAAACGACTTCTAAAGAAAAGGATAAACCTCTTGTTGTAGATGTTGCTAAAAAAAATAAAAAACAATCTGAAACTGAAGATGAAATTCTGTCGCAAGCTACGCCTATTGTTAAAGCTTTAAACACTGAAGAATTAGATTCTTCTAATGAAGGTCTTTTTCTTTCTGATCAGGTTTCTATTGAGATGAAGAACGATAGAAATATGGATTTTGATTTTTATGAAAACTATGAAAGAGGTAGAGAGCTTTTCCGTCAGAGTAATTACAAGGAAGCTGTTCCTTTTTTTCGTGAAGCTGTAAAAGTTTCTCCAAAGCACCGGTATGCGAATCGTTATTTAGAAATTTGTTTGAAAAAATCAGATGTGTCGGAGGCGATTGCTGCAAAAAATGTTTTCGATGCTTTTTATGAAAGAGGTAGAGAACTTTTTCGTCAAGGCCTTTACTTTGAAGCAATTCCTTTTTTTGAAAAAGCTGTTGAAATGATTCCTAATCATCGCTATGCGAAAAGATTCCTAGATATTTCTACCAAGAAAGGTGAATCGGACGAGACTTCATTTGATGCTCTATTTGAAGAAGGTAAAGCATTGTATGAATCAGGTAAATATTCTGAGGCTATTACTTTTTTAGAGAAAGCAAAAATTTTAAAGCCGAATGATAGTTCTGTTTTGAGTCTTATCAAGACCGTTAATGATCAAAAAAATCAGGAAAATCAAAAAAATACAGATATCTTTGCTAAGTTTTATGAAAAGGCTAAATACTTTTATCGTAGAGCGGAGTTTCAGGACGCTATAAGTCAGTTTGAGAAAGCGTTGAGCTTTAGACCAGATCATAAATATGCACGAGAATATTTGAGTCGATCAAAAGATAAACTTTCAAAACAGCAAGAGAGAACAAAGAAGACTAGAGTCAAAAAGCTTTCTGATTTTGATAATATTTATGAAAAAGGGAAGCGCTTGTATCGTGAAGAAAAATATCGTGAGGCGCGTGATTTCTTTCAAAAGGCTGTTAAGTTAAAGCCCGATCATAGATATGCTCCTATATATTTGAAGAGATGTACACAAAAAGTCATGGAAAAGCAAAAGAGCGAAAAAAATGATAAATCCGGAGCTGTGAATGATAAAGAGGTCGCTTTTAAAGATTCTTATGAAAAAGGTAAGACTCTTTATAGGAGTAAAGAGTATGAAAAAGCCATTCAGCATTTTGAACAAGCTGTTAAGCTAAAGCCCGATCATAGATATGCACCTGCCTACTTGAAACGTTGTAAGGAAAAAGCTTTAGAAAAAAAGAACGAAGATAAAGAGAGTCTTGCTTCTCAAAAGGTAGATGAAAAAGATAAGAAGAAAGAGGATGCTTTTGAAAAATTTTATGAGAAGGGGAAATACTTTTACCGGAAAGATGATTTTCAAAAAGCTATTGAGCAGTTTGAGCAGGCTGTGAATTTGAAGCCGGACCACAGGTACGCGCCGGCCTATTTAAAGAGGTCACAAGAGAAGCTTTTAAAGAAAAAAAATAATACAAAAGATAAGGCCGAAGGTGATTCTGCGAAACCGGAAGTGCAGAAAGAAGAGGACCCTTTTGATAAGTTTTATAATAAAGGTAAATATTTTTATCGGAGAGATAATTTTGAAAAAGCTATTGAACAGTTTGAACAAGCTGTAAAATTGAAACCAGATCATAGATATGCACCTATGTATCTGAAGAGATCGAAAGAAAAACTTCAAAGTCAAAAAGCAGACCAGTCGCAAAATGTTTTATACAAAGATAAGCAAACGGGTGGGGTTTCTATGGGTAAAAATGAAAGATTCCCATCTAAAAATATTACAAACTTCCAAGCTCAATCCACACATAAAGATCTTGTTGGTGGGATAGATGCGCAAGCCGAAAAAGAGTTGATGTTGGCTGTTGAGTCAGATGATATGGCAGAAAAAGATGACAGGGGGTATTTTAAGGGGAAAGATAGTTCCTTTGCTTTGGTTTCTAAGTCTAAAGATCTTGCCGAAAGTTTGGCCTGGAAACCTGCAAAAATTGTTAAAAGTTTTGTGAGAAAACCTTCACACTTGGCAAAAAAGATTTTATCACCTTTGAATTTCGTATCTTCAAAAAAGAAAAAAGACTCAGAAGTAGACAAGATGTTGCATCAGGCGATTCATCTTTTTGATGAGGCAGAATATGCTCGTGCTAGAACATTACTTCATAGTGTTCTTGAATTTTACCCTGATCATAAAGTTGCTCTTCATTATCTTAAATTCATCAAAAGTCAGATTGACTTTTCTAAAACACCTCATGGTTTGAGCGATGAGCGTACAGAAAAGCAGGCTAAAGATATTTATCTTCGTGCTGTTGGTGCTTATAAAAGGGGCGAATTTGAAACAGCTCTTGTTTTGTTAGAAGAGTCAAAGAAAATGTCACCAAAAAATAAAAGTATTCAAAAAGCTTTAGAGTTAACACGGCAACGTTTGATTGACGAAGAAAAAAAGAGAAATCTTGAAGCCAGAGAAAGGTCTCAGAAAAGGGAAGCAAGTCTTATGGTCGAAAGTGAGTTAACTCAAGTTGTTGATCAATTGTTTCGAGATGGGAAGGCTCATTATAGTGAGGGGGCATTCGAGACAGCAGCTGATGATTTTTACCTTTTAAAATTAATGGACCCCGACTATCCAAGTGTTTATAAATATTTGAGACAGAGTGTGCGCAATCTTTCCAGAGATGTTTGGACAAAACGTAAGGATTATTTGGATGAGAAATACAAAGATACTCCTTATTTTTTAAGAAGAAAACAAACTCTTGGTTTGTCACCTAGAGTTAAAATGAAGCATAGAGACTTTTTCAACAAAGGAATGTCTTTTTACCGCCGGAAAAAGTTTAGAAGGGCGCTAGATCTTTTTGAAAAAGCAAGAGATATTGACCCCTACCTTAATAACTTATATTTTTGGAAAAAAAGCACGGTTTATTTTTTAGAAATGAAAGCTGATAAAAAAAGAGGAGAGATAGATAAAGTTAAAACTAAATCAGACTATATTTTATCAGGTGATCCCACAAATAGTTTGGCTAAACGTTATAGTAAATGGGCGTCATCAGGTTATGACTTTTATGAGGGAGAGCATAAAAATTTAGTCAATATTGAAGAAAAGTTGAATGAGGCTAAAAGAGAAACCGAAAGAAAAGAAGCTCTTTTGAAAAAATTTGAAGAAGGAAAGAGTTTTTATAAAAGCGGTCTTTATTTAGAAGCTCTTAGAGTTTTTAACCTAGTTTTGAAAAAAGATCCTCAGCATGAGTATGCTAGAGTTTTTGCTTTATACGCTTCTCGTAGGATTGAAGATCAAAAAAAACTTGATGCTGATATGGAAAAAATCAGAAGAATAGCACAAGAAGGTAGTGATAAATCACAATCTTTTTTATCGGCAAAAAAAGACCTTATTCGAGTTAGAGGAAATATCTCAAAAAAGCGGGTCATTGATGGGGCCGAATTTGTTCGAGAGGCGATCATTTTTGATGGTACTGAGAATGAAAAAATGCTTGAGGTAGAGAAAAAAATATCCGAGCTTCTTAACAATGGGAAAAAGTTTTTTGATAAGGCTCAGTATAATTTGGCTGAAGGCTATTTTAATCAAGTTTTAGCTATGAAGGAAAATCATGTTATAGCTAGGGACTATAATCATCTTATTCATGATCATTTCGTGAAACAGAAAGCCTTGGAGAAAAAGGTGATGGAAACTTTTGAAAAAGGGGTTATTTTTTATCAACAAGGTCAGTATCAAAGAGCTTTGACTTTTTTTGAGGAGGTTTTAAAGGAATTTCCTGACCATAAAGATGCACAAGTTTTTCATCGTTACGCGAAGAATAGGCGTGATCAACAAATCAAAATCAGGAGACAGTTAGATCCTGAAAAATCTCCTGTTGCCAAAGTTTTGCTCAATCGTAAGGACAGAGATTTAGATGGAAGTTTAGAGCTTTTTTCTAAAACGGGTGTTGTTCTCAAAAATGAGGGAAAAGCTCTTTTAAATATTTTAGAAAAAGAATCGGTCATAGATGATTGGCTTCAAGAAGGAATAAGTTTTTTTGAAGAAGAGGATTACGATAAAGCCGAAGAATATTTCAAAAAAATTCAAGTTAACAAAGAGGGGTGTGCTATTGCTCAAAGTTATTTGATTCTTATAAAGAAGAAAAGGGAAGAAAGGCAAAAGCTTCAAAAGAATATAGATATTGAGTTTCGCCGCGGATTAAATTTTTACCAGAAAGGCCTTTATGATGAAGCCTTAAATGTTTTTAATTCTATTTTGGAGAAAGATCCTAATCACCTTAATGTTGAAATTTTTATTAGTTATGCACAACAAAGGTTGGCTGAAAGAAAGAAGGTTTTTTCTGAAATAAAGTCTGAAAAGGAAGAAAAAATTGCTAAGAATAGCGCACTTAAAAAGAAAAAAGAACAGGAGATATTTTTGTCTAAGGGGGTTATTCCTGTAGATAGAATAACTTCGGAAGGTAAAATTTTGAGATTAGAGGATATTTTGAATCAGGAGGAAAGTATCAATGCTCTTTTAAAAAAGGGTGTGATAGCTTTTGAAAATAAAAAAGATCAGGAAGCTCTGTCTTATTTTCAAAAGGTTATCAATTTGAGAGAGACATCTGTTGTTGCTCATGACTATACAAAACTTATTCGTGAAAGAATGCATGAGAAAGCTTTGGTAGAAGAAAAAATTGAAAAAAACTTTAAAAGAGGGCTTCTCCTTTATCAAAGAGAAAAGTATGCTGAAGCTTTGCTTATTTTTAAAGAGACACTTTCTAAAAGACCGGAACATAGTTATGCCAAGATCTTGATAGACTATTGTGAAGATAGAATGGCTGAGAAAAAAGATATGGAAATAAAAATCGCTTTTCACTCCGGTGGAGAAGAAGTTATTCGCCAAAAAGGTAATATTCCTAATCAAAAGATCCTTTCTAAAGGAGATGTCTTGAATGTTTCAGCATTTTTAGATCAAGAGGCTCAGAGAAGTGAGCTTTTAGGTAAAGGTGAGGTTCTTCTTAAAAAAGGCAAGGAATCAGAAGCTATAGCGGTTTTTCAGGAAGTTTTAGCCATAGATGCGAATTGCTCGATCGCTAGAGACTATATTCACCTTATCAAGGATAAAGTCGAAAAGAGGGAAACTTTGCGCAAAGAAGTTATATCAGGGTTTCAGAATGCTGTTAATTTATACGAAAAAGAGATGTATGAACAGGCTTTACAGCTTTTTTATAAGGTTTTAGAGAAAGACCCTAAACATAAATATGCTCCTGAATTTATCAAATATGCGAAGCAACGGATAGAAAACGCTAAAAATATTGAAAGCAATATATCTACACCGCACTCAGATGATGATCTTTCTTTAAAGGTGGTAGCTAAGATAGATAGACAAATGAGTGAGAGAAAAGAGCATAAAAATAAGACTACAAAAAACTCAAACGCTAATGTTCAAAAAAAATCTTTAACGAAAGAGAGAAGCTCTAAAAATGATAAGTCTGCGATCGCTTTAGCTGTAGGTGGGACTCAAAGCACTAAGGCTCTTTCTATGAAAAAACAACTTTCCAAAGATACTTATACGGATCTAGGACTTATTTATAAAAATGGTATAAATCATTATGAAAAAGGAGAGTATGATAAAGCCTTAGTTTCTTTTAAAAAGATATGGTCTTTGGATGAAAACTTTGAACAATTGGATAATGTTCAAAGTTATATAGAAAATATATATGATCATCAAGCTCAAGTCTCTTCAACTCCCAAACAGCAAATATCAGAAAAATCTTTCAATCAAAAGAAGAAATCAAATGGGCTTAAAAAATTATCAAAGGAGTCTGTGCTAAGAGATAAAAAAGATGTCTCTAGTGATATTAAGGCGAATGATGATCTTGTAAAAAAAGCTCCTTTTCGTGATAGAAATAATGTTGAAGGTATACCTTTAAGTGAGGCTAAAGGTAACTCTTTTTTAACGAAAGATAACCCCTCTAAAACTAAATCCTTCCAAAAAATTTCAAATGTTAGATCATTGAGAGAAATTTCTAAAACAGAGCTTTTGAAAGTTGATTTGAAAACAATACCTATGTTAAAAGGATCTATAGGTAAAGAAATGATTAATAAAGATATCCCAAAAGGTATGCCGAAAGAGAAACTTTTAGAGAAAGGTAAGGATCAAGTTAAGGGAGTTGAGAAAAATGATTCTTGGAAAAAATATAAAGACGAATCTAAAAAAGTGAGTAAACTTTTTTCAAAAGGGAAAGACTTTCTTGAGGAAGGGGATAGTGATATGGCTATCACACTTTTTAAAGAAGTTTTAAAGCTAGATCCAGAGCACCATCTGGCTAGTAAATATTTAAAAATCTCGCAAGAGCAAGATCTTGTTGAGGCACAAAAAAAAGAGAAGGTTTATTCTTTAGAAGAAAAAGAAGATAAATCTGATGTTTCTGAATTAGAGATTTCTTATCAAAAAGGGGTGATGTACTTTAAAAGAAAACTATATAATCGAGCCCTTGTTTATTTTAAAAGAGTAAAGCTTTTGGATAAAGACCTTGTGTATCTGTCTGATGTTCAAAATTACATAGATAAAATCTCTCAGCAAAAGGAAGAATCCTCGCCCAGAAAGAGCTCTTTGGAAAGACATTATGAGATGGGGCAAAAAATGTTTGTTGCCCAAAAATGGGAAAAGGCGAGAGCTGTTTTTGAAAAAATATCTAAAATAGATAAAAACTATAGATCTGTTCAAATGTACTTACAAGTTGTGAGCTCGGAAATGAAAGTGCAGAAACCTAATGTTGAACTTTCGAAGGATACTTCCAAGGTCAAAACTCTTTTACTTAAAAAAAGTGAGGAAAAATTAACTGAAGGATCAGATATGGAAGGTGAAACAAAATCTTCACAGGTTGAATCACTAAAGAAAGTAAAAAGTGAATCTCTTAAGAAAAAAACGATAGAGAAACCTGTGGTATTGAAAAAGGAAGATCAAAAAGTAGCCTAGATAGCTAGGGTTTCTTTCATAGGATTATCAGCGTCTAGGAGTAATGTGAGAGTTTCATCGTGTTCGAAGAGATCTTCTTTTTGTAAACCATGCATAACAACTTTGTTAGGATAATTCACGGCCTTTTTGAGAGGAGGAGTTTTCTCTATGATAGCGACAGTTGTTAAGACTGTTGCATAAGGTCTTAATGAGCTGTTTGTATTTTCTGGATCTAGCAGGATTTCAGTTGTTTTCTGAAGAAAAGAGTTATTAGCTATAGAGAAGCCTCCAAAGCACCCGCAGAGTATTATTGGCAAATGAATGGTTACAAGAAAAAAACGCTTCATGCGTTCAAGTCTAACATAGATGTAGTTTTCATTGCGAATTTTAATCTTTTTTGTTTTCTTTGTTGACGAAACACCACCTTTTTCATTATAATATACTTTCTACTTTTGATTCGGGGCGTAGCGCAGTCCGGTTAGCGTGCCTGCCTTGGGAGCAGGAGGTCCCCAGTTCAAATCTGGGCGCCCCGATAAAATAAATCAAAGATATAAATCAATATCTTGGGAATTTATATCTTTACAGATAATTTTTTATAAAAAAATATATTTTTACAAAATAGTTTATGTTTTTTCTTAATAAAGAATATTCATAAGTCGATTTTGGATTTTTTGCAAGTGTATTTAGTTATTAATGAGCTTTTTTGCGCCAGTAGCTCAGCTGGATAGAGCAACGGATTTCTAATCCGTAGGTCCTAGGTTCGAATCCTAGCTGGCGTACCACTGGATAAAGCTTAAAAATACTATACTTATGGTGGGTGTAGCTCAGTGGTAGAGTGCTAGATTGTGGCTCTAGTTGTCGCGGGTTCGAACCCCGTCACCCACCCCATTTTACATTTTGAGAGTATAAATCCTCTTAATCGCATTGATTAAACTGGTCTTTTTGAGGTTCTAACCTGATATGGAGCTCTTTTATTTCAGGGGCAAGTTTTTCCACGATTCCTAAGACAGGATTCAAGTTAATACTAAGGATTCTATCTTTTAATGTAAAGTTCGAACCAAGACAAGAAAGAATATCTTTTTTGGTTTGCATCTCTTCGTTTTCAAATCTTTGTTTTGCGGTTTTTGCAAAAGAGAATAGTTTATCTGCTGTGGCTAGTCAGCTTCTTACTCTTTTATTAGTATCTGCAAGCAATTCTTCTAATCTTATTTGTTCATTAAGCAAATCTTCTTTTTTCTTACTCTATTTCTGTGATGATATTTCACCATTAACACGCATATCAAAAATAACATCCACTTTCTTAACACAATCATCAAGAGCCTTTTGTTGAGATTTTAAAATACTGTTTCGCTCTTCCTGTTCTTTTTCCTGTTCTTTATTCAAATATTATACTGCTATACGTTAAGAAAGCAAAAAACTTTTTGAGTATTTTTCCTTAGAAAAGAGATAATAATCAAGGAGAAATGGAAATGAATAAGAAAAAATATAAAGCAAAAGAACGGTTAATAATAGTACTTGAGGGAATAAAGGGGAATGTAAGCTTGGGGGAATTATGCAATCAATATGGGATTTCGCAACAAACCTATTATAATTGGAGAGATAGACTGCTATCTGAAGGGTCTAAAATTTTTTCCTATGGGGGAGTTGATAGAGAAAAAGAGGTTCTAAAACAAGAGGTGAGTCGTCTAAAAGAGACAGTAGGAGAGCTAACAATGGAGTTAAAAAAAAACGATTGGTAAGGTCTAGAAAAAGGTCGGATAAGGTTAAGATTAGAGATGTTTTTTTATTAAAAAAAATAGACCTAATCAAGTCTGAACATCCTTATTGGGGCTACCGTAGAGTTTGGGCTTATATGAAATATATGAATAAAGAAAGCTTTGCTATGGCTAGAATTTATAGAATTATGAAAGAGAACAATCTTTTATGTACGAAAAACAACAGACTTAGGGCTAAGCGAACTCCGCC
>MDLB01000073.1 GCA_001730085.1 PVC group bacterium (ex Bugula neritina AB1)
GAAAGCTTTGCTATGGCTAGAGTTTATAGAATTATGAAAGAGAACAATCTTTTATGTACGAAAAACAACAGACTTAGGGCTAAGCGAACTCCGCCTTACCCTTCTAAGCCTAAGGCAACTAAAAGAAATGAAGTCTGGGGCACTGATATGACTAAAATTAAAACCTCTCTCGGCTGGCTTTATATCCATATCGTCTTAGATTGGTATACTAAGAAAATTGTTGGGTATTATATGAGTGATAAGAGTAAAACAGAAGATTGGCTACAATCTCTGAATATGGCCGTCAATAGGCAGTTCCCTAATGGTTATCGAGCGAAAATAAGACCATTGCAATTGATCTCAGATAATGGCTGCCAGCCTACATCAACTGCCTTTATGAAAGCGTGTTCGCAAATGGGAATTAAGCAGCTTTTTACTAGCTTTAACAATCCCAAAGGTAATGCTGAAACCGAACGTGTTATTAGAACCCTTAAAGAAGAAATTTCTTGGCCTAATGAATGGGACAATGGTTTTTCTGCCTCTTCGGAGGTTATACGAGCTATTAAAAAATATAATGAGGACTACCCTCACTCTGTAATATATTTTTTCTTATTGATTTCCATTTCTCCTTATTATTATCTCTTTCTAAGGAAAAATATTCAAAAAGTTTTTTGCTTTCTTAACGTATAGCAGTATACATCAAACAAACTTAATTTCTTTTTCAATGAGCTAGTTAAGGATTGATTGAAAATCCTTTTCAAAAAATCGTATAGATTATCTTGTAAGGATCTTATTATTTACAGATTTCGTGTTACAATGGCGAGGTTTAAATATGCCGTTTTTTTTATTTTTAATCGAAGAGAAGACGGTATCAGATGGATTTTTTTTGAGGTGAGTGTATTATGTTTTTTGATGAATGTTATAATTTTTTACTACAAAAAAGTGATATTTTTTGGTGGCAATTATATGGGGTTAAAGTTAATAGTTTTCAAAAACTTTATGAAAGCGATTCCTTGGGGTCATTATTGCCACATCAAATACGTGAAGTAGATGAGTTTTCTTGTAGCCTTGATATTCTTGTTCTTCTTGAAAAGGAAGATAGGGTAGGGAAAGCTTATTTAGATTTATCTCCCGCTATATCATTGGAATCTCAATGGGAAAAAGCGTTGGAACTTGCGTATAGTAATCCCAATAAAAAATGGTTACCAGTGAAACCTTCCTCGGAACCCTATGTTTCTTTGAGCACATCGGATGATCAGATTATCAATGATCCTGAGTCGGTTTTAATGGAGGTTGAGAAAGATGTTAATCAAGAGATAAAAGCTCTCGAAGGTGTGCAAGTGACTACGGCAGAAATATATGTGAGAAATAAACAAGTCACACGTCGTTCTAGTACTGGTCTTTTCACAGAGAAAAATCTTTCTGATATCTATTTTGAGATAGCTATGGAAAAGTCTCCTGATCATAAAAGCCAAGAGGTGAACAATGTTTTAACATCTGTATCTAAGAAAGATCTATGTGTTAAAAAATTCATTGAAAAAACAGCTAGCGAAACACGTAGCTTAGGTTATGTGCAGGAGCCAACCACAAACGCGAAAGCACAGATCCTTGTTGATGAAGATGCTATTTCTTCATTTATGTTGGCTTTGAAATCGCAGTTAAATTGCTCTAATGAGTATCAGCACTTCCCTTTTTTGAAAAAAGGAGATGTTTTGGAAAGTCAAGGGGATCGTTTGTCGTTGACTTTAGACCCATTTATTCCTCAAATGATCGATAGTTCACCATTTACAGCAGAAGGTTTATCATCAAGATCTTCTCAAGTTATAGAGGATGGAAAAGTTATCAATACAGTTATTGGCAATCGTTTTGGTCAATACTTGGGCTATGAGCCTAATGGTATTTGTGGCAACATGATTGTGCCTCAAGGAAAATTTTCCTTGGATGAGTTGAGAGTCAAAGGTGTTGAAGTTATTGAAATTATAAAGTTTTCTTCACTTTTGGTTGATGATCACAAGTTAACTTGGAGCAGTGAAATCAAGTTAGCCAAACAGTATCGTTCTGATGGTTCCGTTACCTGGTTAAAAGGTGGTGTTGTTTCTGGTGATTTGCGAGATAATTTACGTCATTGTTATTTTTCTAAAGAAATGGCGACAGTAAATTTCCCTTCAACAGGTTTTTATGAAGGAAAGGGGTACAAAGGGCCTGCGGGCATGTTGATCTTAGAAGGGGTGAGTGTTGTTGGGTCTTAAGCGAAAGGGTGAGTTTAGATATGCCTCGAGTTGAATTTTCCAAAGATTTACAGAAGTTGAGAGATTTTTTGCCACAATTATTGGCTATTTTACAGGACTCTCATAAAGGTTATGCTTTTATAACGTTGGATGATGTTTTTCAAAAATCTGTGAGCTCTTCAAAGTCAGATAATGTTTTATCTCAAAGAGACAGGGGATTAGTTATGCGTATTTTGATCCAAGGGGTTAATTTTGAATGCGCTACGAATCATTTGGATCCGAAATCCTTACTTGAAAAAGCAAGAACATTTAGAGCGAAAACCTTGATTAATGCTGAAAAAATCGAGCATAAAGGTGGTCATGATTTTTCTTACACCCCTAAGACTTGGAAGGAAGAGCTTTCATTCCCATTAGACTCATTGATCAAAGATCAGCTGAATGAAGATTTAACTCCTGAGCAACAAGTACACTTTGGGACACCTTTTCAGCAAGATCCGGCTGAAACAAATTTGAATTGGATGACTCAAAAAGCAAAATCCTTAAAAAAAGAATTACGAGAAAAAGTTGATAAAAGTTTTGATACGGTTGGTGTTATGTTGCGTCAAAAAATCAAAACAAAAATATTTATTGACTCGCAAAAGAATATGTCTCAATCACTCTTAACATCTTTGGCTTATGCTTATGTTGTTTCACCTAAGGGGCGTTTTTCTAGAGTTGTTTCGGGAGGTATGGCTGGTTTTGAATCAGCGACAATAGATTCTTCTGAGCTGTCGAAGCTTTCGGAAACTTCACTCAAAATAGAAAATGCAAAATATCTTGAAGCAGGTCGTTATCCTGTTATAACAGGACCTGATGTGACAGGAGTTATTGCACACGAGGCTTTTGGACATACACAGGAAGGAGATACTTGTCGCTATGGTAGAAGTTGTGCTCCTTTGTTAAAAAAAGATAAAGTTAAGGTTGGAAATGATCATGCAACAATTGTGAATAATGCGGCTGTTTTTTGTATGGGTGCTTACCCCTACGGTCAAAATGGTTCTCACTTTTTTGATGATGAAGGTCAGTTAGCTCGTGAACATGTCATTTTAAAGAAAGGAGAACTCCAGACTCCAATGAATGACTTGCTCAGTTCTTTAAAAGGTGATGTCAATGGGTGTGGGCCGCGTCAATCTAATGGTAAACGTGAGTCTTGGAGAAGACCTTTAATGGCTCGTCAAACAAACACATATTTTACGCCTGGAGACCGGAGTTTGGAAGAGCTTATAGCTATGGTTGATTATGGTTTTTTGGCAGAAAATGCTTATGGAGGGATGGAAGATCCTAAAGGGATGGGATTGACCGCAGGAACAGAGTATTTACAAGAAATCAAAGATGGTAAGTTGACGGGAGAAATCTTTTTAGGTCCTTGTGGAGGTCATGTGGAACTTTCTGACTCTGTACCTCTGTTGTTGAATGGTATTCTGGCGAAGTCCAAAATGGAAGAGGATTGGAGCTCTCAAACGCCCTATAATAAATGGGGTGGGTGTGGAAAATATCATAAAGAATCCGTGGAAGCAGGATCTGGTGGGCCTTGGATTTTATGGAAAGGGATCAATTGTGGCTAAGTTTCTTCTTTTTTGTCTTTTCGCTGTTTTTTTTGGGGCATGCGTTCGTTCGGAAATGAAATTGACTTCGCCTTTTGTTCCGACGAAAGCTTTTAAAGATGGGACATATCATAAAATTAGAGCCGGAGAGACTTTATGGAAGCTTTCCCAGATTTATGATATAGATATTGCTCAGTTAGCTAAAGTTAACAATATTAAGGACTTTAATAACTTGCAAAAGGGTCGCTTGGTTTTTATTCCTGATACGCAGAAAAAAATGAGTGCTGAACTTTATCTGGATATCGGATTAAAAGAACATACGGAAATTAAAACTCAAAAAAACTTTTTTCGTCCATTAAAAGCTGGTTGTATTAATCTTATTTTTGGTGCTAATAAAGGACCTGTAAAAAATAAAGGTCTTGATATACAAGCTACGGACAGTCTATCTGTTTATGCTTCCAAAAAAGGAGTTGTTACTTTTTGTGGACGTTTTAGAGGTATGGGTTTGCTTCTTGTTTTAGATCATCAAGATGGCTATACCACTGTTTACTCTAATTTGGCTAAAACTTTAATTAAAGAGGGTGATGTGGCTGAGCAAGGTGAAACTATTGCGTTTTTGGGACGAAGAGAAAAGTGGGCGAAGCCTGTCTTGCATTTTGAGATCCGTGAAAAAGGTAAAGCTGTGGATCCTTTAAAATTTCTTCCGAACTATTAATCCTTTGAGACGCCTCTGAAAGACTCGGCTTTATTCTTTTTTAAAGATTTTTTTAATCATCCCACAAGAAGCTATTTTTAAGGCTTTTGATACGTTTATTCGAGAGACTTTTTGCAACTTGATGATTCTTTTGTTAGAATGTGCACGCTATGGGTGATCAATCAGAACTTTCTAAAAAAATTGCTTCGGAAAAAAGTGCTATTTTATGGCATGTCGTTACTCTTTTGGGTGGAGAGCATGACAATGAGGAAACCTTGTCCAAAAGAACTGCTAAGCCTTCTGGAAAAGTTGATCCTTGTTTAGTTGATGGTCCTAAATATATTAAATCTTCCGACAAATCTGTTGATGAAGATATGATGATAGTTCCTGAGGACGGTTTGGATTTTGATGAAGATCTTTTGGGCGTTAAGTCTAAAAATGAATCAGATAATTCTTCGAAGAGTGACCCTGAAAGGCAAGAAAAAGCTTCAGGAGATCCAGAATCCCTTCTTGAAAAAGAAGTTTCTACGTCTGAAGATCAGGACAGAGATGATAGCCTTGAAGATTCTGAAGATTTTCTTTTAGACGACCTTGAAGATAAAGATGTTAAAATCACAGACTTTAAAAAGGAGTTTTCGGAAACTCTAAAAGAACAAGAAGTCAAATATATTTTTACAAACTCGGTCCCACTTTGGGCAACTTTTTTTACTTTTATTTGTCTTTTAGGAGCAGGAGGGATTCTTGCTCTTTTGATTTGCCAGCTGTATAATATACCGATACCTTTTCAGGTTGAGGCGATTTTGAAAAAATTTTATTTTTAACGAGGGGTTTTTCTTGATGTCTTTTTATTTTCATAGATTTATCATGCTTTTTTTGTCTACGTTGACCTTAACGGGATGTATGGCTGTTAGGACGACCCGAGTTATCCCAGAAGCTCAAGATAATGTTATTCATGACTTGGAAAAAGAACTTGAGCAACTTAACAAAGATCTTTATCAGGCTCAAAAGAAGAAAGAAGATGAGCTGCAACGGCTTAGGCTTGTTCAAAAAAATCTATCAAAAAAGCTCAGTGAAGAGATTAGTAAAAAAGGAGCTTCGGTACAGATTAACAAACGTGGCTTGGTTATACAGTTTTTGGCACAGGTCTTTTTTAACTCGGGAAGTGCTAATTTAACCAAACAGGGTCAAGATACTTTGAGTAAAATTGTTCCTATTTTAGTTGATTTGCAGCAGGACTTACGCATTGAAGGACATACAGATAATGAGAAAATTAATCGTTCCCGTCATCTTTTTTCTTCGAATTGGGATCTCTCTGCTATGCGTGCTTTAACTGTTTTGGAGCATTTTTTAGGTTGTGGTATAAACCC
This sequence comes from PVC group bacterium (ex Bugula neritina AB1), assembly GCA_001730085.1. GTDB lineage: Bacteria. Next base: position 5,852 of record MDLB01000073.1, read on the forward strand.
CGAAAGATTGGCTTTTGCTGCTTATGGTGAACATAGGCCTCTTTTTAAAAATACAACTCCTGCTAATCGCAAAAAAAATAGGCGTGTTGAGGTTGTGATTATTCCTGATTTTATGAAACAAAAATCTTTTGAAGAAAAAACTTCTTTATCAGAAAAAAAACGTAAAAAATCTCCGTCTACTATTTCTTATGAGAAATAAAACTTGGTAATAACGTTTTAGATGCTTCGCTAGCTTAAGAAGGATCACTTTTTCTATAGGGCCATTTTTTATAAAAGTTATTGTAGGTGTTTTCTTCTTATTTTCTATCCTAGAAATTTCGCGGTGCTTTCAAAAAAGTAAGTGGTTTTAGATTATTATTAATGACAAAATCTTTTAAAAGCCCTCCCCAAAAAAAGAAAAATGGTGAGATGTTTCGCAACCTTCTTACATTCTAGAGCGTAGGTGCATAAAAGAAAAGGAATGAGTTGACTATGAACTTTGTTAATCTTTTTTCTATTATTACAGGTGTTTGTTTATTGGTACTATCTTTGTCACTGCATGAATTTGCACATGGTTGGGTAGCTTTTTTAAGAGGGGACTGTACGGCTCAAAAGGCTGGTCGCTTAACTTTGAATCCGTTGGCACATGTGGATGTGTATGGGATCATTATTGTGCCGATTGTTTCCATGCTTATATTGGGGTTTCCGTGGGGGTGGGCAAAACCTGTTCCTGTTAACCCTTTTATGTTAAAAAATCCCAAACTGGATATGTTTTGGGTTGCATTGGCTGGGCCTCTTGCAAACATGTTTTTGGCTTTTGGAGGGATTTTTTTAATCAAAAGTCATATTGTCTCTACTCATATGAGCTTTGCTTTTATAGCAACAGTTATGTTTGTACAGTTAAACTTTGTTTTGGCGGTTTTTAATATGATACCTATTCCTCCTTTAGATGGATCTAGGGTTTTGGCATCTTTGTTGCCTAGGAGTCTCGCGGTAAAATATGTACGTTTAGAGCCATATGGTTTTTTTATTATTTTTGGGTGCCTTTTTTTTGGCTGGATGCAACCACTTGTTTCTTTTACGGTGAAGGTCTTTTTTGATATTTTTGGTTTGCAGGTTTAAACTTGATGCTTGTATGAGAGTCTTGATAAGTAGAGTAATCTAAACTTTTTAGAGCAAGAGACTTTTGTAAAAATCTTTCGGATAAGTGAGCTGCTTTATTCAAGGATGATCCGATTATTTTAGTTAAAAAAAATATTGATCTTTTCCTTTGGGGGTGTTAAAATTTTTTTAGCACTCTTATCTTCTGAGTGCTAAAATATATTTTTTGCTGATAAAATTTATAAAAGGCTCAAGTTATAAAAATGAGAAAAACCGGATCAAGGGCTCATGGATGTGGTTGACTTTTTAACCCAAAGAGAAAGAGATATTTTACATCTTATTGTCGAGGTTTATACTGTAACTGCTGAACCTGTCGCTTCTAGAGTTTTGGTTCAAACATTTGATATTGGACTAAGCTCGGCAACAATACGTAATGTTATGAGTTCTCTTGAACAAAAGGGCTATATTCGCCAAATTTATACTTCGTCTGGGAGAGTTCCGACGGACAGGGGCTACTACCTTTATGTTCAGCAACTTATGCCGAGCAAAAATAGATCACGCAAACAAGGTGTTTATTTGAAAAGAGCTTTTCATTCAAACAAGAGATCAGGGGAGTCTTTTGTTCAAAATGTTGCACATGTTTTAGCTAAGTTGACCGAGTTTACGGCTATTATAAGTCTGCCTCGTGGGCATCAAGAAAACATAGACAAAGTTAAGATCATTCGATTAGATGTTAAGCGTGTGATGTTGATACTTTTATTTAAAAATGGGATGATCCGTCAAAAAATAGTGCGGTTGATTTTTCCAGAAACGGATGTGGCCTTAGAGATTTTGGCAGAGCTTTTGATGGCTCGTTTAAAAGGTCAAAAAGTTGATCCAAGGCATGAATTTGTTAGGAGTGGTCTTCTTGATGAAATGTGTGCGTTGGATGTTTTTTGTGCTTCGGAAGAGTTAATCATTGAAGGTCGAGAAAACCTTATGAAGCATCCAGAATTTTATCAATATAGCACATTGTCAGATTTTATCCGTAAGTTGGATGATCCTGAGGATTTGCTAACCATTTTGAGTGATAGCTTAGAAAGAGATAAAGTTAATATCTATATTGGTAAAAAAGACTTAGGTTTTGAAGATTGTAGTATTGTTTTAGCGAATTATAACTTGAGAGAGAGACCTTCTGGGAGTATTGGGGTTATTGGTCCTAAAAGGATGCGCTATGAATATGTGATACCTATTGTTGAAAATGTGGCGGATTTTGTCACAGATGTTTTAAAAAACTCAGATTTGTATAGTGATATTTAAGGAGAAACATTATGAGTGAATCGGAAGAAAAAAAACAAGACGATGAAAATTTGGAATCTATTGTCGATGAATTGATCGATGATCAAGAAAAAATCGACTGTGGGGATCCATCAACTGTTTCGAAGAAAGGTGAAGATGAAAAAGCTCTTGATCCCTTGGAGTTGAATGAAAAATATTTAAGATTACAAGCTGACTTTGATAATTTTAGGAAAAGAACATTTAAAGAGCGTTCCGACTTACTAAAATACGGTTCAGAAAACTTGATTCTTGGACTTCTGGATGTCCTAGATAATTTTGATAGAGCTATCCAAAGTTCCAAAAATGCCCAAGATATATCTGGAGTGGTTCAAGGGATAGAGATGGTTCAAAAGCAAATGAAAAGTGTTTTGGACGAAAAAGGTTTGAAAAAAATGAAGGTTCAAGGTGAGACTTTTGATCCTCATTTGCATGAAGCGCTTAGTTATGAAGAGAATCAGGAAGACTTTGAAGATAATATTATTATGGAAGAGTTTCAAAGTGGTTATAAGTTACACGAGAAAGTTATTCGCTTTGCAAAAGTTAAAGTTGCTAAAAAAGTGAATAAAGATTCAAAAGAAGGAGGTGAATAAATGGCTAAAGGTAAAGTTATTGGGATTGACTTGGGAACAACAAACTCTGTTGTTGCTATCATGGAAGGTGGAGAAGCGGTTGTTATACCTAACTCCGAAGGAGGAAGAACAACACCTTCTATCGTTGCTTTTACGAAATCTGGAGAGAAGTTGGTTGGGCAAGGTGCCAAACGTCAAGCGGTGACAAACCCTGCCAATACTATTTTTTCTGCGAAGCGTTTCATGGGTAGAAAGCATGACGAAGTTTCTGCTGAAGAGAAGTTGGTTCCTTATAAGGTTACAACGGGAGCATCTGGAAGTGTGGCGATTGAAGCTGGTGATAAGAAATATGCTCCACCAGAGATTTCAGCTATGATTTTACAAAAACTTAAACAAACAGCTGAAGATTATTTGGGAACAAGTGTTTCTCAGGCTGTTATCACAGTTCCTGCTTATTTTAATGATAGTCAACGTCAGGCTACTAAGGATGCTGGAAAGATTGCAGGCTTGGAAGTTCTAAGGATTATTAATGAGCCTACAGCGGCTTCATTGGCTTATGGTTTGGATAAAAAAAATGATGAAAAAATCGCTATTTTTGATTTGGGTGGTGGAACTTTTGATGTTTCTATCCTAGAAATAGGAGATGGTGTTTTTGAAGTGAAGGCAACGAATGGTGATACACACTTGGGAGGGGATGATTTTGACCAAGTGATTATTAGTTGGTTGGCCTCTGAGTTTCAAAAAGAGCAAGGGATTGACTTGTGTAAAGATCAAATGGCTTTACAGCGTTTGAAAGAAGCGGCTGAAAAAGCAAAAATAGAGCTTTCGTCAACGGCTCAAACAGAGATTAATTTGCCGTTTATCACAGCTGATCAATCAGGTCCTAAGCACTTAAACTTAACATTAACACGTAGTCAGTATGAAAACTTAGCTGATAGTCTTTTGCAAAGACTTCAAACCCCTTGTTTGAATGCCATTAAAGATGCAGGTCTTCAAATGAATGAAATCAACCAGGTTATTCTTGTTGGTGGTATGTCAAGAATGCCCGCTGTTCAAGAAATGGCTGAAAAACTTTTTGGTAAAGAACCTCATAGGGGTGTTAATCCTGATGAGGTTGTTGCGATCGGAGCAGCTATCCAAGGAGGAGTTTTGGCTGGTGATGTTGATGACATTGTTTTGTTAGATGTAACACCTCTTTCTTTAGGTATTGAGACTTTAGGTGGTGTCTGTACAAAACTTATTGAGAGAAATACAACTATCCCGACACAGAAAAGTCAGGTTTTTTCAACGGCTGCAGACAACCAGACAGCTGTGAGTATTGTTGTTTTACAAGGTGAGCGTGAAATGGCTCGTGATAATAGAGTTCTTGGAAAATTTGACTTGACAGATATTCCTGCTGCTCCTAGAGGAGTTCCTCAGATCGAAGTTACTTTTGATATTGATTCGAATGGTATTGTGCATGTGTCTGCTAAAGATACAGCTTCGGGCAAAGAGCAAAAAATCAAGATCGAGTCATCAAGTGGATTAAGTGATGCAGATATTGATAGAATGGTTAAAGATGCGGAAGAGAATGCGGGTGCAGATAAAGAAAAAAGAGACCTTATCGATGCTAAAAATGAAGCAGAAAATATGGTTTATACTTCCGAAAAATCCCTGAAAGAACATGGAGATAAAATCTCTGAAGATGATAAAAAGGGTATAGAAGAAGGAATTTCTGCATTGAAGGAAGCGTTGAACTCAGACTCATTGGAGACTATTAAGTCTGCGCAGGAAAAGTTATCTGAGCTGACACAGAAGTTAGCTGCGGAAGCTTATAAAGCTTCGGCTGCAGAAGGAGCTCCTGAAGGAGCTTCTGAATCTAAAGGTCAATCGACAAACTCAGATGAAGATATCGTTGATGCACAAGTTGTTGAAGACGAAAAAGAGTAAATAAAAAATAAAAACCTCTGCATAAGTTCAAGTGACTCTTACCTCAAAAAGGGTTTTAAAAAAACTTGATTGTGCAGAGGTTTTGAATAAGTGTAAAATGAGATTATTGTAAAATACTCCATGTGTTTTAATTGAAAGAGACATTTAAAACAGTTTTTATTTTGACGCAAGATTTCGTATTTTTCTGAAGATATTTTTTTTTTGGCAATGAATCACTTTAAAATGATCGAGAAATCAGCTTTGGATAAAATAAGACAGATAGAGTTGAAAAATAGTCAACGTGCTTTGTGGTAAGGAGTTTTACAGTCGTTTGTTATTTGGGGAGAAGTTTGTATTCATTGGCGTTTATGAGCTTTTTTCAAAATGAGATTGTTGTGCAATACCATCACATGCAAAAAAAATCTAGGGAGCAAATCCAACACAGCTTATGATTTATTTTGTAATGGTTTCTGGCGGTCTAAAATATATAAGGAATTGAAGTGTGGCCAATAAACGTGATTATTATGAGGTTTTAGGTGTTTCTCCTAGTGCTTCTAAAGATGAAATAAAAAAAAGTTACCGCAAGTTGGCGGCGAAATATCATCCTGACCGGAACCAGAATGACGCGAAAGCTGAAGAGAAATTTAAAGAATGCGCAGAAGCTTATAGTGTTTTAAGTGATGATAATAAAAAAGCTCAATATGATCAATTTGGTCATTCAGGACCTTCTCAATTTGGTGGTCAAGGTGGTTTTGATGATATCGACTTAGGAGATATTTTTAGCGATTTTTTTGGAGGAGGCCGATCTAGGAGGTCTTCGGGAGGAAGAAGTCGTGGGAATGATCTTAAGGTTGGTCTGGAAGTCACTTTCAAAGAAGCTGTTTTTGGTGTAGAAAAAGAAATAGGGGTTAGGAGAGACTCAAGCTGTACTACGTGTGATGGCTCTGGTGCTGCTCCTGGATCTAAAAAGATCACATGTCAACAATGCGATGGAGTTGGCCAAATCCGTGTTTCTCAAGGTGTATTCAGCATGGCTCGAACCTGTCATTCATGTAAAGGGCAGGGGGTTAAGATTGAAAAAGCTTGCTTCACTTGTATGGGGAAAGGTTTGGTTAGTTCAAGAGATAAAGTTAAGGTTAAAGTTCCAGGCGGAGTTGACAACGGTGTTACCTTGAAAGTATCTGGAGAAGGTGAAGCTGGCCCGCAAGGAGGACCTAAAGGTGATTTATATGTTGTGATGACCGTTAGGTCTCATGATTTTTTTGAGCGTCATGAAGATGATATTGTTTGTGAAGTTCCTATTGGGTTTGCACAAGCTGCTTTGGGAACAGAAATAGAAGTCCCAACATTAGAGGGTCGGACAAAAATTAAGATTTCTTCTGGGACTCAATCTGGTAAAATTTTACGTTTAAGGGGTAAAGGGGTATCAAATATCCGAGGATATGGACGTGGAGATCAATTGATTCGGGTTGTTGTAGAAACCCCGACTAAGCTGAATGAACAGCAACGTAAACTATTGGAAGAGTTTGCTGAAATATCGGGTGAAGATGTTCAGCCTATGTGTAAAAGTTTTTTTCAAAAATTGAAAGATGCATTGGTAACATGACAACGTATGAAAGATGGGGAATAAAATCATGAGTTATAAAGTTTTAGTTACAGATAGTTTGTCAGAAAAAGGTTTGGCCATTTTGCGTTCATGTGAGGAAATTGAACTTGATTTATCGCTAGGTCTTTCGCCTGAAGATTTGACCGAAAAAATCAAAGGATACGATGCTATTTTGATCCGTAGTGGTACAAAATTAACAGAAGCCATTTTATCGTCAGCGGACAATCTTAAGGTAATTGGAAGAGCTGGTGTCGGTGTTGATAATGTCGATGTGGACTTTGCAAGTTACAAGGGTATTATTGTGATGAATGCTCCTTCGGGGAACACTTTGTCAACGGCAGAATTGACAATCAGTATGTTGTTGGCTTTGGCACGCAAGATACCTCAGGCGAATGCTTCTATGAAGGCCAAAAAGTGGGATCGTAAAGGATTTGTTGGAGTAGAGCTTTTTGGAAAGACTTTAGGGATTGTTGGTTTTGGTCGTATCGGTAGAGAAGTTGCCCAAAGAATGAAATCTTTTGGGATGAAGGTTTTAGCTTATGACCCTTATGCTTCTTTAAATATAGCAAACTCTTTAGGTGTAAGTTTGACGACAGACCTTAATGATATTTATGCTGAGTCTGACTTTATAACTTTGCACACACCACTCACAAAAGAAACAAAGCACTTGATAGATAAAGAGTCTTTGTCGAAGATGAAAAAGAATGTGGCGATTATAAATTGTGCACGTGGTGGATTGGTTGATGAAGAAGCTCTTGCTGATTCTATAAAATCTGGACATGTTACCGGTGCAGCTTTCGATGCTTATAGTTCTGAGCCATTACAAGCGGATCATCCTTTTTATGATTTAGACTCCGTTATTATGACCCCACACGTTGGTGCATCAACTAAAGAGGCTCAAGAAAATGTGGCGATTGATGTAGCGAATCAGCTTGTTGATATGTTGGTCAGTAAGAAGATCAAAAATGCTGTTAATTATGTCCAAGTTGCTCCAGAGGTTTTTGAAAAGATAGAGCCCTTCATGGGACTCGCGACTTGTCTTGGAACCTTTTTGTCTTATTTGAAGAAAGGTTGCTATTCTCATTTGAAGTTAAGTTTTTTTGGTGAGTTAGCAGAACTGGATGTTTCTTGTTTAACGACTAATGTTATCAAGTCTCTTTTAAAACCTATCTTGCATGACTCTATCAACGATGTTAATGCTCATTGGATGGCTAAAGATAGAGGTTTAGCAGTTGAAACTGAGAAAAAAGCTCATTCGGAAAGTTTTTCAGCATTGATGCGTGTCACACTTTGCTGTGATGATGGCTCTGAGATAAGTGTTGCAGGGACAACTTTTGGGAAAAACAACATTAGGATTGTTCGGATTGATGAGCACCATGTTGATGTTGAACCTAATGGATATGTTTTGGTATGTAAAAACATAGATAAACCTGGTTTTGTTGGAAGAATAGGAACCATTTTGGGTGAAAATGACATCAATATAGCTAATATGACTCTTGGAAGAAAAGAAAAAGGATCACATGCTGTAACAGTTTTTAATGTTGATGAAATTGTTTCCCAAGAAATTCTTGAAAAAATTTCCTCTTTGGATGATATTGTTCAGGTGAGTTTTGTCAATTTTGAAGGATAGTTTACCAGCTTTAGTCCCCCAACATTTTTCGGATAAAAAAAGGTACTATGATTTTAGTACTTATTTGAAAAGACGTTTTGGCTGCAAAGTTTATAAAGTTGTGATAGACGCGGGTTTCACGTGTCCTAATCGAGATGGCTTTGTGGCCAAAGGTGGGTGCATTTATTGTAATGCGAATGGATCTGGGTCTGGAAAGAGGAAAACTTCTGTAAGAGAACAAGTCTTGCAGGGGATTGATTTTGTTAAAAAACGCTACAAAGCGAAGAAAATCATGGTTTATTTTCAGGCTTTTACGAATACGTATGCCCCTGTCGATGAGCTTGAAAAGATTTACAAAGAAGCTTTGTGTCATCCAGATATTGTTTCTATAGCTATTGGGACGCGTCCAGACTGTATAGACCGTACCAAACTCGAAATGATCAATCAATTCGTTTCGGATTATGAAGTTTGGATGGAATATGGTTTAGAATCTTCACACGACAGAACCCTAACCTTGATTAATCGAATGGATACTTTGGCTCAGTTCGAAAAAGCTGTTAAGTTAACACGAGATTATGATATGAAGATATGCACGCATTTGATCATGGGATTGCCCTACGAAACTTATGCGGATATGATGCTCACCGTGGATAGAGTTGCTCGCCTAGACTTGAATGGCATTAAAATTCATAATTTATATATAGAGAATAATACATCTTTAAAGAAATTTTATGATGATTATGGATTTGAACTTTTATCAAAAGAAGCCTATGTTAATATTGTTTGTGACAGTTTAGAAAAACTTTCGGATCAGATGGTTATCGAACGACTCAATGGAGACCCTGTTAAACAGCACACATACCTTCCTGATTGGAGCTTGGATAAGCAAGGTATCTTGATGGATATCGATAAAGAGTTGGAAAGAAGAAACACTTTTCAAGGTCAAAAATATAAAGCAACAAACACCTGAGATTGTCACAAAAGCATCTATCTTTCAAATAATCCTATATTTTTTATTTTTCTTTGTAAACGGTTTGGTTAAGACTGATTTAGAGAGAAAAGAGCGGATCCAATCATCCCTGCTTTGTTCCCAAGAATAGCTGGCTTTATACAGCAAGCATTGAAAGCTGCTTCCATTGTTTTATCCTGAACTTTCTTTTGAAGAGGTTCAAAAAATTGATTAGAAGCTCCTGATAATCCGCCTCCAATAACAAAAATATCTGGGTTGAAAATATTCAAAAGATTTGATACTCCAAGAGCAAGGTCTGAGATATAGCTTTTTAAGAGCTTTATCGATGCAGGATCTTTTTGCTTAACTTTTTCAAAAATGATTTTTCCTGAGTTTTCGTTTTCTTTGTATATCTTTTTTTCCTTGGCCCTTTGAACAAGAGCAGAAGCTGAAGCATGAGCTTCCCAACAACCTTTTGATCCACATGTGCACGAGCGGCCGTTATGTCGGATTTTCATATGGCCTACCTCTCCAGCATATTTCGAGGAGCCTTCGTAAAGTGATTTGTTTAAGATAAACCCTCCACCAATACCGGTTCCCAAGGTTATACAGATAAGATTGGTGGCGCCTTTACCTGCACCAATAAGGTATTCTCCATAAGTCATCATTGTCACATCGTTGTGAGCGAAAACAGGCAATGAAAAGTCGGCTTTTAACAAATGAATAAAAGGAAAGTTTAGCCAACCTGGCAGATTATGTGCACCGCTAACAACACCACCTTTTTCCTGATCAACTAAGCCGGGGGTTCCGATGCCCATGCTTTTAATTGTTCCTTCGGAAAATTCGTCACGAAGATTTTGACAAAGATGACGAATGTTTTTGAAAATGGTTTCCCCGCCTAAATGACTTTCGGTAGGGGTTGATTTTTCTAATAAACATTCACCTTTTTGTGAAATAACACCTCCTTTTATAAAGGTGCCTCCTAAGTCGATACCTATTGCAAAATCCATCATCCATATTATATAATACTTCTGAAAGTTCTGCAGAATCTTAGGTGTTTAAAGATCATTTCTATTCTATCTTATGAAATAGGTGAGATTGTGCAGAACTTTCGATTTTTATCTTTTTAATATATTTATTTTTTAATGGAGATAGTTTTATGATGCGTACATCTAATCCTGTTTTATCGAAGGATGTATTTTCTCGTTATCATTCGGGAGATAGTGTTTCAAAAATGACTGTACAGGGAGTCGTTTCTAAGACGGCTATTCTTTTTTTATGTGTTTTAGCGACAGCTTCTTGGTCTTGGGCTCAAGGCTCACAAGGACTTTCTATCGGCGGTTGGTTCATGGGAGCTTCTATTTTTGGCTTCATTTTAGCTATAGTGATGGCTTTTAAGCCTCAGTATGCTCCTGTTTTAGCCCCAGCCTATTCTTTGTGTCAGGGAGTTACGATAGGTTTTATTTCAAGTCTTTTCGAAAGAAGTTACCCTGGTTTGGTTATGCAAGCGGTTGTTTTAACGTTTTCTGTTCTGGGTACGATGCTTTTTTTATATAAGGCACGGATCATACAGGCGACAGACCGGTTTAGAAGGATAATAATGATTGGTATGGGAGCGATCTTTTTGGTCTATTTCATGAGTATGATTCTATCTTTTTTTAGTGTACAGATTCCCATGATCCACAGTTCTGGTCCGATAGGGATTTTGTTCAGCTTCGTGGTTATTGGCTTCGCTTCCTTTTCTTTGATCATGGATTTCGATTTTATTGAGCAAGGCTCTCGTTACGGTGCTCCAAAATACATGGAGTGGTATGCTTCATTTGGTCTGATCGTGACTCTTATATGGATCTATATGGAAATTTTGAGACTTTTAGCAAAACTTTCGGATCGTCGATAGTCTAAAAGTTTGAACCTTTCTTAAATATCTTTTAAAACGCTGATTTATATCTTTCTTAACTAAAGATTATAAATCAGCGTTTTTTTATAAAACTCTTCGGATAATTTTTTAATTAGATTTAATGCTTTTTTTATCATTTCAAGCCGAGAAGACCTCTTCCTTTAGGTTGAGGATGAGAGGCTTTTTCACAGATATTAAAAATGTGGAGAGCTTTGGTTTTTAATATATTTTTTAATTTTCCATAGAGCCTATGTTAAAGTGTGTGAATGAAAAAAGTTAAGAGTTTTAAATTTAAATTAAAATTAAAAAGTAAAGAACAAGAGATTACTTTAAAGAAAAATCTTGGTTGTAATCGTTTTGTTTGGAACAAAGCTCTTGCAATTCAAAAGGAAAGACTGGAGAACAAGCA
>MDLB01000074.1 GCA_001730085.1 PVC group bacterium (ex Bugula neritina AB1)
AACAATCCTTTGGCATTTTGAAAAGAATTTTTAATATGAAGAGAGCTTCTTATATTTCTTCTGAGAAAGTCTTAGGCGAATGTCTTTTAAAATCCATTTGCTTTAATCTTAACAAAGCGGTTAGAAGGATCTCCATGTCTTCAACTTAATAAATTAATCTTAATGACAATAATTACATTAAAATAAAGTCCATTAACTAGTCCTTCTTTCGTTACTATTTCATTTTATATCAATATTTTAGACTTCCATTCAGTTTCTTTTGATTTTTTTCCTTTTTTACATCCGTTTTATCTATTTTTCAGAGGTTTCACACATGATATTTTCGACTGCATGAGTATCGGAACTGGAAAAAAGCTTCACAAATCTACTATGAGAACGAATGATTTAGCAAAGAGAGTATCTCTTAGTTAGATATCTGCTAAATTCTCTGCTTTTACCCCGTTAGTTTGTGTAATCTTTTTAAATTTCAGGCAAGTGCAATTAAATCCCACTCACCATTTACACTTTTTATCCTTCTTAACATAAATTGTCGAAATCCCATTACATGTTTGAGACCATTGCATTAAATCAGATATTTAAAAAAAAATATTTTAATGCAATGGTCTCTATTCGGGTGATACTAAAAATTATTTTTTAAAGAAGTTTAATGTATATACATATAAATATAGTTAAAATTTCACAACAGATGAGGAAGGCTTCGTGGAATCTGTGTCAACATTTACAGCAAACCGAAATGAACTGACTCGCTTAGGAGAAGTCTTAAACAAATTAGAGGCAATTCCTGGGCAAGTTTTTTTTGTATGACAAAGGTGCTGATTCAGAAAATAACCGTAGTCTTTTGAAACAAAAAGGTCTTAAAGATGGGATCTCTCGAAAGAAACCTAAAGGAAAGCCTATTTCTTATTGGAATAAGCTTCGAAATAAATTAATTGCTAAACGTCGCTTTGTTGTAGAGCGAACTTTTTGGACATTCAAGCGAGTCTATGGCTTAAGTCGATCCAGATATCTGGGATTAGCTAAAACACATGCCGAGGTTTTACTAAAATCTATAGCCTATAATTTAAAACGAGGATTGAATCTTTTTTTGAAAAAACCCTTACAGGAGGAGTGTATCTAGATCATACAACTATTCCCATTTAAAGCTTCTTTCCTAACTTTCCTATAAATATTTTATCTATAAAAAATCCATTTTTCCTTCTTTTTCTGCTTTTTTGACTTTCAAAATCGACTTCCAAAAATTATCTATTATTTTTTACCTTTCTGCAACGGTCTCGAGTCTGTAAAAATAACAGCTTTATTTTTGATAAAAAACGTTTTCTAAAATTGGCAATCGTATCATGATCAGGATGCTGATTAGCCGCGATATAAGGAAAATCTAAGCACGTGTACCTTTTCTCTTCTATCTTTCGGCTGGAAAAAAATCCCGTAGCATACCATAAAATAATAAGCCCAAAAGAATCGAAGGGTTATATCCTCGATCACCTCTAGAACTATAGGCAGAAGTAATGACGTGAGATCAAGACGGTCTACAACATCAACAACAATAGGAACCCAATCTTCTACAGATGGAGGTAGCAGCTAACTTGTATAACGATCGTATTTTTTAAACATTCGAAAAACTCCATTAAAAATTAAGAAAGAAAATCCTAAATACTATATCACTTGATGAACATCTTAATCTGATCATTTGAATTCTCGGAGCCCTATTTTCGACAAGCTCCTAGTATGCTAGAATTACCTAGACATAGATTTCTATCCTTTACCTGAAAGAACGCTTTCACTACTTGTGCGAGTTTAGAATCACTGCAAAGAAAGGAGTGAGTAAATATGTTTACTTATGAATCATTGGATAAGGTTGCAGACTCCTATATTCCTCTACTTTTAGTTATTAGTTTTTTTTATTTGATACGATTAATGATTGCTAAGAATTGGAGGAAATTAATTTTACAGACTTTCTCATTGATCTTCTATCTAGGAGTGGCATACGCGGGAATGTTTATAGATTTAAATTTTGGTATATGGGCTAGATTAGGTCTTGATTATAGCACCCACACTGCTTTAAGCCTTTCTATTGTTATGTGGTTGAATTACAGAGTTCCTCGTTTTGTAATTTTGTGGAATATGACTTTGGTGGCTTATTTTTTATTAATGTTGTATCAAAAATATCATTCTTTTGCAGATATTATTACTACTTCTCTGCCGATAGGGATCTCTTTATTGTACATGAGAAGACTAGGGGCTGATTTATGGAAAAATTAAAGGAATTATGCAGAGGTCTCCTATTGCTTTTTCTCTTCTAGATCTGTAGAATAAAAATGCGACTGGACTCCGCGACTTTTTTGTATTTAAAGCATAGGAGATCTCTCAATATCCCCCCAACCCCTTCCATATGTTTTATTAAAAGAACTCTAAGAGGGGATGAGTCTGGTTGTGCAGATTTCTTCATATAGTTTTGGTGATTTTCTAAAAGGACAGTAAGGTGCATATATCTTTTACTCGTATTCGAGAGGAATGGCTTTCTAATATTCGTGGCGATCTTTTAGCTGGGATGGTGGTAGCGTTGGCTCTTATTCCCGAAGCCATTGCTTTTTCTATTATAGCTGGAGTTGATCCTAAAGTCGGTCTATACTCCTCTTTTTGTATTTCGATAGTGATTGCCGTTATAGGAGGGAGACCTGGAATGATCTCTGCTGCAACGGGAGCTATGGCATTGGTGATGGTCACCCTGGTAAAAGAACACGGTCTGGACTACTTGATGCCCGTAACCCTTTTGACTGGCGTGATTCAAATTTTTGCAGGAATTTTTCGCTTAGGCTCGCTTCTAAGATTTGTTTCTCGCTCGGTAGTAACGGGTTTCGTAAATGCACTAGCGATTCTAATTTTTATGGCGCAATTGCCAGAATTTCATCATGCAGGTTGGCAAATGTATCTCATGGTTCTCGCAGGACTTGGAATAATATACGGATTCCCCTATATCACGAAGAGCATTCCCTCTCCCTTAGTAGCTATTATCTTATTAACAGGCTTCAGTATATTTATGGGAATGGAATTGCGTTGCGTAGGAGACATGGGGGAACTCCCAGATACATTACCCATCTTTTTATTGCCAAATATTCCTTTTAATTTCAATACATTAGGGATAGTCCTGCCTTACGCCATAACTCTTGCGGCAGTAGGATTGTTGGAATCACTCATGACAGCTGTGATTGTAGATGACTTGACCAATACATCGAGTCAGAAAAATCGGGAATGTGCAGGTCAAGGGATTGCCAATATTGCTTCGGGTTTCTTTGGAGGAATGGCGGGCTGTGCAATGATAGGACAATCAATGATCAATGTAAAGTCGGGAGGAAGAGGAAGGCTTTCCACCTTTTTTGCTGGAACATTTCTCTTGTTTCTCATTCTAGTATTGGCGGACTGGGTAAAGCAAATTCCGATGGCAGCGGTAGTTGCAGTAATGATAATGGTCTCTATTGGTACATTTAATTGGTCTTCCATTAAAAACCTTCGAACCCATCCCAAGTTTTCCAGTTTAGTTATGTTTGCAACAGTAGGAGTTGTTGTTTTTAGTCATAATCTAGCTCTAGGGGTTCTTGTTGGAGTCCTTATGAGTGCGTTATTTTTTGCAAAAAAAGTATCCCACCTATTACTAGTTGAAAAAAGTTGTATGGAAAAAGAGGGCCATCGAATTTACAAAGTATACGGACAGATTTTTTTTGCCTCGGCAGATAACTTTGTCCTCCAATTTGACTTTAAAGAAGTTCTTCAAAAAGTAACCATCGATATGACACAAGCTCACCTTTGGGATATAACGGCTGTTTCTTCTCTAGATAAAGTAGTTCTCAAATTTTGGCGTGAAGGAACTGAAGTAGAAATCCTTGGAATGAACGAAGCCAGTGCTACGATTGTTGAAAAATTAGGAAATCACAATAATCCGGAGGCTATGGACTTGACTCTGAAACACTAAAAAAGGAGAAAAACTATGGCTAAGATTATTGCATGCATTGACGGGTCTTCATACGTTGAAAGTGTTACTGAGTTAAGCACTTGGGCCCACAAACAAATGAATCTGCCTATTTCTTTGTTACATATACTCCCTTTAAATTCCGAAAAAAAAGAGAAACCGAATCTGACTGGCCAACTTGGATTTAGTGCAAAATCAAATTTATTGGAGGAGCTCACAAAACGAGATGAAACACGTGGGAAACTCGAGATTGAAAAAGGAGAACGAGTGCTCGATGATGCAAAGGAAGAGTTTTCAAAAAAAGGTATTACTCAGCTGAAAATTCTTCACCGCCGAGGTTCTTTAGTAGAAAATATTAAAGAACTGGAAACACAGGCGGAACTAATTATTATGGGTAAACGCGGGGAAAATCACCCAGTCGACTCTGATGATTTGGGTTCCAACTTGGAATGTGTCGCACGAGCCATTGATAAACCACTTTTGCTTGCCACTCCAAAATCTAAATCGTTGAATAAATTTCTCATTGCCTATGATGGTAGTTCTTCTGCAAATAAGGCTGTTGACTATGTTGCCACTCATTCCCTTTTAAAAGGGCTAGAATGTCATTTGTTAAAAATCGCTGAACCCCTGCCAGAGGAGCAAAAACTTTTTGCAAAAGCCGAAAATAAACTAAAATCTTCTGATATTCGAGTTCACTCCCTCCTGAAGCAAGGGAATTCTGTTAATGGGATGGTAACTGACTATATCAAGAATAATGACATTGACCTCTTATTGATGGGAGCCTATGGGCATTCAAAAATTCGCAATCTATTTTTTGGAAGTATGACTACCTTGCTTCTTCGTGAATCGAATATTCCTATTATGTTATTTCGATAAATACTCGATTAAAGAACTCTATATCCCTACGGGGATGCCTTTGCGCAATTTTTTCCTAATTTAATTCGCAATAGCTTCAAAATATGCGAAGAATAGGTTGTCTTTTAGGAGTGTCTGAATTATTTTGAGAGAGATTTTTTCTTTTTAAATATTTTTTATTTTATTTTTAAATATGTAATTAAGATAAAAACTATTTTTTGACAGCTCTTCAATTCTTCTATAAAATAAAGACCTCTGCACAACCTCTTCCACTTATTCAGAGATATTCGATCGTACCTTTTCAATCAAAAGTTTGTCTAAAGCTAACTATACACATATCTCGAGTAATAAAATATTTTTTTCAATCCCAATCATTTTAACTGCTGTCATCATTCCCTTATTTATCCTTATTGTCCCAAGTTTTTCTTTAGATCAAATCCTTTCGAAACACATCGCTTTTATTGTACTCATCTTGGTTTTTTCAATTTCACAAATAACTTTTATTTTCTATTTTTTGATAAAAAGCTATTTTTCTATAAAAAAAACTGATCAAGAATCTTCTGATTTTTTTAAAGTCAAAAAATATATCGACGATGGCAACCAGATGTTTATAAGCTTGTGTGTATAGTTTGCCTTATTCACTTTTAGTGCTATTTATTTCACTGCCATGAGTTTTCTAGTCGAGAATATGATTCTTTTTATAATTTTAGGTGCTGTTTCAAGTCTACTAGCATGCATTTTTTTATCGTCTTTTGTGTTTTTTAAATATAAAAAAAACAAAATCAAAAAAGAAACAGTTCTTAGTAAACTTTATACACATTCCGATACTCAACACAAAGTTTTTTATAACTACGTCCACAGCTCATCTACCCTTTCTTTTCAAAGCCTCATAGCTATAAAAGCAACCCTTGATGATATGGAGATATTCGAGTTTCCTATAGAGTTTTTGAAAAACAAAAAAGTTTTTTTAAGAAAAATCGAAAAAAACTTACAATTTCAATTAAAAATGCTTGAAAATCTAACTAAAAGTGATCTTAGAACCTTATTTAACTTAAAATCGCAAGCAACTTTACTATTCTTAAAAGGACAATTTAAACCCTGATAACGAACTTAGCGAAAACGATCAAGAAGCGCTCTTGAGGAAAATAGAAGATTTAAACACTACAACTGATTCCTCTGATACAGTTTTTGAAAAATCGAAGAAAAACTCTCATTAGCAGAAAGTCATGCCAAAAACTACATCCTCCTTTTAAGAAGCCTCAACATGGTTCAAGAAAAAATACAAGTACAACCTGTTTTTGATGAAAAGCAATGTAATATTGCAACGGCTTCGGAGGCATATGATTCCTCTCAAAAAGAAGAAACCCTATTCTCTGCTATCCAAAAAACTTCCGAAGAAACAAGTGCTGAAGTCTCTGTGCTTAAAGATATCGAACGCTCTTTAGGTGAGACATCTAAACCAACAATAACTCTAAATATAGAAAATATTCAATCACACTTACAAAAGCTTAAACGTGCTAATCCAGCGAAACAAAACACAACAACTCAGGCTTTAATTAAAAATATAGAAAAGGTTGAAGAAAATTTAGAAAAAATTACTCTTTTTTCAACTCAACTTGAAAAAGCTCCTATTTTTTTTGGTAGATATAATGATACCCCTCGGTCTCCTAAGATGATAAGTTTAACCAATACCATGATACGAAGTATTAAAGATACTGATAAAGCTTTTAATCATCTTCTATCTGTGAAGGTTCCGTCAGCTAATCTCCTTTCTTTGGATAAAGCAAACACTTCTCTTGAAACAATCCTTTCTTTTATGCCTAAGATTAAAGAGTCAAAGGAAGCAGGTATTCATTTCGCTCAAGACCTTAGTTCCTATCAAGTCGCGAAAATACTATGGGAAGACATTAAAGAAAAAACATATATTTCCACAAAAAAACTTTCTTCTACAGAATTTTCTTCTAGCTTAACAAGTACACTTAACTCAGAGTATGATATAGATGATGATGTAAATAACCCTGCACCCGATACTAAAAGCACTCAAGTAAGTACTGATTCTGATCAAACTTTGCTCTCGGATACTCCTACTGAACCTACCGTTCATGCCGAAAATACTCAAACATCTATTGACCTTTCTTTAGCAATCAAAGAAGCCCAAAATAAAATCGAGGTTGCATTAATCAATCAAAATCAAGAACAGCGAAAACTATATACAAACTTTTTTAAAGAATTTTCAGAAATGGAAGTTTATACTGATTTAAACAACACGGATTATTATAAAACAGAATCCATAGAAGAAGAAGAGATACTTGAAACATCAGAAAAAGGTTCAAAATTGCGGCCCTTCACTTACAGCCGAAACGACCTTTTGGACCAATTTAAACCTCCTCATAATCAGTTAAAGAAAATAAATAAAGATTCATTAATAAGCATTATTTCAAAACAGGATCAGGGTAATACGTTATTGTCAGAATTAGAAAAAGAATTATTCAAAAAAGAACAAGGTATCCATAATCCTCCTAAAGGATCTCCCTTCCATAGGATTCTTAATAAGGATCGAGTTGGCCTTTCTCAAACTAAACTGATCAACAAGACTATGCAAACACTCCTAGAGAAAAAAAGTATCACTCCCTATTTTTTCATCCATGAAGATCTCGACCTCTCTCTCGAGTCTCAAATGCCTTTTCCTGTTATGAGACATAAAAATATAATCATATTTAGCCAAACTTTTTTAAAGTTCTTAAGAGGATGTCCTGACAGTAGTCTCTATATTTCATTCCTGATCAAAGAACATCTTTTCGACATGTATCACCTTTATGAAAAAACTTACAACCTCAAAGAATCTAAAGAAGAAGACAATATTAACTATTTGATCAGAAGAACCGCTTTTGCTTTGAGCGGCTTCACCTTTAAAAATTCAGTAAAAATAATACAAACAGAACAATTGTGGATAACAAAATTATTAAATTTTAAATCAAATGATAAATTTATAAAAAAAGATATATTTATCAATATATTAAACATAAACGTGTTTGAAGTTTTTGAATTAGAAATGACGGTCTACCCTTATCTTATATTTAGCTGAATTCGATCCATTGGAATCAACCGATTTAAAGAAACCTAAGCTATTTCAAATTACTTTTAGAAATAAAAAATTATAATTAAACAAATTAAACCTAATCAAAAAGATAATAAAGATCTCTTATAGCTCCTAATTTTTACTATTATTATGATATCTAAATCTATAGGAATATAAATAGGAAAGTCTATTACTATCATCACCTTTATCACAAAACCAGATTATTTCAAAATACCCCAGATAGGTTATTGAACGTCGAAAAAAATTCATATCCTCAATAGGCCTTGGCTTTTTCAGAAATAACAAAATGTTTTTAAAAGAACGAGACGAAGAGTTTTGCCCTACTTTAATAAGACTCTCAATATATCTCATAAAAATATTTTTCTGATATTAATAAAATTTATATTAAATAAATTATATTTTTTATTGAAAAAAAACTTAACATAATTTATTATACTGAAAATTAATATATTATTAATAATTTGCATATAAATTAAATTTTAAATATATAAAAAAAATTTTAGGAGTTATTACAAACCATGCGATTCATTTTATCTACTCTCTTATCCTTACTCTTTATCCCATCATTCAGCCAGAAGTCCGTGGCATTAGCTATAGAAACACCTTTTCGCCTCTGTAGAGATACAAAAGTTCTTTCTTCTAAAACATGTCCATCATTCAGCCTGAGCTCCATGGGGTTACCTATAGAAAAAGGTTTAGGTAGCTGTAAAGCAAAACCAGATCTAACACCAGAGGATTTAGAAGATTTCAAAAAACTCCTTTCAACATCTTTCCAAAAAAGGATAGCTTTTATAGAGGATTTGATTCAAAATAAGCAATTTAATCAGAGATACTCGGAAAACCTTTATAGCGATTCAAACCCTGACTCTGATGAGGAAGTTAAAATACGTGAACTTTTTAGACAATTAGAAATTTTAACCCCTTTTTCCTTAGCTTATTTAGAAGAAAATCTCAACTATGTTAAACGTCTTTATTTGCACCCTCTATCACCTTCCTTCATTTTTACAGTTCAGTCTCATGATAATAAAAATGAGGCCTACATCAAAACTTCTAGTCGATCCTTTCGGCTTATCATGAACTTCTCAACAATCATATCTCTTCACCAAACCTTGATAAATCTAAAGAACGAGCTCGAATTCAATTTTTTTAATTCCCAATATCTAGTACTTTTCACAGATTTCAAGAATACCGTAAACTCTTACCTATTAGATAGGTCATCTATTTCCCTAGAAAATTTAACATATGCATTAGCCGAAAAACTAAAAAAAATGCATACATATATACTTTCACTACAATCAACAATAGAAAACCTAGCAGCTAATGAAAATCTCGATCAGTTATCAGAAAGAAAAAACATTTTGAGTCAAATTAAAAGTAGTTACGTACAAGCTGAAAAATCTTTGGACTCCCTTCTACTTAAACAAAAAGCTAGAAAGTCACCTTCACAAAAAAGATTCTTTAACTATGATCGTCGTTTAAAAATTTTTGAAACCGGCGATCCTTTTCCATTTTTTTCCAAAAAAAATGGTCCTGTCTCTTTTACTGTAAATATAAAAGTGATGCGGTCTGGAGAAATTTGTGAAACCGAATCAATCTTTTATAGGGCAGAAGAAGCCTTCCCTTATAACAAAAAAAGCTTATATCTATTAAAAAAAGATAAAAAAGATACAGAGACTTCGATATCAGAAACAACTTTAAAATTGCTTTTACCGGAATTATTCTCAACTTTAATATTTCTTATCAATAACAAAATTGAATGCCCTGTATTAAATGAAAAAAATCTACATATCGTAATGTATAATGATAATATTTTCTCTCTAAACGTTTCAGGAATAACCTATTTCCCTCCCTCTGAGAGATTTAAGAGAAAACAATCTCTTGCCTCAAAAATAAAACCTCTTTTGATATATTTACACACTAAAAAGTTTATAAGATCTCAAAACTGTATTAAATCTGCTGAACTTGATGAGCTGTTTTTCTCACTAACTAAATCAATCAACTTTGATAAAAGTAAAAAAAGTGAAAAAGATGTTTTATCAGACCTTGAACAAAATGACCGCCTCTTCGCAAAATCTCTACAATCAGACTGCGATCTAAATCCTTTCATAACTTGGAAAAATCTTCCCCATTTAGAAGGACAACGCTATTCTCTTGCCTTAAAAGAAAGCTGCTAAAGATATCAAACATTCATAAAACTTTCCCCAATTAAAAAAGATGAAAAGTCTATAACATTCTATATTTAAAATAGTTATGATAATTTATATATTAAATATATTTATTCAAAAAAAATAAAATATATTTTAATTATAATATTAAATATGATATTATATATATTAACAATAAATAATAATTAATTTAAACAGATTAATACAAAATATTATATTTATTTTTATAGTATTTTTTTACTTCTAAAAAATTTTATATCCTCAACACATCTAGGCTTTTATAAAATGAAAAAAAATCTACTCTTTATTTCACTTGCTCATTTTTACTTGATTTATCTATTGAGTGACTTCTCTATAGCCCTAGCTCCTGAAACTTACTCAAAAAAAATAAAATCTTCTTCTATTTCATCGAACCCTATTGAAAAGAATATAGAAAAAAAAGAATTTTCACTTTCTTCAAACGAAAAAAGCTTTTTAATACAAAAGGTAATCTTTAAAAAGCTTCTATCTAAAAAGTCCTTTTTCCTTATCTCTTCAACTTTTTTTAATATATTTTTAATTATTTCTTTGTTGATCTTTTTTTCTATTAACCCTATACATCGGAATCTTTTTTACTCTTGTTTTTTTTCTTGCTTTTCAATAGGCATCATAGGAAACCTTTTTCTTATAATCCTCTTTATCAATAATAAGAATTCCCTAGTAAATAGTTTACAAAGAAAAGCCTTTACTCCTAAAATCATTTTTATATCCTTTTTCATTTCATCTATCATTTTAACTTTAGCGACTTTAATAGGCATTTTAAACCTCTTACTAGTAGGACCAAGTCACCTCAGGATCATTATTACTAGCCTTTTATGTGTAGCAACTATGATCGTTCTTTACCCTGTTATTTATTTAATATATCTAAAATATAAAGTAAAAACCAAATTAAGAAATCTTAATAAGAGTTTGGAAAATAGAGAAAGATTATTCTATAAGGAAAAGGATATGATCGACCCTTTCTTAGAAAACTCTCTACTATCTTGGATTTTTTCAATAGATCAAATACTTGAAAATTTAAAAACATTTCCAGTGGCATTGATTCCCTCTAAACAACTAGATTCATTTTCTCGAAAGCTTCGCAACCATATCCTCCTTGAAAGAGATAATCTTCAAAAATCTTTTTCTTCTAAATCAAAAGAAGCTTCTATCAAAATGAAAGATATAGAAGAAACATACAAAAATATTCAAAAAAGTCTAAATCTCAAGGATGATCCCGAAAGTATCTTAAAAGAGTACTATTCTTTAGAAAAATCATGTACCTCTTTAAGAAAGACCCTAGAAATATTAAAAGTTAATAATTTTCTTATAAAAAGTTTAACAAATACAAACACACCAAGCATCGAGACATTTTATCCAAAACCTACTGAAGAAGAAAAACAAAACCTCTCTCTAAACTCGGCACAAATCTCTCAAAACCTTTCAAACCTCTCAACAATGGAAAAAAATCTCGCCTCTGAATCAAAACTCTTAGGCGACGAATTAACTAAACTAAAAGTGTTTTTTAAATCTTGCTATAAAAAAATCCCCAATATAAAAAAGACACACTCTAAAGAGAGTGATCAATTGGGAGAAATTGACAAACTTATAACAGCGATAGCTACTGTTTTTAATACAATAAGTAATTCAAGAGTGAATTTTTCTAAGACAGATTTCGAATTTAAAAGAAAAAATCAATTTTTCTTAATAGAAATCTCCCACAGACTCAACCATGAAATCACAGCATTAGAAAAATCTGCTAAAGAACATTTATCAATCTTAGAACAGCATGTTAACGATGATCTTGTAAAAATTTCTTCTTTAGATTACTCAGACCAAAAAACCTATATAGGTTTAAAAGAAAAACTTCCTGATCAATCGCTAAACAAAATAAACCTTGAAAGAGTAAAAAATATAGAAAAATCTATAAGTTATATAAAAAGCCAAAAAGAGACCTATGCAAAACTCATCACCAATCCGCTAAACTTACAAACAAGTGACACTCGTATTCCAGAAAGAATCACAGTCTTAGAAAAAAAAATAAAAGATATCGATACGCAGTCAAAAAACTTTCTCGAAACAGCAGCAGTTCTTGACTCTATATTATCTTCTTTCAAAGCCTTGGAAGAAAACATTACCCATCTATCTCAAGCAAGTAGAGCAACCATCGAAAATTTATCTTTCGACAAAAGAAATCTTACAGCAATCAACTCTATTTTTAATAATTTAAAAGAATTAGAAAAAAAGGTTTCACACCTTAATGATTCATATAAAAAAGAGCTAGAAAATAAGAAATATCTAATATTAGAAAATCTGAACAATGAAATGAAGAAAGATCTAGAGTTTTTTCAAAAAAAATATGAAACATTATCAAAAAGCATCCTAGAAGCGGATTCACAGTTTTTACATTCACAAGAAAAAACACAGTTCAAATCTATTTTTACTCCGCAGAGTAGTGACATTTACTCCAACCTTCGACATATTGAAACTTTGAAAAAAAACAAAGTCAGGCTTTCAACCGTGAGTTCAGCTTATAAGACACATTCAACATATGTATCTGATCTAAAGTCTCTTTGCAAAGGCATTATAACCATCGATCATGACGATTTAAAATTCGATGAACTCTTTCTACATTTAGAATCACAGCTTAATAACTTAAAAAGCATTACACCATTTATATCACAAACAGAAGAAATGATAAATCATATATCCTACCTCTCTTCCACAGATCTCCAAAAGGACCTTTCTTTTGCTCTTGAATCTCCTAGTGATGATGATTTTTTTCTATCTTCATCTAAACATTACGAAAAAACTCTCTCTAATGTTACCAAATACACCAAAGATATGCTTGAAAATATAATAAAAAACTTAAAAAGCGAAACCTTTCTAAAAGTGAGGAAACCGACTCTCTCAGATAAAAATTTTATGTTAAAAAAACCTCTTGAGAATCAAAATTTTGATAAGCTCGTAATATATACTCTAAAAAAATTTGATCAATCTTTGAAAGAAAATTTTAAAAATTTTCAACAACAATACAAGAAAAGTCTTCGAAATCTTCTTTCCGATATAAATATAGATAAAGCTATTGATGAAACCTCCAAAAGCTTCTCAGAAAAATCGCCCCCTATCTCTGAACAAGAACATCAAATAGATAGTAAAAAGGAAACAAGTTCTTCAGAAACATCAAAATTTAATATTCTTAAGAAAAGTTTTTTACAAAAAATCCAAAAACTTCAAGACTCTATACAAAAAGAATCCCAAGATACATCACAACAAGACTTCCCGGCAATATCTTTTACCCCTGAAAATAAAAAAATATTTATAAAAATTGTCAAGCTATATAAGGCAGAAAGAATTTTCTTGGATTCAATAGAAAAATATAAAGATACCATTGTCCCTACTATCCAAAACCTCAATAATGCTCTAAACGAAATCTTGCCCCAAAGACAAGATCTAGATAGCTTGATTAGTTTTGATGTTCTTGAAGCAAAGTGGGCCAATATCAAGGAACAAGAATCGAAAACCGTAGAATGTTTTGTTAAAAGCTTTTTATCTCCATATGAAAAAAAACTTCCCGTAAGAAATCTATCTGGATCCGTAACACATTTTCCAATGACGTCTTTTTCTGAACTTGAAGATTTTTTCACAGTTACTCAAGTCATGTCACTTTCTAATCCTAACATCTCTCCAACCTTAAACGTGGAATATAGAGATCGATCACTTGTATACTACGAAAAACGTTTCTCACAATCTCTCACAAAAGCTCTAGTTGATATCTATAAGGAGGGAAGTCTTAACAAAACACCCGAGGAAGAAATATCTATCTCGGCTCAAAACAAAATAAAAAGAATAATCTATACATCTTTTAACTTTTTGAATTCTTTAAAGAAAACTCATATTTATTTTAAAGACTTAACAATAGACAACTTCGACTGGGACGAGGTTCAAAAAAAACCCGTTCTTATAATAAAAAGCTTATCGGGCTTAAGCAGTAATTATGATAAGCCTCTTATAAAAAAATTTCACCATTTCATGGAAAGTTTCCATAAATCTTTCATTGAGCATTTTGGAGATCTCAAAATAGAAAAAGTATTCAAATCTTATAACGATTTCTATGAAAGTGTGAAAACAAGAAGTGAGTCTACTCTAGAAGAATTTTCTGAAGACTTGTATCTGTCTGATACATTGGATTCCCAAACTTACGACTCAACCGGAGCCTTTTTGGAGAACCGTTTTGAAAATTTGCACCTAGATTGCACAAAAGACCCACATATTTACAAAAGTGATTCAAATTTTAGAGAACGACGTGATCAAGAATTTTTTCAATCAACAAGTAGAAGTCTTTTCTTTCAAATATCTAAACCCACTGCTTTTACTTATTCAGAAGTCAACTCTAAAAATGACCTAAACGAAACGTTGGAAAGATCATCTTAAAGAAGTTACTTAGATATCATAGAAATAACTTAAAAATAAACATCTCGGGATTCTTGAAAAATAGCCTCATCGTCTTCATTGAAAGAAATTTTACAACAGTTTGTTATTTCGGAAAAAACTCACATCCTAAATAGTTTTTATTATAAAAAAAATATTTATTCAATATATTTAAATTTATTTATATTTTTAAATAAAATATAAATTGTTTATTTATAATTTATATTTACTTTTAATTAAATATCTGTTAAAATTTATAGATAAAATTTTATTTATTAAATATAAAATTTGGAGAAACATCATGATTAAGCATCTTTACTATAGATTTTTCTTTCACTTTTTCTTAATACTCTCTTTGCAAGATATTTCTGTAAGTCTTTCTCCCTCAACACCCTTCGAGGAATCTTCATCGAGCGTTCTTATCTATGATAATAACGCTACTGAAGTTCAAGTTAATAGAAATATATCCACAGTAAACGTGATAAACAAAACGAATAATATTTCCTTACAAAAAATATTTTCTGTTACTATACTTTGCACGTTTTTCATTATTTTTTCTGCTTTGTTCGCTTTAAAACTAATTCCCATCAACCAAGTTTTAACCGTCAATATTTTATCCATATCTTTTCTTACTGTAGGTTTTATAGGAAATATATCTATGGTAATCATTTTATTAATCAAACAAAATAAGTTTTTTACAAAAGAAAGCTATGGTTCCAAAACCTCAGCTCTTTCAGATATAAAAATCATTTTTGTCATTTTTCTCTTCAATATCGTATTGTTCTTTGCCGGACTAGGACTTTCTGTGGCCAGCTTATATATACTTACAAACCCTATTTTGTCTAAAATCTTTATAGCAACATGTGTTCTTAATATTTTAATCCTATCAGTACCTCTGGGTTGGACTCTTTTTAAACGGGTACAAAAAAATAATCTCTCTGATTCAAATAATGCAAATACAAAATCTTCTATCACTGATTCAACAGTCGAAGCTACGGAGTCACCGCTTTTCGGTTCCGAAAAAGATCTCGCAGCTGCCAAAGAAAAAGAAGCTAAAGAAGCTGCTGATAAACGTTACAAAGCTTTAAAAGATGCCATAGATCATTTCACTGGCAAGTATGAAGTATTTCGAAGATTGGAAAACCCTTTCTTTCCTAACATACTACCTAGCGCCGTGCCAGAAATAGAGAATCTATGCTTAGAAATAGAGGAAAAAATATCTAATCTCACCCAAAAAGAATCTTCTACTTATTTACCAATAATAATCGATGCAGAAACAGATATAAATTCATTTAGACACTGTAAAGAATCCATAAAGGAAGTATCTGAAAAGCTTAGGAGGGTTTTAGATGAACAAAAGAAGATATCCGAATCTTTTCTCACAAACGAGTTAAAAATAGAAGCATTCGATGCAATCAAACCTCTATTGCACTCTCTAAATTCAATGATAGAAAAAGCTTTCCTCCCTGGTTATCCATTTTTAAGGGGTCTTTTCGATCATCAAGTTCAAGAAATACTAAACCTCTTCAAAAATCAACTTAATAGTCTGAGCGTATCAAAAGACAAAAATTCCTCTAGCGCTAAATATATAAGCCTGATTTTAGTTGATATGAAAGATAGTCTTATAAAAAAACTAGAAAAATATTTAAAAGACACAAGCGGATCTACAAAAACCATATTAGAAAGTGTTCCTCTAGACTCTCTTCTTGTAACCTATCAAAATATTTTAAAAGAAGTCAAGAAGACCTACGAAAAGAAACCATTATTAGAAACGGACAAATGGATGCTATTAACATCAATCATAGATATTTTAAAAGAGGCTTCATCGAAACAAGATCAAAAATACGACCCTTTTATACATCATTTTTTCCAAGAAAATATTATTAACACTGAAACCTCTAATTTATATATAAAAAATTTAGAAATAGAATATAAAAGAAATAATACTATAAAAACCTATCATGCTAATTCAAAGAACATCCCTATTCTAAAAAGAATCGAGCGGAGAGAAGGTTCGTTGGAAAATATACTAAGCAACCTAGAAATATTAAACATAGACGCTTTAAAAGATTCTGACTATTTGAAAAGTAAAGCCATTAGATCTTTAAAAGTCTTCCTAACACCAAGCAGCGATAATGATTTACAAGAAGTCTATTCAATATTATCGGAAACAAAAGATCTATTTGAAACACTAAATGCTTACCTTTCTATCCAATCTTTTTCAAGCGATACAGAAGATCCAATTCAAAATCTTTTAGAAAGTTACTCTACGTTCGACCGATTAGAGGAATCTTTATTAAAAAAAATAACTCCTGCAGCAGAAAAGCTAAGCCTAGATAATACTAAAAGCAAGCTCTCAATCAGAATCATCTCTACCCTAGTAGAGTTAGGCGATTTTCCTTGTCCAGATTTGAAAAAAATTTTCGACTCTCTTTTCTTTAGTGAGACCAGTGAGACCGAGGATAAAAATAACAAAAAAATTATTCAAAACTGCTTTGATTTATACAAACTCAATACTTATTATCAATCTATAGAAGATAAGTTACCAAAGGACCTTGTCGAACTGATCGCGACTTTCGATTCAGAAAAGTGGGAAGAAGTCAAAACATTAGAGAGTGATATTGTTGTAAAATACAAAAAAGCAATAGACTCTCTAGACCTTTTTGAAAACTTTCAAAAAGATTCAGAAGTCGACGAGGATTTTCACTCATTTGAACATCTTTTTAAATACACAAAAAAACTATCTCTATCTAGTTAAAAATTTAAGCTTTCATAGCGCTTGCATATTAAAAAAAATCAAGTAACCTATAAATCATGATGAGACTTTCCTTATATAAAAATATTCATTTATTTTCTAATCACTTTAAAGGCACACATATGTAGAAACCTCTGAAAAATAGATAAAACGGATGTAAAAAAGGAAAAAAATCAAAAGAAACTGAATGGAAGTCTAAAATATTGATATAAAATGAAATAGTAACGAAAGAAGGATTAGTCAATGGACTTTATTTTAATGTAATTATTGGCATTAAAGTTAATTTATTAAGTTAAATACATGGAGATCCTTCTAACCGCTTTGTTAAGATTAAAGCAAATGGATTTTAAAAGACATTCGCCTAAGACTTTCTCAGAAGAAATATAAGAAGCTCTCTTCATATTAAAAATTCTTTTCAAAATACCAAAGGATTGTT